>NZ_JBQUYV010000020.1:0-708 GCF_056314185.1 Sphingomonas sp. DMC8 | reverse complement strand
ATGAGACCTGTGCGCGGGTGGCTGTAAGCAGTTGAAATTGATTGAACCTGAGGGGCGTTCGCTCGGGGCCGGCGGAGCGCGTGGCTTGTAGAATGGGGCAGTGCATCTCAGGCCGCTGCGAGAATGTTCATGGTGCGCTTGAGGTTGTAGGCGGTGGCGGTGAGGTGGACTTGGGCGGCGGCTTTGGCGAGGCCTCTCCACCGCATTCGGCGCAGGCCGTAACTTCGCTTCCAGGTTCCGAAGATCTTCTCGATCCGGCCACGCACGCGGTAGATCGGCTGATTCCACGCGTGGAGCTTGCGCAGCGTTTCCTTCTCGTCGCGGCCCCACATGCCAGTGGCGACGATCCGGGGAATGCCGCCCTTCGCCCGCACGGCATCACGAAAGTGCGCGCCGCGGTAGGCGCTATCGGCAAACACTTCGCCAGGATTGTCGGGCAAGGCTTCAGGGCCTGCCCTGCCGTCGTTGATGTTGGCTGAGGTAACGGAGACTTCCTCGACCAGCGCCGTGTCGGCATCGGCACCGACATGGGCCTTGAAGCCGTGAACGGCGCGCTTTCCCTTGTGCTTCACCCAGCGTGCGTCAGCGTCGTCTTCGCTCGCTGACGCGATGATAGTCGCATCGACCAGCGTGCCGGTCTTGACCGTCACCGCCTTCAACTTGAGCTGCGCGGTCACGGCTTCGAACAGCGCCCGATCGAGCTTGTGC
>NZ_JBQUYV010000019.1:0-1145 GCF_056314185.1 Sphingomonas sp. DMC8 | reverse complement strand
GCCGCGGAACGTGCCTGACTGACACGTTGCGAGATCGAGACCGCAGAACTTCAGGAACTGACGATGATGCTTGAAGCGGCGCAGATCGCCAGCCTCGGCCAGGATGGTCAGTGCGTTGATCGGACCGATGCCCGGAATGTTGCGCAGCAGCCGGTAGTCGACATCATCGGCGAGCCGCGTATGAGCCAGCCGCTCGATCTCGTCGCGCTGCTGAATGAGACTGCGGCCCTGCGCGATGACCATGCGGAACATGGTGATGGCTGCGGAGTCTTCCGGCACCGGCAGTGCCGCCGAGGCGGACGCCGTCTCGTAAATGTCGTTGATGAGCCGCGCCTTGGAGACCTTCCGGCCGATGAGCGGCCACGCCGCGGCCGCGAACGCCTCGCGGTCCAGCGCCGTGATAGTAGCCGGCGTCGGGAACCGCTCGATGAGCGCGAGGAACCAGTCGGACCGGCTGTTGCCTGCGAAGCGGGCGATCTCGGGGAAGTACAGCGGCAGGTAGTGAGTCAGGATCCGGTGCCAGGTCTGCGTCTTCATCCTGGAGATCATCTCGTGGGTTTTCGACAGCTCCTGCAGGTCGTTGATCCCGGCCACCAGCGGATCGACGTAACACTGTGTCGCACCGATCCGCAGCATGTGCAGGATGACCTGCGCGTCCTTGGGGTCGTTCTTGTCCCAGCCGTTGTGCAGCGCCTCGCGCGTTCGGGCGAGGGCGACCGACGAGATAAGGCGCAGCTCTAACCCCGCCATCAGCAGCCGATGTGCCAACGTGCGATGGTAATTACCCGTCGCCTCGAATCCTACGATGATGGGGCGACCGATGGCAGCGAGTTGCTCGGCAAAGCCGTCATAGTCCTGCCTGGTCGCCCTGACGGTCATCCGCCGACGCCGGCCGCCTTCCGGTCGCTCGATGAGGACCTCCTGCCGGTTCTTGGACATGTCGATGGCTACCAGCACGGCGCCAGCAGGCGTAGAGGTGAGCTTGGTCATGGTCGGTCGGCCTCCAAAGTGTTGTCTCGACAACCTCACTTTAGATACCTGCCGGCCGGCCATGGCTTGCTCTGATGAAGCCTGCGGCCGCTACGCGGCCTTGTCTTCATCAGGGCCATAGCGGCTCCCGAACCAGCGCTTCCCAATGTGCTACG
>NZ_JBQUYV010000018.1:0-1411 GCF_056314185.1 Sphingomonas sp. DMC8 | reverse complement strand
TAGCATTACAGTTGCGTTTTTGATCGAACATGTGACCGTTGTGCGGCGGCTTGGTGGGCCCGTCGCCAGCATGACCAAGCGATAACGTGACGCGGCTCGATGCGGCGCTGTGCCAGCCTGATGGCGATACGGCGGATTTCCTGGACGGACCAGCGGATCAGGTCCGTGGTTTCGTCCAGGGTCTTTTTGGGGGCGCGGCATTGGCGCGGGTGCGGATGGCCGCCAGCATCGCGAAGGCCAGCATGACGAGCGAGACGTGCCGGTGCCAGCCATGCCAGGAGCGGGTTTCGTTATGGTCGAGGCCGAGTTCGTTCTTCGCCGTCTCGAAGCTGTCTTCGATGGCCCAGCGATGCCCTTCCACCCCGACGAGGGTTTCGATGGTCGTGCCGGCCGGGCACCAGGTGGTGAAGAAGGCGAGGTCGTCACCGGCAACGTGGCGGCGGATCAGCAGGCCCCTGGTCCATGTCCCGATTGCGCCATCGACGTACTCGTCGGCTTCGAGGTCGGCGAGCTCGAAATAGGCCCAGTCGTGAAAGCGATCGCACTTGGTGCCCTGACCCGCGGACAGACGCTGCCATGCAGCAGGATCGAGTTCGCCCGCGATCTGCGCGGCGGTGCCCGCGACGACCGGCTTGTCGCCCCATGAGCCGAAGCGATGGTCGCCCTTCACGCCCAGCACATAGCCTTTGCCGGCACGCCGCAAGGTCTGCTCGATGTCGCCGACGCCGTAGACCGCATCCGCCGCAACCCAGGCAAACGGCATGTGGGCGGCGATCGCGCGCTCGATCATTTGCACCGCCAGCGCCGGCTTAGTGGCGAATGCCGTGCCCTCCGGCACATGCGCGGCCGCCAGGCGGGCCGGGTCAGCCGTCCAGCTCTCGGGCAGGTAAAGCGCCCGGTCAACAAAAGCATGGCCCCTGGTCGAGACATAAGCGGCGAATACGCCGATCTGGCAGTTGGTCACCTTGCCGGCCGACCCGGTGTACTGGCGCCCCACGCCGCATGACGCCTTGCCCTGTTTCAGAAACCCGGTCTCGTCGATGACCAGCACCGCATCATCGGTGCCAAGATGTTCGACGGCATAGTCGCGCACCACGTCGCGCAGCGCATCCGCATCCCACCGCCCGCGCCCCAGGATCGCCTGCTGCCGCCATGGCCCGGCATCGCCCGCCGCCTCGGCGCGCATCCACCCGGTCTTGCGGCGCTCGTCGCCCAGCAAGCCATCCAGGAAGCTGTTCGCCGATGCCGCCACACGCGGCTGGCTGAACAAGGGCCGCATCCGCGCCTTCACCTCGCGCAGCGATGATGCCCAAAGCTCCAGCGTCGCCTCGATCGATGCCCCCGTCACCACGACCTCCCTCGTCATGGTCACCCATTGATTCAGAACATGATCAAAAACGCAACTGTAATG
>NZ_JBQUYV010000017.1:0-1412 GCF_056314185.1 Sphingomonas sp. DMC8 | reverse complement strand
GCGCCGATCAGCGGCACGACCAGATCGGCGATACCGAACGCAGCAGGATTCAGAAATGCCGCGCAGGCGACGAGCACGGCGGCGAGGCCGACCAGCGAGTGGAAGGCCGCCACGAGCTGCGGCATCGCCGTCATCGCGATGCGCCGGGCGATGACGAAGCCGATCGCGCCGCCGACCACGATGGCGGCAGAGAGTTCGAGCGGGCTGGCGATATGATGCGTGATCAGGGTGGTGATCACCGCAATCGCCATACCGATCATGCCAAGCCGGTTGCCCCGGCGGCTGGTCGCGGGGCTGGAAAGCCCGCGCAGCGCGAGGATGAAACAAACGCCCGCCACCAGATAGGCGAGCGCGACCCATGGGTTCACGGGAGCAGCCTCAGGCATCTCAGCGCTCCTTCTTCTTGTACATCGCGAGCATCCGCTCGGTCACGGCGAAGCCGCCGAAAATGTTGACCGACGCAAGCGCCACGGCGACCAGCCCCAGCCATTTGGCAATCTCTGCTCCAGCCGCCATCGACGCAATCAGCGCGCCAACGATGATCACCGAGGAAATAGCGTTGGTCACCGCCATCAGCGGCGTGTGCAGGGCCGGCGTGACCGACCAGACGACGTAATAGCCGACGAAGCAAGCCAGTACGAAGACTGACAGGATCGAGATGAAGTCCATGATCTACTCCTGATCCGCGCAACGAAGCGCCGGGCAAAGGCCGTCCCCAGAGCGGGACGCAGGATTCACGACAGCAGCTTTTCGTTCACGACATTGCCGCCCTGCGTCACGCGGATGGCATTGCCGATCTCCTCGTCGAGCACCGGCCGGCCCGCTTCCTTGTCCCAGAAGGCCGACAGGAAATTATACAGGTTGCGCGCAAACAAGGCCGAGGAGTCCGCCGCGAGCCGGCTCGGCACGTTGCGATGGCCCACGATCTTTACGCCGTGCCGCTCGACAATCTCGCCGGCAACCGCACCTTCGACATTGCCGCCCTGCTCGACCGCCAGATCTACGATCACACTGCCCGGTCGCATCGTCGCGATCTGCGTGTCGCTGATCAGGCGCGGTGCCGGCCGACCAGGTATCAGCGCGGTGGTGATGACGATGTCCTGCTTCGCGATGTGCGCCGAAACCAGCTCGGCCTGCGCTGCCTTATAGGCATCGCTCATTTCGGTGGCATAGCCGCCCGAGCCTTCGCCTTCGATGCCCGCGACATTCTCGACGAAAATCGGCTTGGCACCGAGCGACAATATCTGTTCCTTGGTGGCGGAACGCACGTCGGTGGCGGAGACCTGCGCGCCCAGCCGCCGCGCTGTGGCGATCGCCTGCAGCCCCGCCACGCCTACACCCATCACGAAAACCTTGGCGGCGCTGACCGTGCCCGCCGCCGTCATCATCATCGGAAAGGCGCGGTCATATTC
>NZ_JBQUYV010000016.1:0-5386 GCF_056314185.1 Sphingomonas sp. DMC8 | reverse complement strand
TGGTCATGCTGGCGACGGGCCCACCAAGCCGCCGCACAACGGTCACATGTTCGATCAAAAACGCAACTGTAATGCTATCTGGTCAAACCGTTCGAACCGCGTGAGTTGCTCGCGAGAGTGCGCAATCTGTTGCGCTGGATGGGAAATGGCGACGAACGCCGGCGACGCTCTCCCCCGCTTCGCGCATATCGGCCCATGGCGGCTTGACCTGTTGCAGCGCCGGCTGGTGACGGCGGACGGGCGGCTGGTGATGTTGTCGTCGGCGGAATACCGGCTGCTCAGCCGGCTGCTCGAAGCGCCCAATGAAGTCCTGGCGCGCGAAGCGCTGCTGCCGGAGCGGCGGGCGACGGTGGCAT
Source organism: Sphingomonas sp. DMC8 (assembly GCF_056314185.1). Lineage (NCBI taxonomy): Bacteria > Pseudomonadati > Pseudomonadota > Alphaproteobacteria > Sphingomonadales > Sphingomonadaceae > Sphingomonas > Sphingomonas sp. DMC8. Next base: position 5,030 of record NZ_JBQUYV010000016.1, on the reverse strand, counting down.
TCGACCGATCGATCGACCTGCAGGTCAGCCGTCTGCGGCAGAAGCTGGCCGCCGAGCCCGGGGGATCCGACCTGATCCTTACAGTAAGGAACGAAGGCTATCTGCTGGCCGCCGAGGTTTCATACGAATGAAGCCTCTGGCTTGGCCACGCGACTATTTCCGCTCGCTCGCGGGGCGCATTACCCTGTTGTTGACGCTGGGCATCGCCGGCGCGTCGATCCTGTCGCTGTTCATCGCAGAGCGGATGCGCATGGCCGAACTACAGCGGGTGCAGCTGGAACGCGTGGTGCTGAGCAGCGTCGACATGGCCCATCGCTTCGCCAGCGACCCGGAAGGCACAGAGCGCGCAGTGCGGAACCACGAACTGTTCGGCGTGCGGCTTCCGCTACCCGGCGCGAAGCTGGCACCGCCTGACCCCGGGTTGGAAGGGATGCTGCGCGAACAACTGGGGCCCGGTGCGCGGGTGGCGCGTATCAATAGCCCCTGTTTTCCCGGGGTGTTCAACGAGCACAATCGCGTTGCGGGGATGGACAGTGCGCCTAGCGTCGATTGCTGGCACTTGGCCTTCACAGACGCACGCGGAGTCAATCGGCAGATAATGGTGGACCTTCCGCGCCTGCCCGTTTCGCGGACGGGAACGCTGGACCCGGTGTATCTGGCGCTGATCGTCGTGGCCAGCGCGCTGCTTTCCATGTTTGCCTCCCGACTGACGACAGTGCCGCTGCGGCGCCTGACGGAAGCGGCGCAACGCTTCTCGCTCTCGATAGACCCGGAGGCGATTCCTGAACTGGGGCCTGCCGAAGTCCGTAGTGCGCTGGCGACGTTCAACCTGATGCAGGAACGGGTGCGTGAGGGATTTCGCGAGCGGACGCACCTGCTCGCCGGCATCGCCCACGACCTGCAGACTCCACTGACGCGGCTGCGCCTGCGACTAGAGGACGTCGAACAGCCGGAGCTGCGGGCGAAGCTGCTATCGGACCTGGCGGCGATCCAAGGGATGGTCCGTAGCGGGCTCGATCTCGCGCGCAGTTCGGAAAGTCGCGAGCCTTGGTCTGTCGTCGAAATCGATACCTTGCTTGACGGCCTCGTGCAGGATGCGATCGATGCCGATGCGCCCGTCACCCTGGTAGAAAACTGCATGGTTGCAGCGCGCGTGAAACCCGATGCACTGACACGCTGCCTGCACAACATCATCGACAATGCCGTCAAATATGGCGGTGGCGCCCATATTCATTGTCGCCGGGTCGGCGGCTGGGTCGAAATCGACGTGTGCGACGATGGGCCGGGTTTTCCGGTGGAACGTGTCGACGAACTCTTCGAGCCGTTCGTTCGGGGCGATCGGCATCGTGGCGCCACCGGCGGCACGGGCATAGGCCTGACTATCGCGCGCGCGCAGGCGAGAACCTTTGGCGCTTCGCTCCAGCTGGACAATCGGCCCGGCGGCGGTGGAAGGGGAAGGTTACGGTTCCCGGCGATTGGCTGAGCGAGAATTGCGTAGATACGCAATTGGATTCTTAGAGACTGTTTGGGAATGCGAGGGCGGAGGGCTGGCGAGGGATTTTCTGTCGTTCGCGAGGAGCCTACCGCAGCCAATGCCGGAAGCATCGGCGAGGATCGGCGACGCTGCGGCGGCGAAAAAGACCCGCCAGACCGACCCGATCGCATTTTCAAACAGTCTCTTATCAGCTCGGCCATGGCGCCCGCCTGCCGCAGTCGCCGGCACGCCAACCGCGAGCCCTGACATCCGTTATATAATGATGCGGCGACGTTAGTCGGCCCGATAGTCCCAAACGGAACGGCTCGGCTCGCCTATCACTTGCGGAAATAGGTCTACCTCATATTCCCCGATCGTTTCGAGCGTGAACGGGTTCATCTCGATGACGGGGCTGTCTTCTTTCATGGCAAACATCTTGCCGGCGTGCGCCATCATCGTGACATTGGCCGTACCGCGGCTGAGGCCCGCGACGGACGGGTCGTCCGTGAAAGGATTGCGATATTCGCCGAACAGGGCGCGACCCGCCTTTTCCTCCGCGACGAAGCGCGGCGTGCGGACATAGCGCATCTTGAAATCGACCTGGCCGTCCTTGAAGTAAAAGCAGGACGCCATGCCGTCTTCACCCAGCATGAAGACGTCGTTTTTCGTCGTGAACGCCGGCCACTTGCGATCGCCGATCTGGCGGAAAAAGCCGCCGCTAAGCTGCCGGGGAACCTCGCCCTGGATAACCTCCAAACCAGTCATATCGATCTCCGCACGCATGGGTGCTTCGAAGCTGGTAAAATCGTTGTGGGGGAAGCGAATGCTCACTCAGGGACTCCCTCTCTCGAAACCGTCGTTTATAGATTGACCGTGGTTTTGCCGGCGGCAGAGGCCGGTAACCAGAAGCAAGAATTCGCGCCACCAGCAGGACCAGAGCGACAACGAAGTCCCTCTTAAAGCACTGAGAAAACTGCAACAGGAACCGCGCTGGCGTTCCGGAGCGCGACGTCGCGCGTCACGCCCAGGCCCGCTCGTGCAGGGCCGCCCACCCCAGCGGGGCATCAACCACCGAATTCCTTACACTCGTTTGGGGATCAGGCACGTTTAGTGTCTGCAAAAGTCTCTCGCCTTGGGCGCCGCGCCATCACGGCGCGGAATACACGAGCAGAGGGCTCACGTGCCGTTTTGCATAAAAATATCAATAAGGAGAGGAAAAATGAGGGGAAGGCGTAAGATTTCGCGTGCGGACATGACTTGGCCTTGCATTGCTGCTGGGGCACTCGCCACATCCCTGGCGCTTCAGCCATCGTCCGCCCAAGCGCAAACATCGTCGGCGAAGGCCGAAGCAAACGACCAGGCTGGTCTTGAAGAGATCATTGTGACGGCGGAGCGCCGCAGCGCAGACGTTCAAAAGACCGCCGCTGCGATTACAGTCCAGAGCGGCGAGGATCTGCTTAAGCGCGGCAAGTTCACCCTCACCAACATCCTCGAAACGGTGCCGAACGTGTCGGGCGGCGAGTCGGAAGGTGTGTCGACCGAACCCACAGGCAACGACAGTCCGGCCGCCGGCATCACGATCCGCGGCATCTCGTCCAACGGCACCTTGAACGGACAGACCGTCCCGGGCGTTACGGCAACGGCGGTCTATGTCGACGACGTCTATGCTGGCATTGGCGGCGGTTACGACATCGACCGGGTGGAAGTGCTGCGCGGACCGCAGGGCACGCTGTACGGTCGCAGTGCCACTGCCGGCCTGATCGCCATCCACACCCGCGATCCGCAGCTGACGAAATCCTCCGCTGACGTTTCCCTGGAGGGTGGCAGCTTCAATCTCTTCCATGCGTCGGGGGCGATCAATGTTCCGATCGTGGACGACAAGGTGGGGCTGCGCGTATCCGGCAACCATTATGCGCGTGACGGGGCCGACTCGGCGTGTGGCGCCGGCGCCGTAAACCTCAACGAGGGCAAGGCGAAGCTGCTGTTCAAGCCGACCGACACCTTCTCGCTGCTGATCGGCGGTGCCTTCCAGGACCGGCAGTTCAACAACGGCGGTTTGGAAACCAAGTTCGTAACGCCCACCGACGTGGCGTTCATTCCCGTTTCGACTGGGACGTCAAAGACCAAATTCAGACAGATATGGGCCCAGGCCAACTGGGATCTCGGCGGCGTCCGCCTGACGTATCTCCCCGCCTATCGCACATGGACGCAGGACGCGACCGTCTACCTGGTCGGCCCGGGCGGCGGCACCATTCGGCAAGCGGTGGCGACGCCCCGCGATCATTTCCTGACCCAGGAACTGCGCCTCACGTCGATCAACTCTTCGCGGCTGAACTGGCAGACCGGCCTGTTCTATTACGAAAACAATCTGACGAGCAGCAACGTCAACACCTGGCAGTCGTCCGGCGCAATGCTGTTCAACGCCCAGGTGAACCGCGACACCTATAACGTTGGCGTGTTCGCGGATCCGACGAAGCTCAGTGTCGCCCGGCGTGTTCCGCTGGGCCTGGTCGGTGTCATTACGCCCTGGAACTTCCCGATGCTGCTGGCGATGCGTTCGGTGGCGCCAGCAATCGCGCTTGGCAACGCCGTGATTCTGAAGCCGGACCCGCAAACCGCGATCGTCGGGGGCGCGCTGCTCGCGCGGGCATTCGAGGAGGCTGGCGTTCCCGCCGGGGTCTTCTCCGTCGTCAATGGCGGCGCCGATATCGGGGAGGCTCTGGTTACCCTTCCTGCAGTGCGGCTGGTGACCTTTACCGGATCGACCGCCGTCGGCCGCCGGGTCGGCGAGTTGGCCGGAAAGAACCTCAAGAAGGTCGCACTCGAACTTGGCGGCAAAAGCCCCTTCATCGTCCTCGACGACGCTGATCTGGAGGCGGCAGCATCCGCCGGTGCATGGGGCTCGTTCCTCCATCAGGGCCAGATCTGCATGGCAAGCGGACGCCACATTGTGGATCGCAAGGTTGCCGACGAGTATCTCGATATTCTCGTTCGCAAGGCATCGCAGATCAAGGTCGGCGATCCCTATCGCGACGAAAGCGCAATGATCGGGCCGATCATGAACGCCAAGCAGCTCGACCGTGTCGATGAGATCGTCCGCAAATCCGTGTCGGCGGGTGCACGCCTGCTGACGGGCGGCACGTTCGAGGGGCCATTCTATCGGCCCACAGTGCTCGCCGATGTGCACCCGCAGGTGCCGGCATATCATCTGGAGATATTCGGCCCCGTTGCCCCGGTGGTGATTGCCGAGGACGAAGAGGACGCGATCCGCATCGCCAACGACACGGAATATGGTCTGTCCAGCGCGATCCAGACCGGCTCGCTCGAACGCGGGCTTCGGGTCGCAGCCCGGATCAAGGCTGGGATGGTGCATATCAACGATCAGACGATCTCCGATCTGCCCGGCATTCCCTTCGGCGGCGTAGGCTCCTCGGGCAACGGATCACGCTTCGGAAGCACCACCAACTGGGAAGAGTTCAGCTGAGTTCACAAACGAAGTGCAACACCAGGTTAGGGTGTTGTCATGGGAGAGCATTACCGCCAGCTCAGCCTTGAG
>NZ_JBQUYV010000015.1:2500-5762 GCF_056314185.1 Sphingomonas sp. DMC8 | reverse complement strand
CGGTTTGGTGTGTGTGTTGGATTGGTTGCGGGGGCAGGATTTGAACCTGCGGCCTTCAGGTTATGAGCCTGACGAGCTACCGGGCTGCTCCACCCCGCGCCAATGCTGGTTGCCCTTTGGGGCAGAACGGGGGACATGTGAATGGGTTTTTGGTGTATTTCCGCAAGCGCGACACGGGCTTCAATGCCTGGCGGCGACCTACTCTTCCATTGCTTGAGCAATAGTACCATCGGCGCTGTCTGGTTTCACGGCCGAGTTCGGGATGGGATCGGGTGGGTCACAGACGCTATGGCCACCAAGCAATGAAGCCGGTGTGGCGTTTGGGAAATGGGTTTCAAATCGTGCACAAAGGCTGGATTGTCATCCACCCTGCATGACAACCCAGGGTTGTCGATGGGGGTGTGAAACTCTCAAGCGCGAAAAGAGCAATTAGTATCGGTTAGCTCCACGCGTTACCGCGCTTCCACATCCGATCTATCAAGGTCGTGGTCTTCGACCGCTCTATGAAATCTTATCTCGAGGGAGGCTTCCCGCTTAGATGCTTTCAGCGGTTATCCCGTCCATACATAGCTACCCTGCTGCGCCGTTGGCACGACGACAGGTACACCAGAGGTATGTTCAACCCGGTCCTCTCGTACTAGGGTCAACTCCTCTCAAATTTCGACGCCCACGGCAGATAGGGACCAAACTGTCTCGCGACGTTCTGAACCCAGCTCACGTACCACTTTAATTGGCGAACAGCCAAACCCTTGGGACCTGCTCCAGCCCCAGGATGTGATGAGCCGACATCGAGGTGCCAAACAACCCCGTCGATATGAGCTCTTGGGGGTTATCAGCCTGTTATCCCCGGCGTACCTTTTATCCGTTGAGCGATGGCCCTTCCACGAGGGACCACCGGATCACTATGACCGACTTTCGTCTCTGCTCGACTTGTCAGTCTCGCAGTCAGGCTGGCTTATGCCATTGCACTCTAACAGCCGGTTTCCAACCGGCCTGAGCCAACCTTCGCGCGCCTCCGTTACTCTTTGGGAGGCGACCGCCCCAGTCAAACTACCCGCCACAGAGGGTCCCTGCACCGGATGACGGTGCGAGGTTAGACAGTAAAGAACAACAGGGTGGTATTTCACTTGGTGGCTCCACACCAGCTGGCGCCGGTGCTTCAAAGCCTCCCACCTATTCTACACAGTTGTTCTCCACTGCCACTCTGAAGCTGCAGTAAAGGTGCACGGGGTCTTTCCGTCTAACCGCGGGTACTCCGCATCTTCACGGAGAATTCAATTTCGCTGAGCATGTCCTGGAGACAGTGGGGAAGTCGTTACGCCATTCGTGCAGGTCGGAACTTACCCGACAAGGAATTTCGCTACCTTAGGACCGTTATAGTTACGGCCGCCGTTTACCTGGGCTTCATTTCGGAGCTTGCACTCCTCCACTTAACCTTCAGGCACCGGGCAGGCGTCAGGCCCTATACGTCGTCTTGAAGCCGACTTAGCAGAGCCCTGTGTTTTTGCTAAACAGTCGCTACCCCCTGGCCTGTGCCCCCTGCAACTGGTTGCCCAGAAGCAGGGCCTCCTTCTTCCGAAGGTACGGAGGCAATTTGCCGAGTTCCTTCAGGACACTTCTCTCAAGCGCCTTGGTATACTCTACCAGACCACCTGTGTCGGTTTCGGGTACGGTCTATACGGTGGGGCTATTTCCCGGGACTGCTTCGAAGCCAGTTCAATCCGATAAGAACTGACAACTTACGCAATCCGTCACACACCACCAGGCCCACGAATATTAACGTGGTTCCCATCGACTACCCCCTTCGGGCTCGTCTTAGGGGCCGGCTCACCCTGCGCGGATTAGCCTTGCGCAGGAACCCTTGGTCTTTCGGCGAGAGGGCATCTCACCCTCTTTATCGCTACTCATGTCTGCATTCGCACTTCCGATACCTCCATGGTCGGTTACCCTTCCACTTCACAGGCTTACGGAACGCTCCGCTACCGCGTGGATAAATCCACACCCTAAGCTTCGGTGCACGTCTTGAGCCCCGTTACATCTTCGCCGCAGGAACCCTTATTTAGACCAGTGAGCTGTTACGCTTTCTTTAAAGGATGGCTGCTTCTAAGCCAACCTCCTGGTTGTTTTGGGATTCCCACATGCTTTCCCACTTAGACGTGACTTGGGGACCTTAGCTGTAGGTCAGGGCTGTTTCCCTTTTGACGACGGACCTTAGCACCCGCCGTCTGTCTCCCGGATATCACTCCTAGGTATTCGGAGTTTGGTTAGAGTTGGTAGATCTCGCGACCCCCGCATCCATCCAGTGCTCTACCCCCTAGGGTGTTCATCCGAGGCACTACCTCAATAGTTTTCGCGGAGAACCAGCTATTTCCCGGCTTGATTGGCCTTTCACCCCTAAGCACAACTCATCCGGTAACTTTTCAACGTTAATCGGTTCGGACCTCCAGTGGGTGTTACCCCACCTTCATCCTGGTCATGCATAGATCGCCGGGTTTCGGGTCTAATGCATCAAACTCAGTCGCCCTATTCAGACTCGCTTTCGCTGCGCCTACACCTATCGGCTTAAGCTTGCTTGATACATTAAGTCACAGACCCATTATGCAAGAGGTACGCGGTCAGGGCTTAAAGCCCCTCCCACTGCTTGTAGGCATTCGGTTTCAGGTACTGTTTCACTCCCCTCATCGGGGTGCTTTTCACCTTTCCCTCACGGTACTAGTTCGCTATCGGTCATGTACGAGTATTTAGGCTTGGAGGGTGGTCCCCCCATGTTCAGACAGGATTTCACGTGTCCCGCCCTACTCGAGTCCTTCAACATCACTTTCGCATACGGGGCTGTCACCCGCTATGGCGCTACTTTCCAGAAGCTTCTGCTAGTTGAATTGAAGGCACTGGCCTGGTCCGCGTTCGCTCGCCACTACTAACGGAATCTCGGTTGATGTCTTTTCCTCCGGGTACTGAGATGTTTCAGTTCTCCGGGTTCGCTTCACCAAAGCTATGTATTCACTTCGGTGATACCTTGCCCCAATTAACTCGGACGACCGTTACCAGTCGGCTGAATTAATTGGTGAAGGTGGGTTTCCCCATTCGGAAATCGTCGGGTCAAAGCTTGCTCACAGCTCACCGACGCTTATCGCAGCGTGCCACGTCCTTCATCGCCTGTACATGCCAAGGCATCCACCAAATGCCCTTACCTCACGCTTGAGAGTCCACACCACCAACGACAACGCTGGGCGTTCACAAAGAACACCAACTCGGCAGAGCA
>NZ_JBQUYV010000014.1:0-7321 GCF_056314185.1 Sphingomonas sp. DMC8 | reverse complement strand
CTGTTATCCGTGTGCTGGTATTAAGCCCAAGGGTGGGTATTGCGGAACCCGCAGCTTGCGCGCTTAAAGCGGCCGCAAAGGAGTGCATCTTGCCCGATACCGATCATCGCAGCGATATCCTTGTCCTCGGTTCCGGCGCGGCGGGGCTCACCACCGCGCTCCATTTGGCGGACAAGTTCAAGGTGACGGTGCTGGCCAAGGGCGGCTTTGCCGAGGGTTCGACCGCCTGGGCGCAAGGCGGCATCGCCGCGGTGCTGGAAGAGGGCGACACTTTCGAGAGCCATATCGAGGACACGATGGTCGCCGGCGCCGGGCTCAACGACCGCGCGACCGTCGAGATGGTGGTGGAGAACGCCCCCGCCGCGATCGAGCGGCTGGTCCAGCTCGGCGTGCCGTTCAATACCGAGGGCAATGCCCTGCACCTCACCCGCGAGGGCGGCCACAGCCATCGCCGCATCGCCCATGTCGACGATGCGACCGGCCTTGCCGTGCAGACCGCGCTGCTCCGCGCCGCGCAGGCGCATCCGAACATCACTTTGGTGCCCGACATGGTGGTGATCGACCTAGCCACCAGCCGGCATGAACTCCGCTATTCGGGCGCGGGCAATGTCTGGGGCGTCTATGCCTTCAACCGCCGGACCAACCGGGTCGAGCTGTTCACGGCGCGCGCGACCGTGCTGGCGACCGGCGGGGCGGGGCGGACCTACCTGTTCTCCACCGCCCCGCGCGGCGCGACCGGCGACGGCATCGCGATGGCGTGGCGCGCGGGCTGCCGCATCTCGAACATGGAGATGATGCAGTTCCACCCGACCTGCCTCTACAATCTCGACGTCAAGAACTTCCTGATTACCGAGGCGGTGCGCGGCGAGGGCGGGCACCTGCTGCTGCCGCCCGATGCCGGCGAGGAGGCGGGCCACCGCTTCATGCCCGATTTCGACCCCCGGCTGGAGCTGGCGCCGCGCGACATCGTCGCCCGGGCGATTGACCATGAGATCAAGCGGCTCGGCCTCGATTATGTGCACCTGGACATCAGCCACATGGGGGCGGAGTTCGTCCAGCACCATTTCCCGACCATCTACCACCGGCTGCTCGACCTCGACATCGACATGACGAAAGAGCCGATCCCGGTGGTGCCGGCGCAGCATTATACCTGTGGCGGCGTGGTGATCGATCGCGACGGGCGCACCGACCTGCCGGGCCTCTATGCCGCCGGCGAGGTGAGCCAGTCGGGGCTGCACGGCGCCAATCGCCTCGCCTCCAACTCGTTGCTCGAATGCTTCGTGTTCGGCGAGGCCGTGGCAAATCACATTACCGCCAACTGGGGTGACCTTGCCCCGCCGCCGGCGATTCGCCCCTGGGACGAGAGCCGGGTCGCCGATTCCGACGAGGAAGTCGTCATCAAGCAGAACTGGACCGAGATCCGGCGCTTCATGTGGAACTATGTCGGCATCGTGCGGACCACCAAGCGGCTGGAACGTGCCGCGCACCGCATCAAGCTGCTGCGCGAGGAAGTGGCCGACTATTACGGCCATTTCCGCGTCACGCCCGACCTGATCGAGCTGCGCAACCTGCTCGAAAGCGCCGACCTGATCGTCCGCTCTGCGCTGCACCGCAAGGAAAGCCGCGGGCTGCACTATACGCTCGACTATCCGGAGACGCTGGCCGAGGCAGTGGACACGGTGCTGGTGCCGTGAGGCCGTGCCACGGTTCGTCGCTAAGGCGAATCGCTTCGTCGCATCGGGCTTTTATGATACTTTGCCACATCCCGCCGGGCGGCCATTATGGGCCCGGGGCAAGAGGCTGAGTTCGCGTGCGTAAAATCCGTTTTTCCAAGGTCGAGCGGGCGTTGACCGTTGCCGGGCTGGGTCCGGCGTTGCTGCTCGGTTGTGCGGTGCACGAAAATCCGCAGCTCGCCGCCTATTTGCCCGCCCCCAATTACCGCGTGCTGATGCCGATTCCGGCGGCGCAGGCTGCCCCCAAGCCGCAAGTGCCGCCGCCCGCCGCGCTGGTGCAGGTGCTGAGCGGCATTGCCCGCAACTTCCACGGCGTCGTCGGCATCGCTGTCACCAGCATCGAAGGCGGCTGGACCGCGTCGGAAAACGGTGCCCGCAAGCTGCCCCAGCAGAGCGTGAGCAAGCTGTGGGTGGCGATGACCGTGCTCGATCAGGTCGATCAGGGCCGCATCCGCCTCAGCGATCCGCTGGTCATCACCAAATCGGACTTCACGCTGTTCCACCAGCCGGTCGCGTCGCTGGTGAAGGGCGATCAGGGCTATCACAGCACCGTCGGCGAGATCATGCATCGCGCGCTGACGATGAGCGACAATACCTGCAACGACAAGCTGTTGCGGCTGGTCGGCGGGCCTTCGGCGGTGCGTTCGTTCATTGCCCGCAATGCGCTGGGCTCGATCCGCTTCGGACCGGGTGAGAAGCTGTTGCAGCTGGGCACTTCGGGCCTGCCGGCGTGGAAGCCCGAATATTCGATGGGCAACACCTTCGCCGTCGCCCGCGCCAAACTGCCGCGCGCGACCCGCGTGGCGGCGTTCGATTCCTATGTCGCCGATCCGCCCGATGGCGCGGCGCCGCTGGCGATTGCCGGCGCACTGGCGCGGCTGAAGCGCGGCGATCTGCTGTCCCCTGCCTCCACCCAGTGGCTGATCACGACGATGCAGAGCTCGCACACCGGCAAATACCGGCTGCGCGGCGCGGTGCCGCCGGGCTGGAAGTTCGGCCACAAGACCGGCACCGGCCAGGATCTGTTCGGCCGCACGGCGGGCTATAACGATGTCGGCATCCTCACCGCGCCCGATGGCCGCTCCTATGCGCTGGCGGTGATGATCGGCGACACGCCGCGGCCGATCAACGAGCGGCAGATGCTGATGCAGTCAGTGGTGCGCGCGATCGTCGCCCAGCACGATGCCAGTGCCTGAAAACGGGGCTTCGGCCCTGTTCGCAGCGGGATGACGGGCGCCGCGCGCGCTGCTATCTCCCCAACGATGCCGCATCTCTATCTCGTCGATGGCTCCAGCTATATCTTCCGGGCCTATCATCGGCTGCCGCCGCTGACCAACAAGCATGGCGAGCCGGTGGGGGCCGTCTATGGCTATACCACCATGCTCTGGAAGCTGGCCGACGAACTGCACAAGGCCGACGGGCCGACGCATATGGCGGTGATTCTCGACAAGTCCGAGCACACCTTCCGCAACGATCTGTACGACCAGTACAAGGCGCACCGCCCGCCCGCGCCCGAGGATCTGGTGCCGCAGTTCCCGATGATCCGCGACGCCACCCGCGCGTTCAGCCTGCCGTGCATCGAGGAACTGGGCTGGGAAGCGGACGACCTGATCGCCAGCTATACCAAGGCCGCGCTGGCGCAGGGCTGGGCCGTGACGATCGTCAGTTCCGACAAGGATCTGATGCAGCTGATGACCGATCCGTCGGTCGACATGCTCGATACGATGAACAACCGGCGGCTGGGGCCGGATGACACGCGCGAGAAATTCGGCGTCGGCCCGGAAAAGCTGGGCGAAGTGCTGGCGCTGATGGGCGACAGTGTCGACAATGTGCCGGGCGTGCCGGGCATCGGTCCCAAGACGGCGGCCAAGCTGATCCTGGAGCATGGCGACCTCGAATCGGTGCTCGCCGCTGCGCCCGAGATGAAGAAGGGCAAGCTGCGCGACAATCTGATCGAGCATGCCGAGATGGCGCGGCTGAGCCGCAAGCTGGTCGCGCTCGAATGCGACGTGCCGCTGCCCGAGCCGCTCGAGGCACTGGCGCTGCAGGGGATTCCCGACGCGCCGCTGCGCGCGTTCCTGGAGCACCATGGCTTCAAGTCGCTGATCGCGCGGCTGGGCACGGTGGCCGATGCCCCGGTCGCGGAGCCCGAGACGCCCGGTGTGGAGGAAGACCCGCCCTGCAACCATGACGGCTATGAGACCGTTACCGACCTTGCCGCGCTGGAACGCTGGGTGACGGTGGCGCGCCATCAGGGGTGGGTTGCGATCGATACCGAGACGAGCGGGCTGGACGCGACGCAGGCCGATCTGGTCGGGATCAGCATGGCGCTGGCACCGAACCTCGCCTGCTATATCCCGCTCGGCCATGGCGGCACCGACATGTTCGCCGAAAAGCCGGTGCAGATCGACCGCGCGGAGGCGCTCGCCCGGCTGAAGCCTTTGCTGGAAGACCCCGCGGTGCTCAAGATCGGCCATAATCTGAAGTACGACATGATCGTGCTCGGCCGCGCCGGCATCCGCGTCGCGCCCTATGACGATACGATCGTGATGAGCTTCGACCTCGATGCCGGGCTGCACGGGCACGGCATGGACGAGCTGGCGGCGACGCATCTGTCGCACAGCTGCATCGCCTACAAGGACGTGGTCGGCACGGGGAAGAGCCAGCTCAGCTTCGGCCAGGTCGATCTGAAGGCAGCCACCCGCTACGCCGCCGAGGATGCCGATGTGACGCTGCGGCTGTGGCGGCGGCTGAAGCCGCGGCTCGCCTATGAGAGCGTCACCCGCGTCTATGAAATGGTCGATCGGCCGCTGGTGGGCGTGCTGGCGGAAATGGAGAGCGCGGGCATCAAGGTCGATGCCGGGGTGCTCGCCCGGCTGTCCGCCGATTTTTCGCAGCAGATCGCGGCGCTGGAGGAGGAAATCCACAGTATCGCCGGGTTCAAGTTCACCATCGGCAGCCCCAAGCAGCTCGGCGACGTGCTGTTCGACAAGATGGGCATCAAGGGCGGCCGCAAGGGCAAGTCGGGCGTCTATTCGACCGATGTGAACGAGCTGGAGCGCATCGCCGCCGACAAGGATTCGCCCGGCCGCGAGATGGTGCTGAAGGTGCTCGACTGGCGCCAGCTCACCAAGCTCAAATCGACCTATACCGACGCGCTGCAGGCGCAGATCAACCCGGCCACCGGGCGCGTGCACACCAGCTACAGCCTTACCGGCGCGCAGACCGGGCGGCTTTCGTCGACCGATCCGAACCTGCAGAATATCCCGATCCGCACCGAAACCGGCCGCCAGATCCGCGATGCCTTCGTCGCGGAGCCGGGCAATGTCATCCTCTCGGCCGACTATTCGCAGATCGAGCTGCGGCTGGCCGCGCATATCGCCGATGTGCCGGCGCTGCGCACGGCGTTCGAACGCGGCGACGACATCCACAGCATGACCGCGATGGAGTTGTTCGGCGAAGTCAATCGCGACACGCGCGGGCGCGCCAAGACGATCAACTTCGCGATCCTCTACGGCATTTCGCGCTGGGGCCTGGCCGGCCGGCTCGACGTGACGCCCGACGAGGCACAGGCGATGATCAGCCGCTATTTTGAGCGTTTCCCCGGCATCAACCGCTATATCGCCGATACGCTGCGCGAGGCGAAGGAGCGCGGCTATACGACCACGCTGTTCGGCCGGAAGACGCATTTCCCGCGGCTCAAATCGTCCAACCCGAACGAGCGCGCGGGCAGCGAGCGCGCCGCGATCAACGCGCCGATCCAGGGCACCAGCGCCGACATCATCAAGCGCGCCATGGCCCGCATGGGGCCGGCGCTGCGCGAGGCCGGCCTGCCGAACGTGCGGATGCTGCTCCAGGTGCATGACGAACTGGTGTTCGAGTTGCCCGAAGCCGATGTCGCGGCGGCGAAGCCGGTGATCGAGCGGGTGATGGCGACGGCGGCCGAGCCGGCGATCAAGCTCACCGTGCCGCTGGGCGTCGAAATCGGCGTTGGTCCAAGCTGGGGCGCCGCGCATTGAGCCAGGCCGCCGCGTCCGAAGACATCAACGCTCTCGCCAAGGGCGGCCGCACCAACATCATGGGGTTCGTGCTGCGGCTCGCCGCGCGGCTGCCCTTTCTGTTCATCGCCGGCCGCGCCTATGGGCCCGACATCGTCGGCCGCTATGCCATCGCGGTGCTGGTCATCGAGTTCGTCGCGCTGGTCGCCACGCTGGGCCTGAAGCGCGGGCTGGCACAGGCGCTGTCGAGCACGGACCGGCCGCACACGCATGTCGTGTGGGACGCGATGGCCGTCGCCTTCGTAACGGCGCTGATCGCCAGCGGCATATTGGTCGCCTTCCCCCAGGCGCTGTTCCCCAACAGCGCAGTGGTGGGGTTCGAGCGGCTGCTGCCGCTGGTAGTGATCGCCACGGCGCTGTCCGACGTATCGCTTTCGGCGCTTGCCTATCGCCACAATATCGGCGCCTCGGTGACTGCCCGCGCGATCATCGAGCCCTGGACGATCAGCATCGCCGCCTGGCTGTTTTCCTATGTTTCTGCGCGGGACGGGCTGTTGCTGGCCTATGTCCTGTCGATGAGCGCGGCGCTGATCGCATCGCTGGTGCCGTTCCTGCGCGAATATGGGGTTCCGCAAGGCTGGCGCCCGCGTCTTGTCGAAATCTGGGGGCTGGCGCGCCGCAACGCGCCGCTGGCCGGCGCCGATGCGATCGAATGGGCGACGCGCAATGTCGACCGGTTCATCCTGGGGCTGTTGTTCACCCCCACGGTGGTTGGCATCTATTATATGGCGCAGCAGGTCACGTCGGTGCCGCAGCGGCTGAAGTCGAGTTTCGACCCGATCCTGGGGCCGGTCGTGACGCAGAGCCTGGCGGCCAATGATCGTCCCGCGGTCGCCCGGCAGGTGCGTCAGGTCGGTTTCTGGATTCTGTGCGCGCAGGCGGCGCTGGCGGTGATGTTCGCGATTCCCGCGCAAGGCGTGATGGGGCTGATCGGCCGCGAGTTCGTGGTCGGGTCAGGGGCGCTGTGTATCCTGCTGGTCGCCGAAGTGCTCGCCTCGCCGGGGGCCGTGTGCGAAACGGCGCTCGTCTATATCGCCCGCCACACCAATCTGGCGATTTCGCTGTGCGTGCTGCTGCTCCAGATCACGCTCAGCTTCGTGTTCGTGTTCGTTGCGCGCGGCGAGGGGCTGCCGCTGATGGTGCAAGCGGCCGGCCCGGCGCTGGCGCTGGCGCTGTCGCTCACGATCGGTTCGGCAGCGAAGGCGCTGTTGTTGCGGCGGCTGCTCGGCGCGCCGGTGGTCAGCCTGCGTATCAGCTTCTTTGCCGCCATCGGCATGGCGATGCTGGTCGGCTATGCCTTCCTGTCCTTGCCGCGCAAGCTCGAATGGGTCGAACTGGCGGTCGGCATGCCGTCGATCGCGATGACGTTCCTGTTCGTCATCATCCATTTCGGCTTCGGCCCGGAAGACCGCTCGCTGTTTCGCAAGATCCCTCGGCAGGACGAGGTGGCGCGCACGCCGGCAGTGGCGGGAGTGGGGCGGGAGCGCTGACCAGCCCCCGATGGCGCATACTGCGTTGCGCTGATAAGAA
>NZ_JBQUYV010000013.1:0-14891 GCF_056314185.1 Sphingomonas sp. DMC8 | reverse complement strand
CTCCGCCGGCCCCGAGCGAACGCCCCTCAGGTTCAATCAATTTCAACTGCTTACAGCCACCCGCGCACAGGTCTCATAAGCCCTCATCCCGCTCGACAAGCAGAACGACGCATTGTGGTCGGCAGCCGCCAGTGCCAAATTTTGCATTCTGGTCTCGAACCGCTATTCGATGATGCGGATCGGCGATTATCGCGTCCCGTTACAGTCATCCTCGGCCGGCCATTCCGATTCCCATCCGGCTCCTGCCGCCAATGCCAGATGTTTCGCGGCCCGCTCGCCGGGGATGCATCGTCAGGCCCGCGTGCGTTCCAGGCTTGCCAAGCGACCAGTCTGTCGCGAGACTCAGCACCGTGCGTTCTGATGTCGACCATCTGCCGCCGGTCCAGCAAGCCGAACTGGGCCGGGTGAAGCAAATTCTCATGAGCGAATTTGCCGAAGCGATTTCGCGCGCGAACCAGCCGTGGAAGAAGAACGGGCGCATTCTCAAGATCATCCTGTTCGGCAGCTATGCGCGGACCGACTGGGTGGATGAACCGGAAAACGGATACCAGTCGGATTTTGATCTGCTCGTCATCGTCAGCCATCCCGATCTGACTGACATAGCCGGTTATTGGTACGTCGCGGAGGACAAGATCCTGCGCGACAACACGATTGCCCGGCCGGTGAACATCATCGTCCACACGCTGGACGAAGTGAACCAAGCACTGAGCCGCGGCGAGTATTTCTGGGTCGATATCGCGCGCGACGGGATCGTTCTCTACGAACTGCCCGGCAGTGCGCTCGCCACGCCCCAGCCGCTCACTGCGGCCGATGCCTATGAGATGGCAGGAAAATACCTGACCGAATGGCTGCTGAGTACAGATAGGGCTTTGGCCACGGCAAAGGAGCAGGCGCTGAAAGGGGTTGACGATCTCGGGTGGCGCAAGGAAGCGGCATTCTCACTCCATCAAGCGACGGAACGTGCCTATATTTGCTTTCTGCTGGTGCGCACCCTCTATTTCCCACGCTCGCATAACATAAAGTTCCTTCGCTCGCTCGCGGAGGACAGCGAACCGCGCTTAATCGAGGCGTGGCCGCGCACGGCCCGGATCGACCGCCGCCGCTTCGAGCTACTGAAACGCGCCTATGTCGAGGCGCGCTATTCGGCCAGCTACGACATCGGCAATGACGACCTCGACGCGCTCTCGCAGTCGGTCCGATCCCTTCGCGACATCGTGGCGACCGTCTCGAGCGAGCGCCTCGACGCGCTGAGGAACGACGCCGGCCTCTGACCGAAATCGCTCGACAGCCGCTTCCTTTCACAGCTTCCGGTTTCTCCCACAGGCCAAACTGAACCGAAGCGAGCCCATCAGCGCCCATCAGCGCCGTTCCGTTTTGGGCCCCCGTCACCGAGTCTGAATCCGCCCGAGCCGGTCCTGTCCGGCGGGCGGGAGCCTCGACGTGACACCCACAAAATTGCTCATCGGCCAGATCCTTGTCGTCTTCACGATCGTGATCGCGGGCGTCTGGTCCGCGACGCAGTGGGCGGCGGCGATGCTCGCCTACCAGCCCGAACTCGGTGCCCCGTGGTTCTGGCTCGGCACCGTGCCCATCTACCATCCCTGGGCGCTGTTCGGCTGGTGGTATCACTATGATGCCTATGCGCCGGTCGTCTTCGACAAGGCGGGCATGCTGGCTGGCGCCAGCGGTTTCCTCGGCTGCGCGGCGGCGATCTTCGGTTCGCTGTGGCGCGCGCGCCAGTCGAGCCACGTCACCACCTATGGTTCGGCGCGCTGGGCAAGTCCCCGCGAGATCGGGCGCGCCGGGCTGCATCGCGACGCGGGCGTCATGCTCGGCACGCTCTCTGGCCGCTATCTGCGCCATGACGGCCCCGGGCACATCATGGCGTTCGCGCCGACACGGAGCGGCAAAGGCGTGGGCCTCGTCGTACCGACCTTGCTGTCCTGGACTGGTTCGACGGTCGTTCACGATATCAAGGGTGAGAACTGGACGCTGACGGCCGGCTGGCGCGCGCGCTTTTCGCACTGCCTGCTCTTCAACCCCACCGACGCCGCCTCGGCGCATTATAATCCACTGCTCGAAGTCCGGCGCGGCACCCACGAAGTGCGCGACGTCCAGAATATCGCCGACATCCTGGTCGATCCCGAGGGCGCGCTCGAACGTCGCAATCATTGGGAGAAGACGAGCCATTCGCTGCTGGTCGGCGCGATTCTCCATATTCTCTATGCCGAGAAGGAGAAGACCCTCGCGCGTGTTGCCACTTTCCTCTCCGATCCGCAGCGCAGCTTCGTCGCCACGCTCCGCCGGATGATGACCACCAATCATCTCGGCGACGACAAGAACCCCAAGGTCCATCCCGTCGTCGCGTCCGCCGCGCGCGAATTGCTGAACAAGAGCGAAAACGAGCGCTCGGGCGTGCTATCGACCGCGATGTCCTTCCTCGGCCTCTACCGCGATCCGACCGTCGCGGAGGTTACGTCGCGCTGCGACTGGCGGATCGCCGACCTGATCGAGGCCGAACGGCCCTTGTCGCTCTACCTGGTCATCCCGCCATCGGACATCAGCCGCACCAAGCCGCTGATCCGGCTCGTGCTCAACCAGATCGGCCGCCGTCTGACCGAGCGGCTCGACCAGCCCGGCGCGTCCGTGCGGCGGCACCAACTCCTGATGATGCTCGACGAGTTCCCGGCATTAGGCCGCCTAGACTTCTTCGAGACCAGCCTCGCCTTCATGGCCGGCTACGGCATCCGTGCCTTTCTGATCGCGCAGAGCCTCAACCAGATCGAGAAGGCATATGGCGAACACAATGCCATTCTCGACAATTGCCATGTTCGCGTTGCCTTCGCGACCAATGACGAGCGGACCGCCAAGCGCATTTCCGATGCACTCGGCACCGCGACCGAGCAGCGGGCGATGCGCAACTATGCCGGGCACCGGCTCGCCCCCTGGCTCGCCCACGTCATGGTCAGCCGCCAGGAAACTGCCCGGCAGCTGCTGACGCCGGGCGAGGTGATGCAGCTTTCGCCCGACGAGGAGCTTGTGCTCGTCTCCGGCCTCGCGCCGATCCGGGCGCGCAAGCTGCGCTATTTCCGCGACCATAACTTCACCGCACGCGTGGCTGCTGCACCCAAACTGACGCCGGGCCAATATGCCGATCGGCCGAAGTCGCGCGGCGACGACTGGTCCAACCAAGTACGCAGCACCGACGACCGACTGCATCAGGCCGGGGACGCCGCGGGTGGCGAAGACGATGGTGGCATGCAGCAGCAGCGCCATCCCGGCCTTCCCCAGCAGGTCTCCAGAACGAACGACGCCGCCGAAACGCGCGATCCGCAGGTCGTGCCCGACGATGACGACGTCACCGCCGACAAGCGCGCCATGGACCAGGCGCAAGGGCAGAACGCCGTTGTCCGGGGGCATGCCATCAACGAGGGCGCGAAGCGCGACCTCATACCGGATTTCTGAGGCAGCCATGAAGATCCGCCAGAACCTCTATATCGACCGCGAACTCAGCGACGCGTTGGAGGCGCTCGCCGCCGGCCCGCGCGGCAACAAGAGTCACCTCGTCAACGACGCGCTGAAGGACTGGCTGGCGCGCCGGGGAACCAAAGAAGTTGACGATCTGCTCAAGCTTCGTCTCGACCGCCTGACCCGCGAGCTTGCTGGCGCGCGGCGCGACATCGACGTGCTGCTGGAGAGCCTGGCGCTGTTCGTCCGCTACCAGCTGATGGTGACGGCGCCGTTGCCCGAAGCCGATGCCGCAGCCCGCGCGATCGGGCGTGACCGCTTCGAGGCATTCGTCGCGCAGGTCGGTCGGCACCTCGCCGGCGGCAGGCGGACGCTCATACCCTCCGAGACCGATGGAGCTGCATCATGATGCCGCCTCCCGCCGATAGCGTTTCGACGGAACGTCGCCGTGCCATGCTGCGCACTGCAATGGGGCCGGCCATTGCCGCCGCACTCAGCGACCCCCGCGTCCTCGAGATCATGGTCAATCCCGACGGCGCGCTCCGCATCGATATCCTCGGCGAAGGTCGGGTCGACACCGATGTAAAGCTCGACGCGTCCCGGGTCGAGCGGATCATCCGGCTCGTGGCATCGCATGTCGGGGCCGACGTCCATGGCGACAGGCCCATCGTATCGGCCGAACTGCCACCGCTCGGGAACGGGGCGGGCGAGCGGTTCGAGGGTGTCCTGCCGCCGGTTTCGACTGCCCCCTGCTTTTCGATCCGCAAGCCGGCGGCCCGCATCTACACGCTGATGGACTATGTGACCGACGGCATCCTGTCGGCGGAAGCCGCGAGGCTCCTGGCCCAGGCCGTCGTTGATCGCCGCAACATCCTCGTCGCCGGCGGGACGAGTTCGGGCAAGACGACACTCGCCAACGCGCTGCTCGCCGAGATGGCGCATCTCGACGAACGGGTGATCCTGATCGAGGACACCCGCGAACTGCAGTCCCCGGCACCCGACACGGTTGCGCTTCGGACCCGAGCCGACACCGTCACCATGGGCGATCTTGTGCGCTCGACGCTGCGACTTCGGCCAGATCGCATCATCGTTGGTGAAGTCCGCGGCGGCGAAGCGCTGGATATGCTCAAGGCCTGGAACACCGGCCACCCCGGCGGGGTCGCGACCGTCCATGCCAACAGCGCGGCATCGGCTCTCTACCGGATCGAGCAGCTCATCCAGGAGGCAGTGGTCACCGTGCCGCGCCGCCTGATCGCCGAAGCCATCGACATCATCGTGTTCATCGCCGGGCGCGGCACCGCGCGGCGCATCGAGACGATCGCCCGTGTCGCCGGGCTCGACCCAGACGGCGGCTACGCCGTCGTCGATCTCACACCAGCGCCAACCCCTGACTTGCAAGGAGACTGACATGACGACCGTTCGGATTCTGAACCGCGACCGCTTCTTCCTGACCGGGCTGATGCTCGGCCTGTCGGCCACCATCACCAGCCGCGCCTATGCCAGCGGCGCGGGCATGCCCTGGGAGCAGCCGCTCCAGCAGGTGCTGGAATCGGTCCAGGGACCGGTCGCCAAGATCGTCGCGGTGCTGATCATCATTTCCACCGGGCTTGCGCTCGCATTCGGCGAGACCGCCGGGGGTTTCCGCAAGCTCATCCAGATCGTCTTCGGCCTGTCGATCGCGTTCGCGGCGTCGAGCTTCTTCCTGTCCTTCTTCAGCTTCGGCGGCGGGGCGCTGGTGGCATGAGCCATATCGAGGGCTTCGAGGCGCCGATCCACGCCAGCCTGGGACAAGCCATCCTGCTCGGTGGTGCGCCGCGGGGCATCGCGATCGTCAACGGCACGGTCGCCGCCGCCGTTGGACTGGGCCTCCAGCAATGGCTGGTCGGGATCGCGCTCTGGGCGATCGGCCACAGCATCTTGGGTGTAGCGGCCCGTCGCGACCCGGACTTCGTGCCGGTGCTGCTCCGCCATCTGCGCCAGAAAGGATATCTGGCATGCTGAACCTTGCCGAATATCGGTCGCGCGCAGACCGGCTCGCCGACCATCTGCCCTGGGCCGCGCTGGTCGCACCCGGCGTCGTCCTCAACAAGGACGGCAGTTTCCAGCGCAGTTTCGCGTTTCGCGGCCCCGATCTCGAAAGCGCGACCGAGGGGGAGCTGGTCGCGACCTGCGCGCGCGCCAACAATGTCCTCAAGCGGCTCGGCTCGGGCTGGGCCTTGTTCTTCGAGGCCGAACGACGCGAGGCGCTTGATTACCCCGAGAGCGATTTCCCCGATGCGACGTCGTGGCTGGTCGAGCAGGAACGGCGTGCCGGGTTCGAAGCCGAAGGCCAGCATTTCGAGAGTGTCTATCACGGCACGCTGGTCTGGTTGCCGCCCGCCGACAGCAGCGACGCTGCGGGACGCACGCTTGTCGAGCGACCCGATGATGCGAAGGGCCGGGACTGGCACGCCAGTCTCGCCGGCTTCCTCGCCGAGACCGATCGCGTGCTCGATCTCCTGTCGGGCTTCATGCCCGAAGTGCGGGCGCTGGATGACGCCGAGACACTGACCTATCTCCACGGTACCGTTTCCAGCCGGTGTCACCCGGTGGCGGTGCCGGAAACGCCGATCTATCTCGACGCGCTGCTGGCGGACACGCCGCTGGTCGGTGGGCTGGAGCCGATGCTCGGGGACCGGCATCTGCGCACCCTGACAGTGCTGGGATTCCCTAACCTCAGCCGGCCCGGCGTCCTCGACGCGCTCAACCATCAGGATTTCGGCTACCGCTGGGTCACGCGCTTCATCGCGCTCGACAAGACCGACGCCACCAAAGCACTCACCAAGATCCGTCGGCAATGGTTCAACAAGCGCAAGTCGATCACCGCGCTGCTGCGCGAGGTGATGTACAACCAGCCGGTCCAGCTTCTCGACACTGACGCCGACAACAAGGTGGTCGATGCCGACCTCGCGCTGCAGGCGCTTGGCGGCGATCATGTCGCGTTCGGTTACCTGACTACGACGATCACGGTGTCGGACACCGATCGCAACCGCGCCGAGGACAAGGTCCGCGCGGTCGAGCGGATCGTCAACGGCCTTGGCTTCACCGCCAAGCGCGAAGGCGTCAACGCGGTCGAGGCGTGGCTGTCGTCGCTGCCCGGCCAGGCCTATGCAAATGTGCGCCAGCCGCTGGTCCATACCCTCAACCTGGCCCATCTCATGCCGCTATCGTCCGTCTGGGCCGGACCAGCAGAAAACCGGCATCTCGGCGGACCGCCGCTGCTCTATGCCCAGACCAGCGGATCGACCCCGTTCCGCCTTTCGACCCATGTCGGCGATGTCGGGCACATGCTCGTCGTCGGCCCGACCGGCGCGGGCAAGTCCGTGTTGCTGGCGCTGATCGCGTTGCAGTTCAGGCGCTATACTGGTTCCCAGCTCTACATCTTCGACAAGGGCTATTCGGCGCGCGCGGCAGTGCTGGCGATGGGCGGCGCGCATCATGCCCTCGGTCTTGGCGCGGACAGCGGCGACACCCTCGCGTTCCAGCCGCTATGCCGCATCGACGAATCGGCCGAGCGAAGCTGGGCGGCAGAATGGATCGCGGCGCTGCTGGCGCACGAGAAGGTCGTCGTTACCCCCGAGGTCAAGGACGCCGTCTGGTCGGCGCTGGGCAGTCTCGCCTCTGCGCCCCTGGAGGAGCGCACGCTGACCGGGCTGGCCATGCTGCTCCAGTCCAATGCGCTGCGCACCGCGCTCACCGCCTATACGCTTGACGGCCCCTATGGTCGGCTTCTCGACGCGGCCGAGCAGCATCTCGCACTCGCCGATGTCCAATGTTTCGAGACCGAGGCGCTGATGGGACAGGCGGGCGTCGTCGCCCCGGTGCTGACCTATCTGTTCCACCGGCTGGAGGAGCGCTTCGACGGGCGACCAACGCTGCTGGTGCTCGACGAGGCCTGGATCTTCCTTGACCACCCGCTCTTCGCCGCGCGCATCCGCGAATGGCTTAAAGTCCTGCGCAAGAAGAATGTCGCGGTGCTGTTCGCGACGCAGAGCCTTGCCGACATCACCGACAGCAGCATCGCGCCGGCCATCATCGAAAGCTGCCCGCAGCGCATATTGCTGCCCAACGACCGGGCGATCGAACCGCAGTCGCGTGCCGCCTATGAGCGGTTCGGGCTGAACGATCGCCAGATCGAGCTGGTCAGCCGCGCGACCCCCAAGCGGCATTATTATCTGCAATCCGCACGCGGCAACCGCCCGTTCGAGCTGGGCCTCGGTCCGATTGCACTGGCGCTCTGCGGCGCCTCCGATCCTGCGACCCAGGCGCGCATCGACTCGCTGCTGGCCAAACACGGCGCGCACGATTTCGCTGCCCGCTTTCTGGAAGGGGCCGGTCTCGACTGGGCCGCCGGCCTCCTCGCCGATTTTCCCGTCCCTCAAGCCAAGGAGTGAAGTGTGATGCGTATCCCAATCCGCAAATATCTGGTCACGACCGCACTCGGGGCCGGCGCCATCGGTTCGCTGGTCTGCGCACTGATCGTGCCGAGCGCGCCCGCCCATGCGCAGTTCACCGTGTTCGATCCGAGCAACTACAGCCAGAACCTGCTCACCGCCGCGCGAACCCTTCAGCAAGTCAACAACCAGATCCGCAGCCTGCAGAATCAGGCACAGAGCCTGATCAACCAGGCGAAGAATCTCGCCACGATCGGCTTCCCTGAGATCCAGGCGATCACCAGCACGCTTCAACAGATCGACCAGCTGATGGGGCAGGCGCAGGGCATCCAGTTCCGTGTCGACGGTCTCGACCAGCAGTTCCGCCAGCTCTTTCCCCAGAGCTTCAATCAGGCGCTGACGATGAACGGCCAGGTCGTTGCCGCACGGTCCCGCCTCGACGCCGAGATGGCGGCCTACAAACAGACGATGGGCGTGCAGGCGCAGGTCGTCGAAAATGTCCAGGCTGACGCGCAGACCCTGACCGGTATCGTATCGCGCAGCCAGGGTGCCGAAGGCGCGCTGCAGGCGCAACAGGCCACGAACCAGTTGCTCGCCCTCACCGCCAAGCAGCAGTTCCAGATTCAGAACCTGATGGCGGCACAATATCGGGCGCAGACGTTCGAGCAGGCGCGCCGCGCGCAGGCCGAGATCGACGCCCGCGCGGCGACCACCAAGTTCCTCGGTTCCGGCTCGGCCTACAGCCCATTGCCCCCGGGCCAATAGGTCCGAGCCGGTGCGCGGGCGGCGGCGAATTCGCCTCTTCGCCGCTGCCGCCGCGGGGTTCGATTCCGCTCCCCAGATCGGACCCCGCGGCCTCTTTCCCAGGATCTTCCCATGAACGACCTGAACGTTATTGATCGGTTCCTGCAAACCTTCATCCGCTACATCGACAGCGGGTTCGGGCTGCTGGGCGGCGACGTCGCGTTCCTCACCACGACCCTGATCGGCATCGACATCACGCTTGCCGGTCTGTTCTGGGCGATGGGCGGCGAACAGGACGTGATCGGCCGCTTCATCAAGAAGATCCTCTATATCGGCACGTTCGCGTTCATCCTGAACCGCTTCTCGACGCTGGCCGACATCATTTTCCGCTCCTTCGCGGCAGCCGGCCTGACCGCCGGCGGTGGCACGCTCTCGGCGGATGATCTGCTGAAACCCGGTCGCCTTGCGGGCACCGGCTTCTCGGCGGCTTGGCCGATGCTCGACCAGGTCTCGAAGCTGATGGGCTTCACCAGCTTCTTCGACAATTTCCTGACCATCATCGTGCTGCTGTTCGCCTGGGCGATCGTGATCATCACCTTCTTCATTCTCGCCGTGCAGATGTTCGTGTGCGTCGTCGAGTTCAAGCTGACGACGCTCGCCGGTTTCGTGCTGGTGCCGTTCGCGCTCTGGAACCGGACCAGCTTCCTCGCGGAGCGCGTGCTCGGCAACGTGGTGGGTTCGGGCATCAAGGTGATGGTGCTCGCCGTCATCGTCGGCATTGGCTCGAATTTCTTCAGCGAATTCACCACCGCCCTTCAGGGGCAGGAACCCGACATCGGCCAGGCCATGAGCCTTGTGCTGGCCTCGCTCACGCTGTTCGGCCTCGGCATCTTCGGTCCGGGCATTGCGTCAGGCCTCGTTGCCGGTGCCCCGCAACTGGGGGCGGGCGCTGCGCTTGGGAGCGCCGTTGGTGCAGCTGGTGTCGTAGCACTTGGTGGCGGCGCCGCCATGGGCGCGGCCCGTGCGGTCGGCGGTGCTGCGCTCGGCGCGATCCGGGCCGGCACGACGATCGGTTCGGCTGTGTCTGCCGCCTACCAGCTCGGCCAGAGCGCGGCCGGATCGTCGAGCGTCGGCGCTGGCATCGGCGGCATGGCGCAGGCGGTGGGCAACACGATGCGCCAGAAGGCCTCGTCAGCGCTGGGATTGGGTGAGGCCGCCGAAGGCGCGCCGCCCTGGGCACAGTCGCTGCGTCGCCAGCAGGACGCCCGTCATCACCGCCATGTCGCCATGCAGACGCTGAAGGACGGCGATCGCGGCGGCGCCTCCGCCACCCCCGACATCAAGGAAAGGGAAGATTGAGCCATGATCTTCATATCCCATGTTCTTTAAGCGTGCCGTCCAGCGCTACGCGCAGACGCCCGAGCCCGAGACGCCCTATCAACGCGCCGGGCAGGTCTGGGATGATCGCATCGGGTCGGCCCGTGTCCAGGCCCGCAACTGGCGGCTGATGGCATTCGGCACGCTGTCGGTGTCGACCGCGATGTCGGGGGCGCTCATCTGGCAGTCGCTGCAAAGCCGCGTCACGCCCTATGTCGTCGAGGTCGATCGCCTGGGCGAGGCCCGGGCAGTCACCGAGGCGGAAGCGGGCTACCGCCCCACCGATCCCCAGATTGCCTGGCATCTCGCGAAGTTCATCGAGAATGTCCGTGGCGTCTCGCTCGATCCGGTGCTGACGCGGCGCAATTGGCTCTCGGCCTTCGACTTCACCACGACACGCGGCAGCCAGTTTCTCAGCGACTACGCGCGGGCGGCAGACCCGTTCGCCAGGATCGGCCAGCGCACCGTGTCGGTCCAGGTGACCAGCGTCGTCCGGGCATCGGATCGCTCCTTCCAGGTGAAGTGGACCGAGACCGCCTATGAGCGCGGGAGTGCTGCAGGCACTTCCCATTGGACCGGCATCCTGACGATCCTGACCAAACCGCCGGTATCCGCCGACACGCTCCGGAAGAACCCGCTCGGTATCTACATCGACGCGATCGACTGGAGCCGTGAACTCGAGCCCGCAGCGTCGACTGCTTCGACGCATACTGCGCACCCGCCCAGCAATGTGCCGCTCGGTTCGCCGCTCGACCCGAACCTTGGCGCTCAACCTACCGTCAATCCGGAGACCCAGCCATGACGAGACCCTTCGCAATCGCCGCGCTGCTGGTGCCTTGCCTGATCGTTGCAGACGCCAGTGCAGGGGCAACTTCGCCGCGCGATAATGCCGGGCGCGTTCCCTCGCCGATTGTCGGCGCCGAGGAGGGGGCTACGAACGTTCCCGTCGTGCACGGCTCCGTCAACGCCGTGCAGACATATCCGTTCGCCGACGGCGCCATCTACTCCGCCGCCACGGCGCCGGAGCGGGTAACCGACATTGCCTTGCAGCCGGGCGAAACGCTGGTCGCCGTCGCGAGCGGCGACACGGCCCGCTGGGTGATCGGCGATACCACCAGCGGTTCGGCCGCGGAGCGGCGGACGCATGTGCTCGTCAAGCCGTTCAGCGCGGGCCTGTCCACCAACCTTGTCATCACCACGGACCGGCGCACCTATCATCTCAACCTGACCAGCAAGACTAAGGCGGCAATGGTTGCGCTCGCCTGGACCTATCCGCAGGATGCGCTGATCGCGTTGAAGCGCGCCACCGCAGAAGCCGAGGCGGTTGCACCGGTGGCGACCGGTATCGAGGTCGAGCAGTTGCACTTCAACTACGTCGTGTCGGGCGATCGACCGGCCTGGCGGCCATTTCGCGCTTTCGACGACGGGCGGCAGACCTTCATCGAGTTCCCGGCAACGCTGGCCGTCGGGGAGGCGCCCCCCATCTTCGTGGTGGGCGAGAAGGGCGAGGCCCAGCTCGTCAACTACCGCGTGAAGGGCCGCTTCTATGTCGTCGATCGCATCTTCGATGTCGCCGAGCTTCGCCTCGGCACGAAGCACCAGCAGATTGTCCGCATCCGCCGGGTGGCCGAAGGTTCGCCTGACCGGAGGGAATCATGACCGCCGAGGCAGCATCCCCATCGGCACCTGAAGCGCCTGCCGTCCCGGCCAAGGTGGACCCGGAAACGCTGGCGCTTCGCGCACAGCCCGCGCGTACGATCCGCTTCAAACGGGGAACCATTGTCGGCATCGCGGCGCTCGGCTCGGTCAGTCTGGCCGCGACGGCGTGGGTAGCGCTGCGATCTACGGACCTGCACCTGGCGGCACCGGCAGAGGACACGCCCGTAGCCGCGAAGGCGCCCGCCGATACCCTCAACCGTCTGCCGGGCAGCTATGGGGATGTGCCGAAGCTTGGCCCGCCTTTGCCCGGCGACCTTGGCCGGCCGATCCTTGAGCACCAGCGCGCCATGGCTATCGCGCCGCGAGCGGAGAGCGGCACGCCGCCTGCCGATCAGGCCGCCGTAACCGAGCGCGAGCGAATGGCTGCAGAGCTGAAGGCAGCGCGGGAGTCGGGGGTGCTGGTGCAGTCGGGCAATCGCAACGATCCGGCCCGCACCGCCGATGGGGCCCCATCCTTGCCATCCGTCCAAGCCACCGATGCGTCGCGGCTCGGGATCGATCCCGATCGTGATCCCAATGCCCAGCAGCGCAAGGCTGACTTCGTGGCTGCGCGCGACAGCGGCGGCGATGTCAATGCGCACCGGCTGAGCCCGCCAGTGTCACCGAACATGCTGTCCGCCGGCAGCGTCATCGCGGCGAGCCTGATCACCGGACTCAGGTCCGATCTCCCCGGGCTCGTCATCGCTCAGGTGACGGAGCGGGTCTTCGACAGCGCGACGGGCAGTATCCTTCTCATCCCCCAGGGTGCGCGGCTGATCGGCAGCTACGACAGTGTCGTCGCTTTCGGGCAGAAGCGCGCGCTGGTGGTGTGGCAGCGGATCATCCTGCCGGACGGCAGCTCGGTCCGGCTCGACAATGTGCCGGCAACCGACCCGTCGGGCTATGCCGGGCTTGCGGATCGGGTCGATTTCCACACCTGGGCGCTGCTCAAAGGCGTTGCGATTTCGACCCTGCTAGGCATCGGTGCAAACATGACTTTCTCGGGCGAGAGCGATCTCGTCCAGGCGATCCGTGAGTCGACCCAGCAGAACGTTTCGCGCGCTGGCGACCAGATCACCTCCCGCAACCTGCAGATCCAGCCGACCATTACGATTCGACCCGGCGCGCCGGTCCGGCTGGTCGTTCACCGCGATCTCATCCTCGCGCCGTGGCGCGGTTAGGAGGACACCATGGTAGATCTCAAACTTGCGCGCATTCCTGATCGGACCCCGGTCAAGCTCACCATCACGGTGCTGCCAGAGCTGCATCTCGCGCTCAGCGATTACGCGCGTGTTTACGCAGAGACCTATGGCCGCGAAGAGCCTGTCGCCGAGCTGATCCCGGCCATTCTCGCCGCCTTTCTCGACAGCGACCGCGGCTTTGCCCGGGCGCGCGAGGCACTGGCACGCGAGAGGGCGAAATGACCCCGCCGGAGGAAGTCGACCGGCTATTGCGGATCGACGAGGTGAAGCGGCGCGTGGGCCTGGGCAAGACGATGATCTACCGCCTCATTCGGCAGCAGCGATTTCCTGCACCCTACAAGTTATCGCCCTTCACGGCCGGCTGGAGCCAGCGCGAGGAGGTCGAATGGATCGATCGGGTCAAGGATCGCCTCGAGGGCAAGAAGCGCTGCTGGTAGCAAGAAAAATAGATGTACCACAGCGGCTTGATGCCATCAGAACCTTTGGGCGCGCGGGACGGACGCTTGCGTCTCTGCGCTGCCGCTGCGGAAGGGCGTATGTAGATACCCATTGACGAGGTCGATACCGGGCTGGGAACTGACGCGGGCGGCCAGATCAAAGCCTGCGTCGATCCCGTCGATGGCTCGAGCGTGTACGTTGATCCGGACCCGACCTGTTGATCGCTTCCTCGGCCCGCGCGCTTCCTGAAAGTTGGGACTATCAAAAAAGCAAGCCGCAAAGCCAGAAGGCAGCAGCGAGGCATGCGACGGGCATGATCGCCATAAAGGCATAGCGGATGTCTGTTATGTCGATTCTGCGCACTTTTTCTAATTTTCTCAGCATATTACCTCTCCTCGTTCGACACTTTGCGCGACCGCGCGAGTGGGGTGACGTACGTGCCGCCGACGCGTGCGCGTCGCATCTACGGTGGACGGAAGCTCGCGTCGGCGGAGCTTATCGTCAGCGATGTCACCTGGAAGAAGCGGCATTCGCCTTCCGCTGGCGGACTTCGGATGAACCAGGTCCGTCAAATCCGACCCGTGACCGGCATCAGTGCGCCCGTCACCGCTGACGCCTCGTCCGACAAAAGAAAGGCGACGACGGCAGCCAACGTATCGGGCTGCACCCAACGCGAGGTGTCGGCATCCGGCATGTCCGCGCGGTTCGTCGGAGTATCTATGATGCTGGGCAGCACAGCATTCACGCGCACCCCGGCATCCTTCCATTCTTCGGCGAGCGCTTCGGTCAGCCGCGCGACTCCGGCCTTGGAGGCTGCGTAGGCACCCATTCCAGCTGCCGCCTTCGCCGCTCCCGCCGCGCCGATATTCACGATCGCGCCGCCTTTGACCGCAAGCAGCGGCAGCGCCGCGCGGCTCATCACCAGTGCCGTGCGCAGGTTCATGGTGTAGAGCCGATCCCACGTCGCGATCGCGCCATCGGCCACGGTCTCCCACGCGAAGCCACCGGCGACGTTGACCAGCCCGTCGAGTCCGCCTTCCTCCGAGATCCGCTCCATCGCTTCCGCAGCGGGGCCAGGATCGGAAATATCGACACCGCCGATCGCCACGCCACTCCAGTGCTCCGGCACCGGCGCTAGATCGATAGCGATCGGTGTCGCGCCGATTGTGGCGAGTCGGCCGATTACCGCGCGCCCCAACACGCCGAAGCCGCCCGTAACTGCTACCCGCTTGCCTTGCATATTCCTTCTCCTCCTCGCGTAATCGATTCTTGCAGTCGGAAACTGACGGGTTGTCGATTTTTTGTTTGGAGAGCAATAGGAGTGATGGCTGGGGACCCGAACGCGGTCGTCGGCGCGCGATCGTGATCGCGGCGCGTAACGGGTACGCCGCAATTGGACCCGATCCTGACAAGGAAAGCAAACGCGCCGACGGCGAGGCAATGCACCTTCTTCTACCTAGCATTACAGTTGCGTTTTTGATCATGTTCTGAATCAATGGGTGACCATGACGAGGGAGGTCGTGGTGACGGG
>NZ_JBQUYV010000012.1:0-97179 GCF_056314185.1 Sphingomonas sp. DMC8 | reverse complement strand
ACACCCATCACGAAAACCTTGGCGGCGCTGACCGTGCCCGCCGCCGTCATCATCATCGGAAAGGCGCGGTCATATTCTGCGGCGGCATCCAGCACCGCCTTGTAGCCGGCCAGGTTCGACTGCGACGACAAAATGTCCATCGACTGAGCGCGGGTGATGCGCGGCATGAACTCCATCGCCAGCGCCTCCGCACCCAGCGCTGCATAGCGGTCGATTCGCGCACGCTCGCCGAAAGGGTTGAGACCGGCAACGATCCATGCACCGTTCTTCAGCCCGGTCAGGCTGTCTGGGTCCGGCCCCTGCACGCCCAGAACGATATCGGCATCGGCCAGCACCGCATCGCGCGCGCCGATGGTCGCACCGGCATCGACATAGCCCTGATCGGCGTAGGAAGCAGCGGCACCGGCACCGGCCTCCACTGCGACGTTCGCCCCCAGTGCCGCGAATTTCTTCACGGTTTCGGGAGTCGCGGAAACGCGCCGCTCGCCGGCGGCGGCTTCCTTCAGCACCGCGATCTTCACGATTACAACTTGTCAGTCAGTTCGGGGACGATCTTGAACAAATCACCGACTAAGCCGACGTCCGCCACCTGAAAGATCGGGGCGTCCTCGTCCTTGTTGATGGCGATGATCGTCTTGGAATCCTTCATGCCGGCAAGGTGCTGGATCGCGCCGGAGATGCCGACGGCAATGTAGACTTCGGGCGCAACGATCTTGCCGGTCTGACCGACCTGATAGTCATTGGGGACATAGCCCGCATCCACTGCCGCACGAGAAGCACCCACGCCGGCACCGAGCTTGTCGGCCAAAGGCTCGATGATTGCGTGAAAATTCTCCGAGTTCTGCAACGCCCGACCACCCGATACGATCACCTTGGCGCTGGTCAGTTCCGGCCGCTCGCTCTTGGCGATGTCCGCACGGACGAAGCTGGAAAGGCCGGTGTCGCCCTTCCCCCCAATCGACTCAACTGAAGCGCTGCCGCCTTCCGGCGCCGCTTTCTCGAACGCCGTCCCGCGAATAGTCAGCACCTTCTTGGCGTCGCTCGATTTGACGGTGGCAATCGCGTTGCCAGCATAGATCGGGCGGGTGAACGTGTCACCGCTCTCGATCGACAGCACTTCGCTCACCTGCATCACGTCCAGCAGTGCGGCAACCCGCGGCGCGATGTTCTTGCCGGACGTGGTCGCCGGTACGACGAACGCATCAAAGTCGCGCATCAGGTCTAGGACGAGCGGCGCGACATTTTCGGCCAGCGCATTGCCGTACGCGGCGTCATCCGCCAGCAGCACCTTGGAAACACCCGCGATCTTGGCGGCGGCGTCGGCCGCCGCCTGCGCCTCGTGGCCTGCGACCAGCGCGACCACGCCGCCCAGCTTGCCGGCGGCAGTCACTGCCGGCAGCGTCGCCTCCTTCACCGACACATTGTCGTGCTCAACCCAGACAAGAACGCTCATGCCACAACTCCCAGCGTCTTCAGTTTGCCGACCAGCGCATCAACGTCCGCGACCTTTACGCCGGCCTGGCGCTTGGCGGGTTCCTCGACCTTTATAGTCGTGAGCCGCGGCGTCACGTCGACGCCGTAATCGGCGGGTGTCTTCTGCTCCAATGGCTTGCTCTTGGCCTTCATGATATTGGGCAGCGAAGCATAGCGTGGCTCGTTGAGACGCAGATCCGTCGTTACGATCGCGGGAAGCTGGAGCTTCACGGTCTCCAGACCACCATCGACTTCGCGCGTAACTTCCACAGACGCGCCGGCAACCTCGATCTTGCTGGCGAAGGTGCCCTGCGGCCGCCCCCATAGCGCCGCGAGCATCTGACCGGTCTGGTTGTTGTCGTCATCGATCGCCTGCTTGCCCAGGATGATGAGACCCGGCCCTTCCGCTTCGGCGACCTTGGCCAGCAGCTTGGCAATTGCCAGCGGCTCTACCTTGCCCTCGCATACGATCAGAATGGCACGATCCGCACCCATGGCGAGCGCCGTCCGTAACGTCTCCTGCGCCTTGGCGTCTCCGACCGAGACGGCCACGATCTCGGTCGCAGCGCCCTTTTCCTTGAGACGGATCGCCTCTTCGACGGCGATCTCGTCGAAGGGGTTCATGCTCATCTTGACGTTCGCTAGGTCGACGCCCGTGCCATCGGCTTTCACGCGAGGCTTAACATTATAGTCAAGCACACGCTTGACCGGCACCAACACCTTCATATCCCACACCTCTGTTGTGTTATCGTCCCGCTCAGCGACGCCGGACAGGGCGAAATGCTAGTCACGAAAGTCGGTAGCAGCCCCCAATTCGCCCCAGCGATCCAGCGCTTCCATCGCGCGCTGCAAGGATTTGCGTTTAGTCGCAACGGCCGCAGCGCCGACGACAAAATGGACAGGTAACGCGTCGCCATCGATCATCTTGATCAGTGTCGCAGCCAACCGAGCAGGATCGCCCTCCTCACTGCCGCCATAGCCCGACAGCATCTTGCGGCTCGCTGCAGCGGGCGTGCTCTGGTAATCCTCGATTACCCGCTGGGTCCGGACGAGCGAGCCGAGTGCGAATTCAGTCCGAAAGCCGCCTGGCTCGACCGCCATCACGCGGATACCAAGCGGGGCCAGTTCTGCCGTCAAGGCCTCGCTCATGCCCGACACGGCGAATTTTGCGGCGCTGTACCCCGACATCCCTGGATAGCCGATGAAGCCGGCGATCGACGAAAAATTGATGATGTCTCCCTTGCGGCGCTGGCGCATATGCGGCAACACCGCCCGGATCATCGAAACCATGCCGCCGTAATTGGTGGCCATGCAGCGGTCTATCTCGTCGTCGGTGAATTCTTCCAGAGCACCGTTGATGCCATATCCGGCGTTGTTCACCAGCACATCCAGATGCCCCAGCCGTTCAATCACCGCCGGGACTTCGCGGGCAATCCGCGGCCGATCGGTCACATCGAGTTGCAGGGCAATGGCACGGCCGGGCGCGAGCGCCTCGAACGCTGCAAGCTGATCCTTGTTACGCAGCGTCCCTACCACCGTTCCACCATCCGCGAGAACCGCGGTTGCCAATGCGCGGCCGATGCCGGAGGAAACACCAGTAATGATCCAATTTCTGCTCATAGTCTGAATTCCCGGATTATCTATGCTCGGACCGCAGCGAGATCGTCCGGGCGCTCAGTCGCCAATGGCGCCTCGCGCTCCGCAAGCAGGCAGCGTTGATAGGAAGGCAGATCCTTGAGCCGTCCCCAATATGCCTGGACCGCCTCCGGAAGATCAACAGTGTAATTCATGAAATCGGTCAGGATGAAATTATAGCCTACGCAGAAATCAGCAATGGTCGGCCGATTATCTACCAAAAACGTCTTTGACCCAAGTTGGTCCGCAAGATACTCCGCCTTTTCGAAGAAACGGGACTTGTAGAACGCCACTACGTCCGGCTTGCGCTTTTCCTCGCGCTCCATCCAACCGTAGCGAAGGCATACCGACAAAAGATAATTCATCGTTGCCTCGCCAAAGACCGACCATGTTAGCCAATCTCCGAATTCCGCGGAAATGGCCGGAACACTTACCTTGTGAGCAAGGTCGTATCTGCTAGCGAGATATTGGCAGACGGCGACCGATTCTGTTAACCGTGTTGCGCCATCGACCAGCAACGGCAGCGTTCCCAGGGAATTTTCATCAAGGTACCAAGGCGCGCGGGCGCGGGGTGGAAAGGGCAGGTAGACGAGTCTGTACGGCAACTCGAGCTCTTCCAGGGTCCAAAGGACCCGGAACGCACGACTCCGCTTTCCATGAAACAGAGTCAACACATACTCTCTCCCCATCTTTATTGCTCTGATGGCAGACACACAGTCGGAAATACTTCTTATGATGCCGTCACTCCGGCACTCGTTTCATCGAAGGCAGCCGCTTGGTTTCCTCGCGATAGATGATCGCCGTCGCCTTGGCGACGAATCCTGGCTTCCACCCCAGGATAGGAAGCTCCGCCAGCCCCTTGACGGCCGCAAAGGATGCCGGGGTCTCGTCAAAGCTGCTGGGAAGGAATTTGGATTCACCCTCGCCGATCCACGCTTGCTGATAGTTCCATTTCATCCGGGTGAGTGTGATGTAATCGGCGTCTATCGTGTTCTCCGGCCCCTGAATATATTTCCAGGCAAAATTATACTCCGAGACCGAGGCGTTAATCTTTGGCAGCGCCGACTCCGGCAACGCTTTGAGGTTGCGCACCTCGCCCTCGAGAAACTTGGTTCCATATTCCGACGCCTGAAATCCGATACGGCCCTGGTACTCGATCAGTTGCGGGATGTCCGCGTACAGCTTCGGATAGCCTAGCGCCTCACGGCCGGACAAGATTGCGGGGACTTCATCCACCCATACGCAGATCATGTAGGGCGCCTGGATGACCTTGCCGTCATGCTCATGCCGCGCGTTGACGGCGACAACGATCTCCTCATAGCCACGGCCGGCAAGGTAATCGATGCCGCGATAGCGTAAGCGGTTGACATACACCAGATTGTTGTCGCCAAGCGCAAGATGTGGTGGCAGCAGGCGCTCGATCGCTTCCGCGGTTGTTTCGAACGAGGTGGCGATCAGTTGCAGATCGGGAACATGCGAAACCGTGGTAAAGATCGACTTTCCGAAGGCTGCGGGCATGTCATATTTGGTATTTGGCTCAAGCGTGAGCATACGCTTCGTTTCCTTCCGGCACGGTACCTAGACGACAGGCGTGCGGTGCGTCGATCTTGGTCGCAGCACCGCACGCCCTCCCGGCTGGCTCACGCCATTTCTACGCCCTGCGTCGCATCGCTGAGTGCCTTGGGCACAGGGATTTTGAACAGCTTCGCAGCATTTTGCCAAAGCACCTTGTTCTGAACCCGCTCCGGCTGCTGCTCCAGACCATTATGCAGCGCCTTATGGATCGCCTCCTTGCCACCGAGGCAGGTGGTGTGCGGGAAATCCGTCTCGAACATGATGTTGTCTTCGCCGAGGCTGTCGACGTGATACTGGTCGAGCCGTTCGAACCAGTAATTGACGGAGATCTGTTTCTTGAAGGTCTCGCTCGGCAGTTCCTTGAACTCAGGCCGATGCTCCCAGACCTTGGCGACGTTATAATGATAGTCGAGCGATTCTAGCGCAAATTGGAGATGACCCAGCCCGCTCTCCACCACGGTGAAGCGCAGCTCGGGGAAGCGCTGCGGCACACCGGACATCAGAAGATCCGACATCTGGCCGCTCATCAGCAAAAAGGTCGTGGTCGAGGAACGCACATAATTGGCGTAGATGCCGTCCGCCTTGTACCGGCCCGCACTCAGAAAATCGTCCGCGAAATCGCCGCCGCCGGCGTGGAAGCTGACGGGCAGATCGGCTGCGCGGATCGCCGCCCAGAGCGGATCCCACGTCTTGTCGCTCATATACGGCCAGCCATGCTCGTGCGGCGCACCGCTCAGCAAAACCCCCTTCATGCCCAGTTTGGCGGCGCGCTCTACTTCCTTGACGGATTCGGCGACGTCCCAAAGCGGCAGCACCGCCATGGCAGCGAAGCGCTCCGGTGCCGGCGAAATGAAATCTACGAGAAAGTCGTTATAGGCGCGGATCGAGCCGAGCTTGATATCGTCTTCCATGCGCTTGTACATCGACATGGTGACGGCACCGAGGTTCGGATAGAGAACCTGCGCCAGTACCCCGACCTCGTCCATATACTTCAGTCGTTCATGGATGTCCCAGGCACCCGGGTGCGACTCGTCGCGCTTCGGCGGAATGGAAAGCGACCCGCCCGGATAGCCATAGTTCGCGCTACCCCACGCCGAGAACACTGCCTTGTCACCGATGAACCAATATTCCATGTTGTACTTCGGGTGCATCTTAACATGAAGTACCTGATCGCCGTATTTCTTCGGCAAGCGTGAAGTCCAGAGGTCGGGCGGCTCGGTGACATGGGTGTCCGTATCGATAATCGGCTTTTTAAAAATGGAAGACATTTCTCACGTCCTTTTTCCAAACGAATTCCGGGTCAAAACACGCCGATCACGCCTAGCGACCGATGCGCCCCCTCACGCGCGAGGCCTTGCCGAGGCAGGCAAACGCGCATCGCCGTCCCCGCCGGGATCCCGGAGCCCTTGTTCCAACAGGCAGTGCTAACGGGTCAGTTCCGCCTTTGCAGTTCGCCATCCTCTCACGCCAAGCCGCGGCTTGACCGTACGATAGATAGCCTAACCCATCTTCTTGGGCAACAATTTTCACGAACGTTCGTTAGGTAGCTTTGCCAATTCGGGGGGTGCGCATGTCCGGCCGAGAAGGTGGTCACTGCTGGCAGGCCAGTCCCGCTGCGGCGACCCCCGCGAGAACGCACAGTTCGTCGTTGTCGCTCAGGTCGCCGGATATGCCGACGGCCCCCAATGTCTCCCCGTTACCGTCGATGACCAGAACACCACCCGCAGCCGGGACTACGCCGTTCGGCGACAACGATCCCAGCGAGGCAACGAAAATCGGGCGTTCCGCGACCATGTCGCCGATCTTGCGCGACGAAATCCCCAGGAATAGGGCACCGGCAGCTTTCCCCATCGCGAGTTGCAGGCGCCCCGTCGAGGCACCATCCTGCCGCTGAAAGGCGATGAGATGCCCCCCTGCATCGAGGACCGCGACACCCAGCGGTTTGAGCCCGCGTTCCTCCGCTTTGGCGAGCGCGCCGGTGATGATCTGGTTGGCCTGCGCCAGCGTGATGCCACTCATGACATGCCTTCTCCGATGTTGCGGTGTGATAGTGCGTCCGGCGCCGGACCACCGGTTGCCCAGTCGAGCAGCTCGACTGTGTGTACCACCGGCACCGAAGCGCCCCGGCCAATCTGGATGGCGCAGCCGACATTGCCGGTGGCGATCACGTCCGGCACCAGCCGCTCCAGATGGGCGATCTTGCGTTCGCCGAGTTGATCGGCGATCTCGGGTTGCAGGATGTTGTAGGTTCCCGCCGATCCGCAGCAAAGATGCGCCTCGTCAGGCGTTCGCACCACATAGCCCGCAGCAGCGAGGAGTCTCTTGGGCGCTTCCGTTACCTTCTGGCCGTGCTGAAGCGAGCAGGCTGCGTGATAGGCAACGGTCAGGCCGCGCCCATTGGCGGCGGACAGATCCACATCGATTTCGGTAAGGAACGCGCTGATATCTTTGGCGATAGCCGAGACTCGCGCAGCCTTTTCTGCATAGGCGGGATCATCCCGCAGCATATAACCATAGTCCTTGATCGTCGTGCCGCACCCCGATGCCGTAACGACGATCGCGTCCAGGCCCTCGCCTTCGATCTCTAGGGTCCATACGTCGACGTTCCGCTTGACGGCTTCCAGCCCAGCAGCCTCGCGACCCATATGGTGGACAAGCGCTCCGCAGCACCCCTCGCCCGTGATCGACGCAACCCGATAGCCGCAACGATCGAGCAAGCGCTCGGTCGCGGCGCGAATCGAGGGACGTAGCACCGGCTCTGCGCACCCACGGAGGATGGCAACTCTGCCACGAAAGGACTTAGCGGCGGTCTCGACACACTGCCGCGTGCGGGGCGCTGGCGTAGCGGGAACCAGCGCGAGCATGGCGGCAACGGGACGCATTCCGGGCAGCCGCAGGAAAAGAGGCGCCAGCGGCCGGGCCGCACGCCCGAGCCGCAACGCCACGCCAAAACGGCGAGGATAGGGAAGGATCATCGCGAGCACGCTGCGCACGAGCCGATCCTGCCATGGTCGCCGATAGCGCTTCTGAATATAGGCGCGCGCGTGATCGACCAGATGCATATAGTTCACACCTGACGGACAGGTCGTCATGCAGGACAGGCAGGAGAGACATCGGTCGACATGCTTAACGACCTCAGCCGTAGGCTCGCGCTCGTGCTCCAGCATGTCCTTCATCAGGTAGATGCGGCCGCGCGGACTGTCGAGTTCGTCGCCACGCAAGACGTAGGTAGGACAGGTGGCGGTGCAGAAACCACAATGCACGCATTTGCGGATCACCGCTTCCGACGCCTTCATCGCCGGATCGGCAAGCTGCGCGGGAGAAAAGTCAGTCTGCATCGAATTCCCCGAGAAAGCGTCCGGTTTCGAACACGCCGTTGGGATCGAAGGCGCGGCGCACGCGGGATTCGAGGGCGCCGATACCAGCGCTTCGTGGATGCTGCGCGGGCACGGTCTCCCACAGGTGGCTCGGTGCGCGAACCAATGCGGCCTGCCCGCTGCACTCGGCCGCTGCCGCACGAATTGCCGCGGGGGGCTCCTCACAGGCGAGCCAGATCAGCGCGCCACCCCAGTCCAGGAGCCAGCGCGCGTTCAGCGGCGCCATCTTCGCCAGAAAGTGGCAAGCGCGCGATGCCGGCAGATGGACCCTCCATAGCGTAGGCCCATCGAGCGGAATTGCATAGCGAACGTCGTGCCACAGCCGTTCGGCTTCGTCCGCATTCGCCCGCCGCAGTTCCGCCAGTTCGCACACGATGGCAGGCAGTTGCTCGCACCGCGCTTCCACAGAACGTGGAAAGCCGGCAACGCGCAGCAGCGTCGTCGATGCCTGCGAGCTATCGCCCCATGCCGGCAGATGCGCGGCGGCCGACACGTCGGCATAGCTGCCCAGCGCGCGGGCCATGAGCGCGATCGCCGCGCGGTCATCCAGACCTTCTGCAAGCATCGTAACCACCGTGCGCGGTCGCGGCAGCACCTTGAGCGTCAGTTCGGTGATGGCAGCCAGCCTCCCCCAACTTCCCGCAAGCAGCTTCGGAAGGTCGTAGCCCGTCACGTTCTTGACGACCCTTGCCCCCGCGACGAATGCCTCACCGCGCCCGGAGACGCCACGAAAGCCGAGCAGATGGTCCCGCGCACCGCCTGCGCTGATCCGGCACGAGCCCGCGACTCCCGCCGAGACAACGCCCCCGATGGTCGCACATCCGGTCGCTGCGCCGAACAGCGGCCCATGGTCGAAAGGGTCGAACGCAAGCACCTGCCCCTCGGCACCGATCAGCGCCTCGATGTCCGCAAGCCGCGTGCCTGCCCCGACCGTCAGCACCAGTTCGGCAGGATCGTAATCGACGATGCCGGCAAAGCCGCGCATGTCCAGCAGGACGGCATCGCGTGGCGCGCCGATAAGCGCCTTGCTGCCACCCCCTCGAATCTCCAGACGGTGCCCCGATCGCACGGCTTCCGCCACGGCGGCACACACATCCTCGATCGTATCAGGTCGGATCGACATGTCAGAACCGCGGAAGTTCGGGGAACGGCACCTGGCCGTGATGGACATGCATCCGCCCGAGTTCGGCGCAGCGATGCAGGGTTGGAAACACCTTACCGGGATTCAGCAACAGCTGCGGATCGAAGGCGCATTTGACGCGCTGTTGCTGCTTTAGATCGCTCTCAGAGAACATCGTGGGCATCAGATCGCGCTTCTCGATGCCGACACCATGCTCGCCGGTCAGGACGCCTCCCACTTCGACGCACAGCCGCAGAATGTCGTTGCCGAATGCCTCGGCGCGGTCGAGTTCACCCGGCTTATTGGCATCGTAGAGGATCAGCGGGTGAAGGTTCCCGTCGCCGGCATGAAAGACATTGGCGACGCCGAGGCCATAGCGGGCGGACATGGCCTCGATGCCTCGCAGGACATCCGGCAAGCGCCGACGCGGAATGGTGCCGTCCATGCAATAATAATCGGGAGCCAGTCGCCCTACCGCCGGGAAGGCGGCTTTGCGGCCCGCCCAGAAGGCAAGTCGCTCCGCCTCATCCGCCGAAATGCGTAGGGTGGTCGCGCCGCATTCGCCCGCGATCCGGGCGATTTCTTCGATCAGGTGATCGCATTCGGCAGCGGGGCCGTCCACTTCGACGATCAGCAGTGCGCCGACGTCGAGCGGATAGCCTGCGTGCACAAAGGCTTCCGCTGCGTGGATGGCGTTCCGGTCCATCATCTCCATGCCGGCGGGGATGATGCCATCGGCGATGACCCTGCCCACACAAGCACCGGCGTCCTCCGGTTCGGGGAAACCGAGCAGCAGCGCGCGCGCCCGCTCGGGCTTCGGCAGGATACGCACGGTCACTTCGGTCACCACTGCCAGCAGCCCCTCCGAACCCACAATCACGCCGAGCAGGTCGAGCCCCGCGCCATCGAGGTGACGCCCCCCCAGCCGCACCACCTCCCCGTCCATCAGCACCAGTTCGACGCCCAGCACGTTGTTCGTGGTCAGGCCATATTTGAGGCAGTGCACCCCACCGGAATTCTCCGCGACATTGCCGCCGATCGAACAGGCGATCTGGCTCGATGGATCGGGCGCATAGTAGAAGCCCTGGTCCTCGACTGCGCGCGTGATGCCGAGGTTGGTCACGCCCGGCTGAACCACCGCCACCCGATCGACATAGTCGACGTCGAGCACCCGGTTGAACTTTGTCATTACCAGCAGCACGGCATCGGCCAGGGGCAATGCCCCACCCGATAACGAGGTGCCCGAACCACGCGGCACGACCTTCACGCCCTCGCGATGGCACCACCGCAATATGGCGGCGACCTGCGCAACGGTTTCGGGGAGCACGACCAGCATCGGCGGCTGGCGATACGCGGTCAGTCCGTCTGACTCGTAAGGGCGCACAGCATGTTCATCGCTGATAACCCCCTCACCGGGCACGATCGCCCGCATCGCAGCGACGATTTCGTTCCGCCGTCGCAGCACCGTCGAATCCGGTTCGGGCATCTTGATCGACATGGCCGGCTACCCGATCACGACGCCAGCTCGAAATCGTCCAGTCGCGGTGCCATCATCGCTGCCTGGAACTCGCTCAATCCTTTGGGCCATGTGTTGGGCACGCCCTTGTCATCGAGATACCAGCTCGAACAGCCGGTGGCGAAGACCGTCTTGCGCGCTTCGATGGAACGCCAGGTTTCATAGGCATCCATTGCGCTCTGCCGCACCGCGATGGCACGCGCCTGATCCCGGACAAGCAGGTCAATGAGTTGGTCGATATAATTCCATTGCGCCTCGACGACGTCGATCAGCGAGAAGTTGCCGACGGGGCCGGAGGGTCCGTTGAGCATGAAGAAGTTGGGGAATTTCGGGATACTGATCGCATAATAAGCCGAGGGATGTCCCTGCCATGCATCATCGAGGGAGAGCCCGTCCTCGCCCGTCACCTGGGTAGGGCGAATGAACCTGTCGACCGCGAAACCCGTGGCGAGCACGACCGTGTCGAGCACGTGGAACTGCCCGTCTTTCATCCGGATTCCGTTCCGCTCGAACGTTTCGATTCCTCCGGTATCAACGGTCACGCCAGGACGCTGGACGGCTTCATAATATTCGCCGGAGAAGATCAGCCGCTTGCACGCTGCGCGATAGGTCGGCCGCAGCTTCTCGCGCAGATCCGGGTCTCGTACGCTGTTTTCGAGATTCTCTGAAACGATCTGTTCGATCTCCGCCATTTCCGCCGAGGACGGATTGGTCACCGCCGCCTCGAACCGCTTCAGCACACCTTGATATTTGTCGCCGAAGCGGATGGCCTCAATGTTCTTCCCGTCCGCGCGGAATCCTGCTTTCTCCTCCTCGGAATAGAGGCGCTGGCGGATCGGC
The DNA here is from genome assembly GCF_056314185.1 of Sphingomonas sp. DMC8. Taxonomy (NCBI): domain Bacteria; kingdom Pseudomonadati; phylum Pseudomonadota; class Alphaproteobacteria; order Sphingomonadales; family Sphingomonadaceae; genus Sphingomonas; species Sphingomonas sp. DMC8. The sequence goes on along the minus strand of NZ_JBQUYV010000012.1, from coordinate 85,643 downwards.
ATGATCCATTGTGGCGTCCGGCAAACATGCACCAAGCTGTGTGCGCGCGTCGAAAGCGCGCTGACGATCTGGACTCCTGTCGAGCCGCATCCGATGACGCCGACATTCGCCCCATCCAGCCTAGCGTCGTCCTGCCACTGTGCGCTATGGAATAGCGCGCCTTCGAAGTTATCCATACCCGGCAGCGCGGGGATGTTGGGATGGTGCAGCACGCCACTTGCAGCGATCAGTATGTCGGCATGCACGATCCGCCTGTCGCCCAGCGAAACGGCCCAGCGACCGTCCCCCCATTCGCACGCTTTCACCTCTACGCCCAGTTCGATGAAGCGCTTGACGTCGTACTGTGCAGCGATGCCTTCGAAATAATCCCGGATTTCCGGACCAGGCGCATAGACCGAGCTCCACTCGGGGTTCGCCGCGAAGCTGTAGGTGTAGGCGTGGGCCGGAACGTCACAACTCAGGCCGGGATATCGATTATACTTCCACGTCCCGCCAATCTGGTCCGCCTTCTCATAGACGACGAAATCGACATCGCCGCGCTGCTTCAGCTTGATGGCAGCCAATATGCCGGCCATTCCAGCGCCAATGATGACGGCATTGATTTTCCGGTTCATCTGCTTCTCGCCTTCCCAAAGGGGGTATAGATTCTGCGCCCTAACGACGCCGTGATGCCGCAGCGAGCAGCGGGCCCCCCACGCCGCTGCAGCCTGATCGGGCTGCCCCCGCTAATCGCAGCCGCAGGAGCACAGCCGAGCAGCGGCGCTCATCCCCTTTTGCCGCCCGGTCCGCCCTCCATGAGAGCCCGCAGCCGACTGCGATGCTCCTCCGTCGTGAACATGTAGTTCTGCACATATGCTTCGTAGGTAATGCAGGCTTCGAAACTGGTGTCGTCAGCGCGGTTGAGGGCCAGCTTGGTTGCAGCCGATGCGCGGCGCGGCGCTGCTGCGGCAATCTCCTCACCCATCGCAATCGCCCGCGAAAGCAGCTGGTCGCCCGGAACGACCTCCGCAAACAGGCCTGCAGCATATCCCTCCGCGGCCCCCACGGTCCGCCCGGTCAGAATCCAGTGGCGCGCGCGCATGGCGCCGACGGCCTTCGAAAGCAGATAGGTGCACCCCATGTCGGCCGCGGCCGCACCCACCCGGCCGAACGCGAAGAAATAGCTCGCATTCTCAGCAGCGATTGCAATGTCGCAGGCAAGTGCAAGCGCTGCGCCGCCCCCCACCGCCGCACCATTAATGGCGCCGATGATTGGCAGATCGTGCGCACGCATCCGCTGGATAACCTGGTTGTACGTGCGTACCGAGCGGAACTGTTCTTCGCCATCCTTGCCGTCGGGATGCACCACCTCGCCCAGTTCCGCGCCGGCACAGAACGTCCTTCCGGCGCCGGTCAGCACTACCGCGGCAAGACTGCTGTCCTCTTCGACTTCATCGAGGACCGGAAATATCTGTCGCTTGAAATCCAGCGACAACGGGTTCCGCATCGCCGGGCGATTCAGGGTAATGACGGCGACCCGCCCCACACGCTCCAAGGTAACCTGGGCTTCGTCACCCTGCCCAATTTGATTCGACACCATCCAATCTCCACAAATCCTTCAACGCGCGTCGCCCCCGAGCGAAAAAGCTGCCATCACTGCCAGTAGGGCACGTCATCCCAGCGCTTGGCGATTTCTTCCAGCATCACTTCCGTGGCGCCGCCGCCGATGGCGTGGAGCCGGGCATCGCGAACCATCCGCTCGATGGCGGATTCTCGCAGATATCCCATGCCGCCGTGGAACTGCTGGCAGGTATACATCAGTTCGTTGCAGCTCTCGGCGCAGAATGCCTTGACCATGGAAACCTCGCGCACGCACGGCAGGCCCTGCTGCTCGAGCCAGGCCGCATAATAGAGTAGCTGGCGTCCGGCCTCGAGCTTGGCGTGCAGCATGGCCAGCCGCTGCCGCAATCCCTGCTTTTCGATGAGCGGCGCACCAAACGCCTTGCGGTTGCGCAGATGGTCAATGGTCAGCTTGAGCGCCGTCGCGCCCTCGCCCGTTGCCATGGCGCCGAGCACGAGTCGCTCGCCTTGGAAATTCTTCATGACTTCGTAGAAGCCGCGCCCTTCCTCGCCCAGCAGGCGATCGGCGGGCAGCCGGGCCTCATCGAAAATGATCTCGGCGGTGTCGGCGCACCAATCCCCGAACTTTTCCAGGCGCCGGCCGATCGAAAAGCCGGGATCACCCTTTTCGACCACGAACATGCTGATCCCGCGCGCACCCTTGCCCGCCGGGTCGGTTCGCGCCGCAACGAAGAAGACGTCACCATAAACTGCATTGCTGATGTAGAATTTTGCGCCGTTCAGCACCCATTCGTCACCATCGCGCCGGGCGGTGGTACGGATGCCACCCACGTCCGACCCCGCATCCGCTTCGGAGACCGCGATGCAGCACGTCTTTCGGCCCGCGATCAGATCGGGAAGCCAACGGGACATCTGCTCTTCCGTGCCGGCGTGATAGAGATGCGGCATCGCCATGGCCGAATGCACCATCGCCATGACGGTAACCCCGCCATAGGTCGAACGACCGAGTTCCTCCGCCAGCACTACCCAGCCGAGCACGCCGAGACCGCTGCCGCCGAAACGTTCCGGAGCGCGCAGCCCGAGCAGGCCAAGCTCGCCCATCTTGAGCAAGAGCTCGCGCGGCACCCTGCCGGCCTTTTCCCATTCGTCGCCATAGGGCATGATCTCCGCGCGGACGAACCGCCGCACCTGCTCCCGCAGCTCACGATACTCGTCGATCACGAATGGCTGCTCGATCATTCTGCTTCCCACTCCTTGCTGGCAACCCGTCCGGCGGGGCACTTGCTCTCAATCTTCAATCTATCTATCATCCGTTAGACAGCGCTGCAACGGACATCTCGAGCCAGGATGATCGCGGCGCGTACTGCAGGAGAGTAGCATCAATGCACGCCCCGAGCCTTGCCATCACGCCCGAGGAAACGCAGATTCTCGACGGACTGCTCAAGTTCGTGGAAAGCGAAATCGAACCGATCCAGCGGTCGGTCGACAAACTATTCGAGAACCAAAGGCTGTATTGGGACGAGAACGGCAAGGAAGTACCGCAGATTACCGAAGCGCGCCGACAGGTTCGCGAGGCAGCCGCCAGGGCAGGATATTATACCATGTTCTGTCCGGAGTCGCTGGGCGGTGCTGGACTGGGTGTGCGCCTGTGGTTTCTGGCGTACGAGATGCTGCACTATAAATATGGGCCACCCTATACGCAGCTTCCCTATTTCGTGCTCTCGCATTTCACGGGCGGTCCGCATGAAGTGTGGGAACATGCCTCCCCCGAGCTCCAGGCCGAGGTGCTCCCCGCGCTTTCGAGCGGCAAGCTGCAGGGCGCATTCGGGCTGAGCGAACCGGATGCCGGCTCCGATAGCTGGATGATGCGCACTACAGCAGTGCGGGATGGTGACGACTGGATCATCAACGGCACCAAGCAGTGGACCTCCTGGTCCCCCACCGCCGACTTCATCATGGTCTATGCCGTAACCAACAAGGAACTTTTCGCGCAGCGCAAGGGCGGCGTCAGCTGCTTCTATGTGCCCACCGATGCGCCCGGCTACAGCCTTGCCGGCATCGTCAAGATCTTCGGTCAGATTGGCGGGGACGAGGGGATCCTGGCGTTCGACAATGTCCGCGTCCCCGACACCTACCGAGTCGGCGAGCTCGATCAAGGTTTCGCGCTCGCTATGCTGGGCGTCCGCCACGGACGCCTGTCGAATGCAGCGCGCAACCTCGGCTTTGCGCGCTGGGCGATGGAAAAGACGGTGGAATACGCCAAGATCCGTCGCACCTTCGGCAAGCCGATCGGCGAGCATCAGGCTGTACAGCTGTATCTCGCTGAAAACGCAATGAAAATATATGCCGGCCGCTCCATGGCGCTCGACGCGGCGGGCAAGGTAGACCAAGGGCACGACGCGCGCGATGAAGTCTCCATGGTGAAAGCGTTCGTTACGAAGAACTGCTACGAGATCTTCGACAAGTGCATGCAGATTCACGGCGGTATGGGCATTTCTAACGAAACCAAGCTGATCGATGCCTGGTTCATGTCCCGCCTCAACCAGATCGCCGAAGGCGCCACCGAAATCCAGTACCGCCAGATCGCGCAGGGGCTGATGACTGGCCGTCTCGACCTCGAGTTCCAATAGCGGGACACCGCGCCGGGGTGGCAACGCCACCACCGGCACGCCCTCTCCCGCTCAGCGCGCGCGGCGTGCCGCTTCGTGCAGGATGTCGGTGAGTTCGGCCGGCATCGAATAATAGGGTGAATGGTCGGTATCGAGCGTGGCAATCTCGCAAGGATGCCGCGCACACAGCGCGCGCTGCACCTCGATCGGCAGCGCCACGTCGCGCAGGCATTCCACATAGGTGCGGGGCACGCGCCCATAGCGTTCCGGCGTCAACTCCAGCCGCGTACGCAGGATGTCGAACGGCTCCTCCTTCAGCCGCGCAAAGGCGCGTCGTGCCACAGCATCGGACGAATTGCCGAAAAACATGTCCTTCGCAGTCGCCAAGTCCTTCAACCGACTGCGTCGCGAATCCGGATCGATCGCGATCCCGGCGCTGAGTGCCATCGGCTCGGAGCGCCCGTGCAGCACCGCATCGGCCAGCGTCTCGCCCGGGCCCGCCAAAACTGCCGCCACGTAAACCAACCGGACAATCGCCTCCGGCGCCAGTTCGGCAGCCCGGCTGATAACGAGCCCGCCCCGGCTGTGCCCAACGAGAATCGCCCCCTCCCCGCTGATACGCGCGAGATCGGCGACGAAGTTCGCCCAATCATCGAGGGTCGGCGGCGCCACGCCCTCCTGCGCCGGTCCCATACCGGGCAGGTCGGGCGCGACGACCACATGGCCGCGCGCCTCCAGCCCGGGAACAATCTCTTCCCAGCACCAGCCGCCGTGCCAGGCGCCATGAACGAGGATGTAGCGGGCCAACGAGCATTCCTTTCCAACTGCGGGTCATGGTTCGGCGCCGCGCCTGGAGCGCGGCCCCGTCAGTGGAATACACACAGCTCCACCATGGGGGCCAACGCAGCCAGGGACTGCTACTTTAGGCAATGAAGTGCCTCTGCGACGGTTGGCGCGGGAGATGCCGCGCCAACCGCCACTACAGGGATGACAGGTTCAGAACTTGAACGTTCCGGTCACCCCGATCGTACGGGGCATTCCGACGAGGAACGAGTTGATTCCGAGCGCCTGCGGCGAAGTTCCGGCCCCCCCCTGATAGACAATCTCGTCCGTGATGTTCCTGACCCATACCGCAAGGCTGAGACCGGTGCCGCCGATCTCGTCCAGACTCACACGGGCATCGGCGGACTTGCTGCCGGGAATGATGACATCGGCCTGCTGGTACGAACTTGAATACGTGTAGCTGAGAGAACCCATCAGGGTACCTCCCAGCACGTTCCGCGGATATTGTGCAGTAATACCGCCATTGGCCGTCCAGGTCGGCTGCCCCTGGATCCTGCTGCTGGTATCAACCGGAGGGCGGCCCGCAGCGGCATATAGCGCATTCAGGTTCGCGTCTGCCGCGGACTTGTCGATGGTCACATCGACATATCCGACGCCGCCGTTGAACGTGAGCCAATGGACCGGACTAAACACGGCATCGATGTCGAACCCGCGGATGGTCAGGTCGCGGGCGTTCAGAATGACGGTCGTGCCATTCTGCCGGATCAGCACACCCGGCGTCCCAACCGCAAAGGCAGTCTGGGTTGCATTCGTCGTACAATTCGCCGCGCGCCCCGCGCTTCCGACCGCCGAAGGGACACACGTGCCGCCGCCGAGACCCGCCGTCGAGGTCGGCAGCTGGTTACCGATGTCCTTGCCGCTGTACAGCGCGATGTTCAACGCGCCGCTCATGCCGTTTCCACGCCATTTGAGCTTCGTCCCGATTTCCCAATCGGTGACGGTTTCCGGCTCGAACGCCTGAACGCTAGACAGGAACGGATCGAACAGCGGGTTGTTGTATCCGCCCTGCCGGTATCCCCGTCGGCGGGCGACATAGACCATCGCGTCGCGGCTTACTTGCCAGTTCGCACCAAGCGTGTAGGTGAGCTTGCTGAAGCTGCGGTAAGGCAGCAACTGCGACGTCACGCCGGCCGGCAGCGACCCCGCTCCCGGCGCTAGCCCCGAATTCGCGTCGCACGCAGCTTCATTCGGGACTGCTCCCGACAGATCACCGGCCGAACGGATTTGCATCGCAAAACCCGTTGCAAACGGGCTGAACTGCTGCAGGGTGGTGCACGTCGATTGCTTATCCCACGTCTGCCGCAAGCCCGCCGTGAAGTTGATCCCCTTGAGTAGCCACTCTGGCGAATAGTTTACTTGGCCGTATACCGCTTTGCTCCGGTTATGCAGGTAGTTGGCGCTGATGCTGTGAGAAAGGCCGAAAAATGCATTATTTTCAAGAAGCCCGAAGCCGCCAGGACCGTTCGGATCTTCGCGGAAATAAAATCCTCCAACAGTATATTGCAGGGACTTGCCAAAGAAATCACCAGATAGCTGCAACTCTTCCGTCAACTGCTTCATCTGGTACGCCTGAGCAGTGGTTATCGTCGGAATTGGCGTGCCGCTAAGTGTCGCAAATGCTACGTTATCGATAGTGTTGTATCCAAAGATATTCTTGATCTGATGATTACTCGATATATCAATGGTCGTTGTATTGGAGAAGCTGTTAAAAATGAATCGCGCCAGACCGGGATCTTGATTGACGGCCGATATCCGCTGCGTGATGGCCGTGCCTTCCATTGCGGATTTGGCTACGAAAATATTGCAATTAATCGTGCCGGCAGGACATTGTGCCAGTTGCTGAACAATCGAGGCATAGGCAGCCGCACCGGCGGGTCCAAAAATGGGCGTGAACTGGGTCGCGATCTGCGCGGGCGGCTGGAAGAAGATCGCCAGATTCTGGCCATCGTTCATGACGCCATTGGAGTAGACCTTGCTGACCAGCGGCGCAGGCATACCCCGCGATTTCGCATAGGTATAGACGCTGACATTCTTGATCCAGTCCGTCGGCTCGAGCAGCAGCGACGCCCGGAAGCTCTGATCCAGGAACTCGCCCGGCTTGAGACGCGGGTTCGGCACCTGTGGCCCAGGCGTCGCGACGAATCCCGTGGGCCCTAAGGCGAGAGAATATCCGTTGTAGACGGTTCCGTTAACGGCAGTGCCATCCTTGCCCATTCGACCGGCGACCCGCAACGCGATATGGTCTGCCAGGATCGGCAGATTGATCGCTCCCTCGATCGATTGGGTGTCGTATTGCGCGATCTCGCCGCGGACATAGCCTTCAAACGTGTAGGACGGCGCCTTGCTGTTTGTCAGGATCGCGCCACCAAGCGCGTTTCGGCCGAAGAGCGTCCCCTGCGGCCCCTTCAGCACCTGCACGTCCGCCATGTCATACGTTTGAATGATGGAGCCGAAATTCTGCAGCGGCACGTCATTGAGATAAACGAGCACGCCGGGCGAGATATTACCGGTAATGGCACGCGACTGACCGCGAATGGCGATGAACGGGCTCCCCTTGCCCGCAGGCGACGTGGTGACCGCAAGGCCTGGCGCGATCTTCGCGACGTCCTGCACATTGGCAATTCCCGCCTTTTCAAGCTGTTCGGTCGACAGGGTGGAAATCGAGATCGGAACCTTGGAGGCGTCTTCTGCGCGGCGCCGCGCTGTCACGATGATGACGTCTGGTTCCGCAGCACTCACCCCGTGCTGAGCCGCGGCGGGAGGCGTGGCTGGTGGCACCTCCTGTGCATACGCATCTGACACAGCCAACACGCCGACGGCAGCCGTCGACAATAGGTAAAGCGCCGTTTTCGACATCGCTTCCTCTCCTTGTAGTATTTTGGTCTTTTTACTATTTATCTATCGTTCAGTAGATGCCGTAGCCGCAACATTGTCAAGGGACGGAACGGGATCGCGCCATTCGGCGGAAGCGGTGAAAATGCCCCTGAGCGGGATCAACAGGAGTGATTTCAGCCGGTCGAGGCCTGACCTCGTTCCGCTTTGTCCTCACCCGCCGAAAAGAAAGTTGGCCAGTGTTGCACGATTGCGACAGCTTCCCATCCTGACGCTACATCAGCCGAACATGGTTCCGCGCTGGCGCAGGATAGAAAGCGGGCATGGCTACCACTCCCTTGTGCGGGATGTGGCATCATCAGCGTGACAGAGCCAAAGCCAAAGGGGGGCCCAACCATTGCGAAACGTCGGTCTCGAGGTGCTGATGCCCCCCCCCCCCCGCATCGCTTGGCAGCGTTACCAGGCGGTACCCATCATCGGCTTCGTGCCCACCACACCGGAAGCTTCGAAACTCTCGAACACGGCATCCGATACGCCGAGCAGGCCTTTCAGGATTTCACGGCTGTGCTGCCCGAACGTAGGCGCAGGTGTGCGATGGATGCGGTGGGGTCCGTGCTCGAACTGCGCCGGATAGCCCACGATCGGCACCAGGCCGAGACCAGGCTGATCGACATATTCGTACAGCCCGCGTCGGGCGACCTCCGGGACGTGCTCGAGCCCTGCACTGGGATGGAAACGTGCGGCGGGAACGCCGGCCGCCAGCAGCATCGCGACGGCATCCTCCGCCTTTAACGGGCGGGTCCAGGCGGCAATCGCCGCGTCGATCTCGTCGTGGCGACGCATGCGCCCCTGCACCTTCGCAAGGTCGGGGTCGGCAGCCAGCGCGTCGGCGCCGATGACGCCGCACAAAGCACGCCATTGCGCATCGTCCGCGACACTGACCGCGATCCAATCATCCTTCGGCATGATCTCGTATGGCGGCTCGAAGTCCGCAGCACGGTAGGCACCTTGCGGTGCCATCGTCCAGGATCGGTTGCCGTTCCGCGACAGCAATGTGCCGGTCGCCGAAAACTCGATCATCTGCTCCGCGCAGATGTTGAGACCGGTCATGAACTGGGGCGTCTCGAGCAGAAGGCCCTTGCCGCTACGCCGACGATATTCGAGCGCGAAGAGGATGGCGAGCGCAGCGTGCGAGCCAGCGATCGGATCGCACGAGCCGCCGGACATTTCCGGCCGTCCATCGGCGAAGCCCGTCACCCAGGCCATGCCACAGGCCTGCTCCACCGTGGTCGCATAGGCAAGGTGATCCTTCCACGGCCCGGTATTACCGAAGCCGGACGCGCGCACCATAATCAGCTTGGGATTGATCTTCTGCAGCCTCTCATAGGTGAGGCCCCATTGTTCCATAACGCGCGAACTGAAATTTTCGACGAGGATGTCGGCTTGCGCGATCAGTTCGACCGCCAGCTCCCGCGCCCGTGCATCGCTCATGTCGAGCGTCAGATCACGCTTGTTGGTGTTCGTCCCCGCAAACTGCGGCGAGGCTTCCCACCACCCCTCGCTCATGTCGAACTTGATGGTCGAAGCACGCAGTCCGTCGGGACGCTTGGGGGATTCGACATGGATTACATCGGCACCCATGATGGCGAGGAAGTGGCTGATGATCGGCCCCGCCCAAAAGGCGGTGAAGTCCATGACCCGCAGCCCCTCCAAGGGGAGCGGCTTCGGGTCGCTGGCCCGGACTGCGGTCGTGCGGGCGGGAAGATGCCGTGTCGCCACCGCCGCGTTGTGCTCGCCAAGGCGCGGCGCGATACCGGCTGGCCGGCTCGTCACGTCGCCCCAATAGATGCAGGGCGGGACCGGCTGGTCGAAGCCGCCCTGTGGGTTCTTTACCACCCAGTTGCGCGCCACGACCTGCTCGAACTGCCGGATAGTGTCGCCATTGTTGATCGGCGCGACCGGGAGCCGGAAGAGGGTTGCATATTCCACCACTTCGGCGGTCGTGCGCTGCGACGTCCAGGCGTCGATCACTGCGACCAGTTCTGCGTTGCGACGCGCGCGCGTATCGTGCCGGGACAGCGTGCGGTCCTCGGCCCAATCGGGCCGCTCGATCATCGCGCAGAAATCCAGCCATTGCTGACCTGTCGTGACCTGGAAGCCGACATAGCCGTCGCTGGTCGGATGATTCAACGGTAGGATGGTCGAGCGAACGTAGCGGAGCGGCCGTCCGGCTGCAGCTTCGAACGTCGCCCCGAAGAATGGCTGGGTGATGTGGAGCGTGTCGAGGATCGAAACATCGACGAGTTCGCCCTCGCCGGACGCGCTCGCCCGGCGCCACGCCGCCATCGCGCCGAGCGCCGCGAAGATGCCCGCCCCCCAGCAGGCATGGTCTCCACCTACCATCAACGGATGCCGATCGGCCTGCCCCTTCGACACCCAGCCCGCCGCCATCGCCTGCATGGTATATTCGGTCGCGGGTCGGGGATGCTCCAGGCCAATCAACCCGAAATCGGTGATTGCAACCACCACGACGCCCGGCACGCGCGCCCGTATCGCCCGGGGCGAGAATTCCGGCGCATCGGCGATGGACGAACCAGGCGTCCAGATGACGATATCGGCGGCCTCGATGACCGACCAGGCGAGCGCGCGATCCTGCGCGCACCCGATGTCGATGACCACGCTCTCTGACGAAGCCGCGAGGAACTGGAACACCGGACCGCCGGTAGCAGGATCGGTCGCCGCACCGCTGGCCGAACGACGGCGCAGCGGATCGCCCTCCGGTGGCTCGATACGGATCGCCGTCGCACCGCCATCGATCAGCAATTTGGTGCAGTACGCACTGCAGACACCGGTCCCCAAATGGGCGATCGCGACCGAATCGTTAAGCGGCGTTGCCATCAGCATCCTACACCCAAATTTATGGTTCTATTGACGTTGTCCCACCCGATCGCCGGAAAGCCGATCCGGCGACAGGATGTTCGGTGCGGCCCTGCCGATCACCGGCCGCGGCACTTACACCAATGCAAGCCTCGCGCCGGCGAGCGCGGCGTATACCGATCAGCCGGCCTGCGTCTCCGCAGTCTGCGCCACCGGTTCGATGCCGAAGAGGCGCGCGGCGTTCAAACCGATGACGTTGCGCCAGGTCTGCTCGCTGACGTTCAATTCCTTGCGCAGCTTCTCCACCACCTGCCGGCTTTCGGGGAACGTCCCCTCCCCATGCGGATAGTCGGACCCCCAGATGCAATTGCGGGCGCCCGGAAGGCCCGCCTCGGCCGCCACCACGCAGGCCCGGTCATGCTGGAAGCTCGACCAGATCTGGTCGTCGATGATCTGGCTAGGCTTGCGCGACAGCTTCGGTCGAACGTACACGGCGTGCGCTTCGTCGACTTCATCCATGCGCTCGGCCAGCGCCACCAACCAGCTCGCACCGCTTTCGATGAACGCGACCTTCGCCTCGGGATTGCGATCGAGCACGCCGCCCGCGATGAGGTACATCGCCGTGTTCATCGCATCCATGGCTTGACCGGTATAGTTGATGATCGCAGCGCCGGGGCCTTTCTCCGCAATCACGCTCTCGAGACCCGTCCCCGTGTGCATGACGAACACGATGCCGTGCGCGGCTGCCCTGGCAAAGATCGGATCCCAATCCTCGCTGTTGTACTTGGCCACACCCGCGGGGCTGACTGCAGGAAGCATGGCCGCAGTCACGCCCTTGCTCGCCAGATAATCGAGTTCTGCCAATGTGTTCGAGAAGTCGAGCACCGGCAGCATGCCGCACCGCACGAACCGGTTGGAATGGCTGCCCAGAAACGCGTCGTTCCAGTCGTTGTAAAGGCGCGCCGAAGCCGCTTCCGCCTCGCTATCCCCGATTGCGTACAGCCAAAGTCCGAGCGTGGGGAAGCAGATCTCCGAATCGATTCCTTCGAGCTCCATGTCCTCAAGCCGTCCCGGCAGCTCGCGGACGCCCTTGCGCACCTGCCCGATCGGCACTTCGCGCTGGTTGCCCAGACGCATGCGGTGGATCAGCTTATGCTGCGTCCCGGTGATCAGATAGTCGCCCTCCTTGCGGGAGTGAATCGCATGCTCCTTGAGGCTCGCGGGAAGGCCGTCGAGGAAAATCTCCGCAGGCTCCATCACATGGCTGTCGGCGCTGAATACGAAGGGCTTCATCGGTGCTCTCCTGAATCTGATAATTTTCGCCATTCATACCTACCTTACGATCATTAGGCAAGCTGAACAGCCCTCAGCACGTCCTGTTTCGCATTGCCTATCGAACGATCGGTTTATAAATATGAGGTAGTGGGTCGACTCGGATTGCGAGGCAAGAAGGCGGTGCAACTGCCCTTCTTCCATCGATAGCCGAGTTTGCCGCGCAGAAGCGAAACGCCCCGCCACGGCGGCAAAAATGGAGAGAGGATCATGGCAACACACGCGGCGCAGCGCGTCGAAATCGAGCGTCCGCTAAGGATTCAAGTCCATCTCGGACACGAAACCCGCGCAACCGCGAGTGGCGGCGTTCATGCGCACCTCAATCCCCATTCGCAGCAGCCGCAGAACGAGGTCCCGCTCGCCGGCGCTCCTGAGGTCGAGGAGGCGGTGCAGCGCGCCCTGAAAGTGAAGGACGCCTGGCGGCGAACGCCGGGCGAAGAGCGCCGCAGGCTGCTGCTGCGGCTCGCGGATCTGATCGAGGCCCATCGCGAGGATTTCGTCGAATTCGCCCGATTGGATAATGGCCACGCCGTCACCGCTGGTCATATCACGGTCGATCATGCGGTGGAGAACGCGCGCTACATTGCCGGCTGGTGCGACAAGCTGACCGGCCAGACGCTCTCGACCATGGATGTCTTCGGTGAGATGGCCTACACTATTCCCGAACCCATCGGCATCGTCGGCATCATCATCACCTGGAACGGGCCGCTCATCTCGCTCGCTATGAAGGTGCTTCCTGCTCTGGCGGCCGGCAACTGCGTCGTTTGCAAACCGTCGGAACTGAATGCGCATGTGCCGGAGCTGTTTGCTCGGCTGATCAAGCAGGCGGGCTTTCCCGATGGCGTGTATTCCAGCTTCCACGGCGACGCCGACGCCGGAGAGGCGATGATCCGCCACAAGCAGATCCGTAAGATCAGCTTTACCGGCGGCCCCGTCACAGCGCGCAAGATCCTCACCGCCTGCGCCGAGGAGATCAAGCCCACGGTGATGGAACTCGGCGGCAAATCAGCAAACCTCGTGTTCCCCGATTGCGATCTCGATACCGCCGTCCAGATTTCGATGATGATGGTGTTCTTCTTCGGTTCGGGCCAGGGCTGCGCCTTGCCGACCAGGACGCTGGTGCACGCCGACATCTATGACGCCTTCCTTGCCAAGGCCAAGGCGCTGGTCGAATCGCTGAAGGTGGGCGATCCGGCCGATCCGAGCGTGATGATAGGGCCGGTGATGACCAAAAGCGCGGCCGAACGCATCGAGGCGATGTTCGAGCGGGCGCGGCGCGACGGTGCGGCGACCTTCTTCCTCGGCGGCAAGCGCTGCCAGGGTGAACTTGCGGGGCTCAACTATATCGAGCCGACCATCATCGTGGATCCCGATCCAAAGCACGAGATCAGCCAAGTGGAGATATTCGGCCCGGCCCTGACCGTCACCAAGTTCCATACCGAAGAAGAGGCCATCGAGATCGCAAACAACACCGAATACGGCCTGGCTGCGTATATCCAGTCGAACAACGTGGAGCGCGTCCATCGCCTGTGCGAACGGCTTGAGGCGGGCGGCGTCCATGTCAACGGCGGTGGACCGGTGCGCGCGGCGATTCCCTTTGGCGGCATCGGCATCTCCGGTTTCGGCAAGGAAGGCAGCCGCGCTGGCATCGACGAGTTCGTCCACTACAAGACGGTGACGATCGGAACCCAGCGGAAATAAAGCCGAGTCGGAGCGGTGCGACGAAGGCTTACGTTGCGCCGCTCCGCACGATTAGGGTCTGCCTCGTCGCCCGCCGGTAACCGACGCCGTTCCTACCAGATCATGCGCTCTCTGTCGGCAAGTTCGCAGCCAATGCGGGTACGTCGGCAAGCGCACGGATCACGTCGTTCAAATGCGTGCAGCCGAAAGTCATTGGCAGCCGCTCGATCACGGCACCGCGCAGCGCGCTCACATCGGCGCCCACCATCCGCGCTACCTTCACGGCGGCACCGGGGCATTCGGGAAACGGCAGGATGAGCGGCAACGCCTGCACCGACGCGAGGCGCCCCGTCGCCTGTTCGACTTCTGCGTAGACGCGATATTCATGCACGGCCCGCCGCCCCCCGGCCGGCGTCGTGCCGCTATCCTGGAAGCCGGCATCGACACGGATCAGGTCGCCGTCGCGCCACAGATCGATGCGGCGCGCACGCCTGCCCTGCGGCCGCCCGCCCTGTGCGGGAAGCGCATGCCACCCTTGCGGATCATCCGGATGTTCGAGCGGGCCGACATCGGCCGAGGACTGAAGCTGGACATTGGTACCCCCGTCTTCGGCCAACGCGCTCGATCCCGTGGCGAAACCGGTGCAGACATTCTCCATCTTGCCGCCGCGCCCGGCAGTAGAGGAGACTTGCGCGCTGCGCACCCGCGCGGCCCAGCCTGGATCCCACTGCGACCAGATCCACGCCGCGACGAGGCTTGCGCCCGCATAGTCATCGAGCAGCTGATACAGCGGTTCGTGCCGAATGTCGGCGAGCAGTTCCTCGATCCGCCCGCGGCTCGCGCCACCGCCCCGGATGCCGACCAACTGCGGTATGCCCGGGTGGGCCGGCGACGCGGTTATTTCCAGGATCTCCCGCACGGGGGAGGCGAGAATTTCGAACGCCCCCTCTGCGAGAATCACCGGCTTGCCGGAAGCGGGAGTCAGCAGATCGCGCGCGCGCGCTGTCATGCGCCACGGTGCGCGCGCGCCCTCCGGCCATTCGGAATCAATCGTCGTCGTTCGACGGACGGAGCCGGGACGCCGCAGCGGCGCATGGCCTGCAGATCGATCTGCAATCGGATATTGCGGAGGTGTAGTCAATGACTTGCTTTCTACTTGGGGGGCATCCTGATGGCGCCGTCCAGCCGAATATTCTGGCCGTTGAAATAGACATTGCGAACCAGCTCCAGAACCAGACTCGCAAACTCCTCGGGCTTGCCAAGGCGCTTGGGGAAGGGCACGGATGCATTCAGCACTTCCAGCACTTTCGGTGGAACCGCAAGCATCGGCGGCGTCGCGAAGATCCCCGGCATGACCGAATTCACGCGGATGCCCAGATCCATCAGATCGCGCGCCATGGGCAGCGCAAGCCCGTTCACGGCCGCTTTCAACGAGCCATAGGCCACCTGCCCCACCTGCGCATCCTGCGCCGCAGCCGACGAGGTCAGCGTAATGACGCCGCGCTCGCCGTCCTCCAGCGGATCGAGCGCGGCCATGCCCAGCGCGCTGATCGAAGCGACGCGATAGCTGGCCACCGCCACACCCATCGCCGAGAAAGCATAATCCTCACTGGAAAAGCGCTTGAACCGGCCAGCCTCGCGATCCCAGCTCACCGTCTTCCCGCCCTTCACCGCAACGGCGCAATGCACCAGCACACGCTCCTGGCCGTGCGCGGCACGTGCCTTGTCGAAGGCAGCGAGCATGCTTTCTTCGTTCATGATGTCCGCTTTGCAGAACACGCCGCCGAGCGCATCGGCGGTGGCCTGCCCAGCCTCTTCGTTGAGGTCCAGAATGGCTACCTTCGCACCCGCCTGGGCAAGCGCCGTTGCCGTCGCCTTACCCAACCCGGATGCAGCGCCTGTCACTACCGCGGCAATGCCATTTTCGATCTTCACTATCGCTCCCCTTCGGCCTCGCAATTCCTCGCGACGCGGCGGCGGCGCATCGCGGAACGCCACCAGCGGCTACAGCGCATCGGCAGAACCCGGCCCCCGCCACGTCCATCCCGACGTACACAAACTACCGACTGATAGATAGATGAAAACGACCGTTTGCGCTTTCGCCGAACTGGGAGCGATTCAGCGCCGTCCCACGCCGACATCCCGGCACGAAACGAGTTTACCTGCGATGATGGTCATACGGACACGATCGGCGTCGAGCTCGGCGAAGACCGCGTCCGGCGAGCCCTCGCACAGGATGAGGTCGGCGGGCCCGCCAACGGCCAGCGACGGCTCTGCATAGAGCTGCCACGCCTGTTGCCCGCTCAGGCGCTCGGCAGACGCCACGACCCTGCCGGCTGCCGTCCGCCTGTCGCGTGCGCTCCGCATCGCCAGCCAGGGATCGAACGAAGCGTAAGGTGCATCGGAACCTGCCAGCAAGGGAATGCCAGCACTGCGCAGGCTTCGCGCGCGGTAAAGGTCGTCCAGCCGATCCTCCGCCACATGCCGCAGATAATGCTCGCCCCGGTCATACAGAAACGCAGGATTTGTGCAGACCATGAGGCCGGCCCGTGCAATCTCCGCCAATGCCTCGCGCGTGATCAGGCCGCCATGTTCGATTCTGTCGCCGCGGCACGCCCCGCCTGCGGCAGAAAGCGCCGCGAGGAAGAGTGCCAACTCGAGATCGGTGACGCAGTGCGCCGCTACCGTCCTGCCCCGTGCCCGCGCACCGCCGATCCGTGCGATTAGCGTATCGAGCGGCGGCGGATCCCGTTCGTCGATCAAGAGCTTCAGCGCGCCGAGTCGATACCCCTTGCCCGCGTCAAGCGCCTCGCTTCCCATCAACGTCAGCCGCTGGGGCAGTTCGCCGCGCCGATGCGCGGCACCCAGCGTCGCGGCAGCTTCCGGACCGTTGGTGGCGCTGGCATCGGTCAGCGCCACCAAGCCCAAGCGCGCGAACGTCTGGCCAAGCTCCCCGAGATCGGGCGTGGTGGTGGGCAGCGCCGAACGCAGCCAGCCATCCTCGCGCCAGAATCGGCCGGTCGGCTTGCCGGCAGCGTCGCGCTCCGCACCGGGAGGAAGCGGGCGGCCCTCCAATTGGCGCAGGCCCCGGCTGTTCAGCACCCACAGCGCACCCGTTCGATCCTGCACCCGCAGCGGCCGATCCCTGATCCAGCCGTCGAGCAGCGCGGCATCGGGCAGCCCCGCTGCCTGCTCATGATAGTTGACCGCGCGCACCCACCCGTCCGAACGCGGCGCGGCATTGGCAAGCATCTGGCGGATCTGGTCTTCTCGCTCCAGCCCGCCCAAGTCGAGAGACGATCGGCGTGCCGCAAGCGCGAGGACATGCACATGATGGTCGTGCAGCCCAGGCAGCGCGGAGGCACCCCGTCCGTCGATTTCCTCGCCGGCCGAGGCGAGGCTCGGACCGATCGCCGCGATCCGCCCGCCTGCAATCGCGATGTCGCGAACGAGGCCGTCTTCCATCTGCACGTGCCGGATCGTCAGGGTCATCCGTGCATCGCCCGGGCATAGGCAGCCGCAACGCCGGCCATCGCAAGATCGACGAGACCCCGATGGCTGCCCTCGAGCACCGCCAATGCCCCTTCGAGCCCGGTCAACGGGTCCGCCAGCGCATCGCCGAGGAACAGCGGGTTGCCGTCGGCGCGGCGATCGACGAGCCCGCCGGCAACCGCACAATCATCGCCGAACCCCACGCGGGCGGCGCCCGGTCCGCTAAAACCGTGCGCCGTGATGGCGATCCAGGTCAGGCCCGGTCGCTCGCGCAGCAATCCTTCAGGTTCGAACCCAAGTCGAGCGAGCGCGGCGCGGCGGGCGCTGGTGACAAAAACATCGGCGCAACGCACCTCTGCGTGCAGGCGCGCGACATGGTCGGGCTTGCGCAAGTCCAGTGACAACCCTCGCTTGCCGCCGTTGATCCGAGCCGAAAGCACCGGCGACAAGGCCGGGGTCGGATCGGGCCTGCCCACGCTCTCGATCCGCAAGACGGCTGCGCCGCACCGGGCCAGCAGGCCTGCACAGAGTGGCCCCGCCCACAGCGCCGACATGTCGACCACGCGCAGGCCGGCGAGCGACCGTTCGCGTATTTCCGCGCGCCGGATCGGCGCCGCCTCGCCCAGCACCGCCACGGGCAATTGCAATTCGACGGCGAGATCCCGGAACGCGGCGGCGTCGCTTGCCGCTGCTGTGGCGAGGACAGCCTGCCACGGCGTACCTTGCCGCCCCGTCAACGCGGGAACGAGATCGACATCGCCCGGCCTGGCGAGGTTCAACGCCACCCAGGCGTCGCGGCACGGCAACAAACGACAATGGCCGTTCGCCGAAACCGCACCGGGAACGTCCAGCCCGTTCGGCGCATCGCGTTCGAGCAGCGCATCACCCGACAGCCCGAAGGGGCGCAGCCGTGGACGCAGCAGCGCGTTCAGGTCTCGGGCCATGGCTCGACTGCGTGGTACAGGCCCCACGCCAAGCCCTGGCGGGCGTTCATTCGCTGCGCGGTCAGCGCAAGCCACATCGTGCGGTGGCGGCCGATTGCGCGTGGCAGCGTCACCGTTCCGCCCGCGCCGGGGATCAGTCCCATCGTCAGCTCGGGCAATTGTGCAAAGGTCGCGGGCGTCGCAATCCGGAAGCCGGCCGCTGCCGGCACTTCGATTCCCGATCCGATACAGGCGCCGTGCAACCGCACCGTCGCGCGGTCTTCCAGCAAATGGAGTATTCGTGAGCAACTACGCTCGGACCGGATGATGTGCGCTGCCGCCACATCGCGCGCCACCCCGAATTCGGGCAAATGGCCGCCGGTCGAAAAGCAGCGGCCCTGGCCCTGGAGCACGACCATCGGCAGGCTCGGATCTTCGAGGACGTTGACGAGCGCCTCATAGAGCGCATCGCGCATCGCTGCGGTCATGGCATTGCGGGTCGAAGGCGCCGCAAGCGACAGGGTCACCTGATCCCCGTCGCGGGCATACACCACCCCCCCCTCGTCGCGCCCATCGTCCGCCCCACCGGGAGGACGCGCCTTCCGCCATGCCGCAAATTCCGCCCCGACCAGCAAGGTCGAATAGGCAAGCGACTCAACCTCCAGCGCAGCATCGAAGGGGAGTATGTCGCCCAGGCGCAGCACGCGGGCCAGCACGGTAGCGGCGATCGGCGCATTGCCGCAGACCGCCCGAATGCGGGTGATCGCGTCATCCACGCGCTCCGGCACCACCCAGGTCCAGGGTGCGGGCGCATCCGACGCAGTCGTCAGGGCCAGATCGAATGCGCTCGGATCAATGTCCGGCAGTGCGCCGCGGCGATCGATCGCCACCCGTATCGCCCCCTCCTGCGGCCCTATGATGTCCTGGGCGAAATCGACGAAAATCAGCGGATCGCCACCGATCGGCGAATAGCGCGCGCCGGCCAGAAGATCGGATGGTTGCTCGGCGCGGGAATGCATCACTCAGCCCGACCCCGGTATTAGCCTGCCGAATGCCATGCCGGGGGCGGCACCCGTCGCGCTATACGGCAACAATATCCTCACGGCGTCGCATCGCGCACGAACGCCACGATCTGCGCCGAAAGCAGATCGATGCCGGCAGCGACGAGGTCCTCGCGCGCCTCTCCGGCGGCAAACTGGCAGAATTGCTCGATTTGTACCAGCACCAGATAGGCCGCGATCCACCGGGCTGCATCGGAACGATCCGCGACGGCAAAAGCGTCGAAGCGCTCGCCCAGGATCACCAGGAGCTGTTCGCGCTGTGCGTTCACGCTGTCGTTGAGGGCGGGGTCGCTGCCCAGCAACTGTGCATAGGCGGACATCGAGATTCGACGCGCGCGAAAGCCCGAGACGAGCCGCCGTAGCCATCCCGCCACTGTCGCCAAGGAAATGTCTTCTGTCGGAAAGGTCGCGAAGAGCACCCGCTGCACGCGCCAATCCTCGCGCAACATCGCGAGCCAAAGCGCCTCCCGGCTCGGGAAGTGCAGATAAACGGTCGCGCGCCCGACACCGGCCTCGCGGGCGATGTCGTCGAAGCTCACCGCACCCGCGCCCATCGACGCGAAACAGGCATGCGCCGCAGCAATGATACGCGAACGGGTTAGCGCCTTCTGCTCTTCCCGTAGGCTGGTGACAGCCCCCTCCTGGGACGCCGCCGCGCGCCCCGCCGCGCGCGCACGCAAACCCGACGATAGCGGGGGATCATCCATCGCTCGAGACAAGTCGCCCTGAGCCGAGCCGTCACAAGCCGGCACGCACGCGCGGTCTGATGCTGTTCGATTCAAGCGTCCTGACTCTCCGATACGAACTCAGCCTTTACCACGCGACGAAGCAGCTTGCCCATCTCGTTGTACGGGAGTTCGGTACGAAACGCCCACGCTTCAGGCGTCTTGGTCGAGCGCAAATGCTCGCGGACCCAGGCGCCCAGCGCCGCAAAGGTCGGCTTTTCACCAGCTGGCACCACGACGCACGCCACCTTCTCCCCCCAATGATCATCGGCGACCCCAAACACGGCCACATCGGCAACATTGGGATGACTCCGCAAGACATCCTCGATCTCGACGGGGGCAATGTTTTCGCCGCCCCGAACAATCACGTCATCCAGGCGCCCTTCCAGGAAAAGATACCCGTCCTCGTCCAGCCAGCCCGCGTCGTTCGTTGGAAACCAGCCGTCACTCCTGATCGCCTTGCGGTGCACATATTCGCCGGCGACCTGATCCCCGCGAACATAAACCTCGCCGCTATGCCCCCGTGGAACCGGGTTACCCTCCGCGTCCCGGATTTCGATTTCGAGCGTGGGAAGCGGCTTGCCGACCGAGCCCAGGCGGCGCCGGATGCGCGGGTCCGGCGACGCCATCGCGAGCCGATGATCCTCGGGCCCCAGGACGCTGATTGTCGAGCTCGTTTCCGTAAGGCCGTAGGCGTTGACGAAATCGACTTGCGGCAGGACGCGCATCGCCCGCTCTATCACGGCATGCGGCATGCGCCCGCCGCCATAGGAGATTGCCTTGAGATGGGGCAGCGTGATCTTCCGGCTCTCCAGCACCTCCAGAATCCGCGACAGCATCGTCGACACGACCATTGCATGACTGATCGCTTCGCGCCGCGCTGTCTCGACCCAGTCCTCGGGCGTGAAGGCCGGCAGGTACACGATACGGCGCCCGCTGTAGATGCCGGTCAGGATCGCCGAAATCCCCGCGATGTGGTAGGAGGGCACCGAAACCAGCGCCGCCTCCTGCTCCTCGGCGCTCATGAACTCGACGCTCGAAAGAACGTAGCTCGCAACATGCTGATGCCGCAGAATCGCGATCTTGGGCTCGGCGGTCGTACCACTGGTGAACAGCAGCACGGCGATGTCGGGTTCGCCGGCCACTGCATTTTCGTCCGGCACAGGGTGATCGCGCAACGCGGCTTCGAACGCGCTCCGAGGCACGACCTGCACGCCGTCGATATGCGCGGCGCGCGCGGCCATCTCGTCATCGACGATGGCCGTGCACGGCGCGGCTCGCCGGAGCTGTTTGCGCAGGTCCTCGTCCGGCAGGCGATAATTCAACGGCGCGAACGGCTTCGCGCTGAAACCGCTGCCGAAGAGCGCGGTAGGGAGCGATACGCTGTTCAGCCCGAGATAGACGACCTTGTCTCCAGCATGGCTGGAAAAGAACTGTGCCGCGGCGCGGGCGCGTGCCGCCAGCCCACCCAAGGTGAGGCGCTCGGTCGGATCGGTAACGGCGCGCCGCTCCGGAAAGGAGCCCGCCCCCATCTCCAAAAGCAAAGTTGTGTGCACAATTGGCCCCGCTCAGTCCGAAGAAGGAAGAGGCTGCGCCTCTTTGAGCACCAGCGGCCGCCCGTCGATCGCCAGCAATCCGACCCCTACCTTGGTTACCAGCACTTCCAGGCCCGACTGCGGATCGTGATATCGCTTGCCGACCAGGACCGCGCCGCTCAGCGCGGGATCGATCTCGAGCCCTTCGGGCACCTTGTCGGCCGATGCGACGATCGGATGGCCGCCGCAGGTAGGAACGGTATCACCGGCAGCCGGTCGCACCACCACGAACTCGGCGGTGCAAACTGCACTTTTCCAGCGCGAGCCGGGCTTCAGATCCATCACACTCTCCTCATTCTTGTTTTGCTGCCCGATGCGGGCCGTGTCATGCCCGTTCGAAATTCGGCAACAGCCAGCCTTCCTGAATCTCGGTCCAGTGTACCGTGACTTTCATGCCGATATGCACCTCCTCGGCGGTGCAGCCAGCCACGTTCGCCAGAAGCCTGGCACCGGGCGCACCATCCAAGTCAACGACGATCGGAACATAGACATAGGGTTCCCCGTCGGCAGGATTCTTGTTGCATACCACATAGCTGAAGATCGTTCCCGTTCCGGGCAGCGTCGGCCACGCCTTCTCCGCGCTCGAACACTCGGGACAAAACGGGGAAGGCGGCATGCGGAAATGCCCGCAGGACGCGCACTGGCAGGCGGTGAGCCTGCGCTCCTTCGCCGCGAGCCAGAACGGCTCGGTATGCGGATCGGTCGTGATACTGACATCGCTCCCAGGCAGCGGGCGGGCGATACCATAAACCCGTTCGGTCATCACGCTCTCCTCAAGATCAGGCTGGAGACGGGAATCGGCGCCGGACCACCGGTCACCAGCGCGAATTCGGCGTCCTTCACCTGGTTGATCGCCGTACCACGAACTTGCTCGACGCCCTCGAGGAGATGCGTCATCCCGATCATGTAGGCTTCGGACAAATTGCCGCCATGGGTGTTCACCGGCACGCCGCCGTTAACGCCGCGCCGACTTGCTGGATCGTAGCGCATCTTCCCCTCCAGCAGATACGCGCCGCCCTCGCCGCGCTCGCAAAACCCGTAGTCTTCGAGCTGCATCATCACCATCGGGCTGAAATGGTCGTACAAAAGCGCGACATCCATGTCCTTGGCCGTCAACCCGCTCTGGTCCCAGACGCGCTGCGCGGTGAAGCGATGACCCGAACTCGAAAACTCCGGATCGGGCATGCCCATCCAGGCAAAGGCACGGCCCCACTCGCGCGATGCGCCATGGGCGCAGGCGTGAATCAGCGCCGGCGGTTGGCGGCAATCGCGCGCGCGCTCGGTCGTGGTCGTAACGACCGCAATGGCGCCGTCGGTTTCCAAGCAGAAATCGAGCCGCCGGAGCGGATCCGCGAGCATTGGCGACGCATCATATTCTTCCCTGGTCAGCGGCTTGCGCCGGATAGCCTTGGGACGATTCAGCGCATGCTCGCGCGTCGCCATAACCACTTCGGCGAACGCGTCTTCGGTCGTGCCGTAGAGATGCATGTGGCGGCGCGTGAGGACGCTCATCAAGTGGCCCGGGCCGACGAGGCCCGCAGGCCGGGTGAAACTCGCCTCGGGCGTGGGGGCCATGGCGCCGAACACCGTGCCCAATCGCTGAAGCCGTTGCTGGCAGCCCATCACGGTGACGGCATATTTGCAGTCCTCGTTCATCAGTGCCGCCGTCGCGAGACCGACCGCACCCGCTGAGCCGCCGCCACCCGAAGTCAACGCCGCGGTGAAGGAGACGCCGCGCATCCCCAGGGTCTCCATCAACGAGCCGGTTTCCAGCTTATCGACATAGCCGGCGCTGGCGCCGGAATAATAGGCGAAGCCGTCGATGTCCTTGACACCAATGCCGGCATCGGCGCAGGCCTTGAGGATCGCCTCGCCAACCATCTCGTTGATGGTACGGGGCCAGCTTTGCCCCCTCGGGTAATAATCGGTAGCCCCGACCCCGACGATCGCACATTTATCCTGATTTGCCCATGACACGGCGCTTGATCCTCTCACAATTCGCTGTTGCGTTCCCCCGGCACCTGCGGCTGGACCGTATACGGAGACAGGCGACGCTCGACTTTGGCCGCGTCACCCCGCCCATCGCGATAGCGCTGCGGGACGGTCGCCCGTGCCAAGCCGCACCCGGATGCAGGCACCACATTTGCGGCAACCCGAAAGAGAGTACGATCCTCGGCATCTGAAGCTTCCCTATCCGCGTTTGCCGACGCTCAGGAATCTAACTATCAATCGTTCGGAAACTTGGCTAGACAATTCTGCACCTGCCTGCTTGGCCGCTGCGGCTGGTTCCGCAACAATCCCCGGGCATGCGGAATCGGCCGCTGCCGATGGACCGCGGCCGCCGGCAGGTCGTCAAAGGAAGCGCAGGAGAGGTCCATGAACGCAATCGAGGTAGAATCGTTCGAAGGGTGGGAACGCCTCCTGCTCAACAAGCCCGCCACCTTGAACGCGCTCGACGACGACATGACATCGAGCCTGCTCGACTATTTTACCGGCCTGTCGCGGCGACCAGAGGTCAGAATCGTCGTGATGAAAGGGATGGGGCGTGCCTTCTGCTCCGGGCTCGACCTGTCGAGCGACCAGGCAAACCGGTTCATGCACGGCGGATCCGTCGAGAAGTTCGCGGTGCAGGACCGCCTGGGCGGGATCGTTCTGGCAATGCGCCGCTGCCCGCAGCCGATCGTCGCCGCGCTGCACGGCGTCGCCGCAGGCGGCGGCTTCTCGCTTGCCATGGCGACCGACATCCGGGTGGCAGCGAAGAATACGCGCATGAACGCCGCGTTCATCCGAATCGGCGTCGGCGGCGGAGACATCGGATCGAGCTATTTTCTGCCGCGCCTGATCGGCGCGGGACCGGCCGCGGAACTGCTCCTCACTGGCCGGATGCTCAACGCCGAGCGCGCCTTGCGCCTGGGCCTGCTCGCCGATGTCGTGCCGGCCGAGCAGCTCGATGATGCCGTCCACAGCTATGTCGCGGACATGCTGGGCACCGCGCCGATGGCACTGCGCCTGACCAAGGACCTGCTCAATTACAATCTCGACGCACCCAGCCTCGAAGCCGCAATTGCCCTAGAGGATCGAAATCAGGTCCTCTTGGGTCAGACGTACAACTTCGCCCATGGCGTCGACAGCTTCCGGCGCAAGCAGACGCCTTCCTACGACTTTGCTGGCGACGCAGTGCGCGGGTCCCGCATCGCGGGACAAAGCCCGGCGGGCGACGACTGACCGGGTTGTCGGCGCGCCGTCGGCAAGGCGCCTGCCGCGCTCGGCGCCGGCCGGGGCAATTGCATTGCCCCGGCCGAGTCCCGGTTACAGGTTCCACAGCCTCGCGGCAGTACGTCCAACAACATCCTTGGCTTTCTCCTCGCCAAGCGTCTCAAAGATCTTCCGGATCTCGGCGCGCGAATTGCCGAACACACTTTCCGCATGCGGATAATCGCAAGACCACAGCATGTTGCCGGTCATGTCGTAGTCCCGTGCGAGTTTCAGGCCGACATCGTCCTGCATGATCGCGCAATAGCATTGCCGCTTGAAATAATAGCTGGGTGGATGCGGCAGCTTCGGCTTCAGTTCGCTGCCATAGACCTGGTAGACCCGATCCGCGTCCTGAAGCGTCCACGGAACCCAGCCGAAGCCGCCCTCACAGAAGACGATCTTGAGATCGGGGTGTCGTTCCAGAATCCCGGAAAAGGCGAGAAGCGCCCATAGCGGACGATAGGGCCCGAAATTCTTGGTGAGGTTGGCCCCCGTCGCGCCATAGCCGCTGAATTCGAGGTACGCGCCAACATGGAACATCACCGGAATTCCACTCGCGGCGATCGCCGCCCACAGCGGCTCCATGGCCTTGCTGTTATACGGCGTGTTCTTTGGCGCTGAGGGGATTTCCAGCGCCTTCAGCCCCCACCCCTTCATCTTCTGAAGATAGTCGTGCGTCTCGTCCGGATTGAACACGGTCGGCAAGATGCCGACGCCGACGAGACGACCGGGCGCTGCGGAGCAATATTCGCCGACCCATTCGTTGAACGCATCCATGCAGCGGCTGAAAAAGGCCTTGTCTTCTAGGCGGATGAGCGCCATCGCCCGGGTGTGGAAGAAGAGCGAGGTCTCGATGCCTTCCGCGTCCATGTCCTTCAACCGGGCATGGACGTCCCACATGCCCGGCCGCCCCTCGCTCACGTGTGAGTCGATGCCCGGCACGTCCCAGGGCTTCCCATCGACCGTCATCCACCAGCGATTGTCGGCGTCCTTCCACAATTTGGGCGCGCGGTCCCTGTCGGCGCCCTTCATCCGGTTCTCCCAGAGGTGCTCTTCTTCCATACCATGATCATCGACCGAAATGATCCGCGTCCCCGCCGGCGGCCGCCAATCGTCCTGCCGAACTTCCCGGTGCATCGGCCAAGGGATCTGCTCGAGCGGCGCGCCGTTCAGCCCCACGATTTCGCTAATGTGATCCATGTGCATCCTCTTTTTTATTCACTATGCGAATAGATATTGCGTATAGTGAATATATATGCTGTTTAGCGTGCGAAGTAAAGGACGAGAGACATGGCCAAACCGACAGCCCAGCCAACGGTAACCGCACTCGCAAGAGGGCTCGAAATTCTGCGATGCTTCGATCGTCCCCGGGCAGAACTGAGCGTTTCGCAAATCGCCCGGCGTGTGGGCCTGAGCCAGCCGACCACCTGGCGACTATGTCAGACGTTGCTCGAAGCGGGTTTCCTCGTCCGTAGCGGAGGCGGCGCGGCCCTGCGGATCGGCGCGCCTGCGGTTACGCTGGGCTATGCCGCCATCATGGGGATGGCCCCGGCGGAGGTAGCACTGCCATACATGCGCAAGATCTCGGACGCGACTCTCGTCACGACGACGCTGAGCAAGCGACAGGGCGCCGAGATGATTTCGATCGAGCGCGCGGAGGGCGCGTTCGTCCGGCCGGACGAGCCCGTCGGCTGGCGCGCATCGCTGGTCGACGTGGCGTCCGGTCTCGCCCTTCTGGCCGCGCTTCCGCAACCCGCGCGCGACGCCGCGATGGACACGACACGGATGACGGCGGGATCCTGGGACCTGCAGCAAGCCCGATTCGACGCCGCCCTGGCGGAGTATCAAGCATTCGGCTTCGTCAGCCTCGATCATGGTCCGCGCGGGAATTACTCCGCGGTCGCCGTCCCGCTTATCGAAGACGGCACCGAACCGGCAGCCCAATGGGCGCTGAGCTGCGGCGAAGTGCGCGAGCGATGGACCGACGCAGACCGAATCGCTGCCGGCACGGCGCTGATCGATGCACGCAGCATCCTACAGCCAGCATTGGCCGCGATACGAAACTGACACGCCCAAACCTGTGGCACGTCTCCTCTGGCCAAGTAATCTAACGATTGATAGTTTGATAAACATTGCTGCTTCGCTGTCGATTCGGTTGCGGGGCCGATCCGAGGCGATGCTGCGGGTACGAGACCAGAGAAGGCGCTGCACATGTCGACACCGGAACAGGGATTGGCCGTTCGTGCGGTGGTAGTGCCCGCCTTTGGCGATCCGTCCACCTTCGAACTCCAGGCGGTCGATATGCCCGGCCCGGCCTTCGGCGAGGTCCAGATACGGGTGCATGCCGCCGGCATCAGCTTCGTTGATGTCCTGACGGCCCGCGGACTTTATCAGATCAAGCCCACACTGCCGTTCATTCCCGGTAGCGAGTTCGCGGGAACAATCGAGGCGGTCGGCGCGGGCGTTTCCCACAGCCGCATCGGGGAACGGGTCTGCGTGATGCTGGACGGTGGTGCCCTTGCCGAAGTCGCCGTGGTCGCCAGTGCGCAGGCGCGGCGGATCCCGGACACGATGAGCTTCCCCGAAGCATCCGTGTTTCTGGCTTCCTATTCCACCAGCTATCACGCGCTTGCCCAGCGCGGCGCACTGAAGGCGGGCGAAACGCTCCTGGTACTGGGTGCCGGCGGCGCCATCGGCTATGCTGCGTGCGAAATCGGCAAGGCATTCGGCGCATACGTGATTGCGTCCGCGTCGAGCGAGGAGAAGCGGACGCTCGCGCTGCGAAGCGGCGCGGATGCCGTCATCGACAGCAATTCGCCGCAATGGCGCGATGCGGTGAAGGCGGCCGCCAACGGCCGGCCGATCGATGTCGTCGTCGATCCCGTGGGCGATCCGATGACCGAACGCGCGTTCCGCACGCTGGGACGGAATGGCAGGCTGCTGGTGCTCGGCTTCGCCGGCGGCGGAATCGCGAAACTTCCGGTGAACCTCGCGCTGCTGAAGAATGCCGCGCTCGTCGGCGTGAACGTGCGCGATTTCGAAGCCACGGAGCGGGCGCAATCGGAGGCCAATATCGAGCAGCTCTTTGCTCTGCATCGCCGCGGCCTTCTCCGTCCTCCCATCGCCCGTGCCTACCCGCTGGAGCATTTTGCGGAAGCGATGCTCGCCGCCGGCGGGGGAAGGAACGCCGGTCGGGTGATTCTCCGCATGAAGGATTAGAAGCTTGGAATATCGCGATCTGGGCACATCGGGGTTGAAGGTGAGCGCCTTCGGCCTCGGCGTGATGACATTTGGCGGGCAGAGTTCCGAAAGCGATGCATTTCGCCAGCTCGACGCCGCGTTCGACGCCGGCATCACCTTGTTCGACACCGCTGAAAACTATCCCTTCCCCTTTTCCGCCGCCACGCAGGGCGAGTCCGAAGCGATTCTAGGACGCTGGATCGCCAGCCGGAAAGTGCGCGACAAAGTGGTAGTCGCCACGAAGGTGGCAGCCTTTGGCGGATTCGACTATCTGCGCGGCGATCGGCGCCGCCTCGACCGCGCAAACATAGGGGAAGCCGCCGAGGCCAGCCTGAAACGGTTGGGCACCGACCATATCGACCTGTACCAGACCCATTGGCCGGAACGGCCGATTGCGCTCGCCGCCCGACCCCGCCTCGCCAACATGCCCGAGCGCCCGGAATCCGTTCCGATCGACCACACGCTAGACGCGCTGAGCGCACTGGTGACCGAGGGCAAGGCGCGCGCGATTGGCATCTGCAACGAATCGCCCTGGGGCGCGATGAAGCATCTTGCCGTCGGAGACAGCAAGGGCCTTGCACGAATCGCATCGGTTCAGAACTGCTACAACCTGCTCGATCGCAGCGCCGAGCTCGGGCTTGCCGAGTGCGCCTTGCGTGAGCGGTTTTCGCTGATCGCCTATTCGCCCCTGGCAACCGGCGCGCTGACCGGCAAATACGGCACGTCCCCTGCGATTCTGGCGGGTACGCGATCCAGCCACATCCGCGACTATTTCACCCGCTTGGGGCCGGCGCGCATCAAGGCGATCGGTGCCTATGACGCGATTGCGCGTGCGCATGGCTTGACGCTGCCGCACATGGCGCTCGCCTTTGCACGCCAGCAACCCTTCGTCGGTGCCGTGCTCATGGCAGCGAGCAATATCGAGCAGTTACATGCGAATCTGGGCGCGATCGACGTCGTTCTATCGAAGGAACTGGTCAAGCAGATCAACGCGGTTCACGACGAGGCCCCAAACCCGCGGTAAGCCGGGTCGCTGCGCAACGCCGCCTTGAGCGGCTTCCCAGCCGCAGTGAGCGGCAACGCTTCGACGATGGCGAAGCTTTTCGGTAACTTGTAAGCCGCGATCTGCGGGCGACAGTGACGGAGAATATCCTGAGGATCGAGCATCTCTCCGGGGCGCGCTACCAGCACGGCGTGGACGCGCTCGCCCCAGCGTGCGTCCGGCAAGCCGACCACCGCGGCCTGGGCCACGCACGGATGGGAGGCCAGCACGTTCTCGACTTCTGTAGAATAGACGTTTTCTCCGCCGGTGATGATCATATCCTTCAGCCGATCGACCACCGTGAGATAGCCGGCATCATCGAGGAAGCCGACATCGCCGGTATGCAGCCAGCCGTTGCGCACCGCCTCGCCCGTTTCCGACGGCAGGTTCCAGTATCCGAGCATGACGCTCGGGCCGCGAACGACGATCTCGCCGATCGCCCCAGCGGGTAACTCGGCGCCGCCCTCCTCCACCACCCGCACCTCGCACGCGGCGGTTGCCCTGCCGGCGCTGGCAATGCGCTGCGCAAAGCCGGGCCGGGCGGGATCATGGTCGGCAGCGGTCAGGATCGTCGCCACCGGCGCCAGCTCCGTCATGCCATAGCCCTGAACGAAGCCCGCGTTCGGGAGCGCGGCAAGCGCACGCTCAAGCAGACTGTGGTCGATCGGCGATGCCCCGTAGCGGATACGCCGTATGCAAGCCAGGTCGCGGGCATTGAAATCCGGCTGATCGAGGATCGCGCGGATCATCGTCGGCACCAGAAATACCTCGTCCACGCGCCATTCGGCGATGGCCTGGGAAACGCGCTGCGGGTCGAACAAGGGCAGGAAAAAGGTAGTCGCGCCCGTGGCCAGGCCGATCAGGAGATTGGACAAGGCCCCGACATGGAACAGCGGCGCCACGTGCAGATGGCGCCGCGTCGCAGGCCCATCGGTCGCGGCGATGGTGCCGAACATCGACCAGGCAAGATTTGCGTGGCTGAGCATGACGCCCTTCGAGCGCCCGGTGGTACCGCCGGTATAGAGAATGGCGGCCAGATCGTCGCCACGCCGCAACGTGTCCTCCACATCGCACTCGCCGGCCAACCATGCCGCATACGGCATCGCCGAGTCGTTCCCTTCCTCCGCATCGAATGCGATGCCGGAGATCTGCGGCACTGCGGCCAGAAGATCCGGCAGCAACGCGAGAAAGGCCGGTTCGATGAACAGGAATCGGGCGCCGCAATCGCGCAGCGCATGCGCGATCTCCGGGGCGGCCCAGCGCAGGTTCACCGGCACGATGACGCCACCTGCCCAGAATGTCCCCATCGCATAGACGAGAAACTCGACGCGGTTGCGCGCCATGATCGCGACGCGCTCACCCGATTGCATGCCGTCGCGGCGAAGCGCCCCGGCAAATCGGCGCACTTCCAATGCCAGTTCCCGCCAACTGAGCGCGCGCCGTATATCCTGCGCCGCACGTTCTTCCGGGGCCTGCCGCACGAGACGGTGCAGGAACTGGGTCATATACATCGCGCGTCAACCTTCAGGCCGGTCACCGACGGGCGGTCAAGACGCCAGAATGGCGCGCACGGTCGACACGAAAGCGATCGGCTGGTCCAGCATCAGGTGGTGATGGGCGGCCGGGATATCGATGAACCGCGTGCCCGTCGGCACGATGTCACACGTATACTGCCTGACGGCCGGTGTGATAAGCGACGACTCCTCCCCAAAGAGGAAGACCAGAGGACATTTCGCAGCACGGATATACTCGGGATAGCCGGGCAGCGGCGTATGCCGGATGCCCAGATCATCGCTGATAACGGGGTCGAAACACCAGTACCAGCGTCCGTTCGCATGCTGCGCCAGCGATCGGCGCGCGATATGATCGAGCATCCAAGGTTCGACGCCCGCCTGCCTCGGGCTCAGCCGAAAGCGCGCCAACCCGTCTTCAAGCGTCTCGAATCCCGCGTTAGCAGGCGCGCGCGCATGCAGGGCCGCCCAGGCGCCAGGCGGCGTCACGCCCGAGTCGACGCTGATGAACCCGGCAAAGCGCTCGCCCACTGTGCCCATCGCGCGCATAGCGAGAATGGCACCCATCGAATGGGCGACCAACCAGGGCTTCTGGGTAGAGTCGAAGAGCGCAAGCGACTCGGCAACGGCGACGACTTCGCGGCTGTATGCCTCGACCGAATAGCGGTTGCGCCGGCCAGACCGGCCCATGCCCGAGAAGCTGAAGGCGCCTACTCGCCGCTCGGCACTGAAGAACGGCGCGAAAGGCGACCACCAATCGGCGTGCGCGCCATTGCCATGCACGAACAACAGCCCCGGACTGCCAAGCTGGCCCCAGGACAAGGTCTCGATCGCGCAGCCATCGGATTCTACTGTCGTGCGATCGGCAAGCGCCGCGACGTTGCGGCTGAACCATTCGGGCGGGGTCATCGTCCGGTGAACCTCGGCGTCCGCTTCTCCACCAGCGCGGCAACCCCCTCGCGGTGATCCGCGCTGAGGTGCAGCAGCGATTGGGTCGAAGCGGCGAGGTCGAGCGCGGCCTCGTAGCTGGACGTCTGCGCCTGCCGGACAAGGCGCTTGGTCAGCCGCAGGGCCTGGGGCGCCTTTTCCACGACGCGGCGCGCCAGGGCGCGCGCCTCTTCCATCAAGCGCTCGGTCGGGACCACGCGGCTGACCAAGCCCCATTCCAGCGCGGTGGTCGCGTCGATCACGTCGCTGGTAAAGAGCATCTCCGCCGCTCTGCTGTGTCCGATGATCCGCGGCAACAGCCACGATCCGCCATCGCCCGGCACCAGGCCGAGCTTGAGGAACGGGACGCCGAACCGCGCGGACTCGCCCGCGATGCGAATGTCGGCCAGGCACGCAACGTCGCACCCCAGCCCCATGGCCGGACCGTTCACTGCCGCGATCAAAGGGACGTCCAGGTCGTAGAGGGCGCGCGCAATCGGATGGACATTGGACCGGTACTGGTCTCGCAGCTGCGTGCCGCCGCCCTCGAAGGCGCCGGCCGCCTCGTGCATCGCCTTGATGTTGCCGCCGCTCGAGAAAGCACGCCCGGCACCCGTAAGGATGATGCAACGGACGTCGGCATCGTCGTTCAACGCCTGGAACGTCCTGGCGAACTGGTCGCCATCGCCCAGCTCGCCAATCGAATTGAGCATATGAGGCCGATTGATGGTCAACGTGACCAGATGGCCCTCGCGCTCGACTGCGAACAAGCCGGCGGAATCCCCCGCATCAGCGGTGCGCCCCCCCTCCATAGTCGACGTCACCATGTGCCTGTCACCCCCCACGCTGCGCGTTCTTCCAGTCGCGCTTGATCTTCTTGGCGAGGCTCCATTTGTGAACCTCGGTCGGGCCATCATAGATGCGGAAGGCGCGGATCTCTCGGAACACCTGCTCCACGATCGTGTCGCCGGTGACGCCACTACCACCCATCACCTGCACGCATCGGTCCGCGACCCGCATCAGCGCCTCGGAAACCGCCACCTTCGCCATCGAGCTTTCGACCGTGCCCAACGACCCGGAATCCAGCACGGTCGCCGCCCAGTCCGTCATCAACTCCGCCTGCTGCAGGTCGATCAGATTTTCCGCCAGCATGAAGCCGACGCCTTCATGGTCGATCAGCAGCTTGCCGAAAGCCTCGCGTCGATTGGCATAGTCGGTCGCGATTTCCTGCGCGCGCGTGCACGCGCCGTGCCAGCGCATGCAGTGCGACAGGCGAGCGGGGCTCAGGCGCACCTGCGCATATTGAAATCCCTCGCCCGCCTCGCCCAGCATCTGATCGGCGGGGACACGCAGATTCTCGATCCGGATCGTCGCGTGTCCGCCAGGCATCGAACTGTCGATCGTATTGGGCACCCGCTCGATCACGATGGCCGGATCGGGCAGGTCGACGACGAACATGCAGGCGCCGCCCTGCGATCCCGCTTCCTCCGACTTCGCCATGACGATGCCGACACGGGCCCCCTTGGCGCCGGTGATGAAGGCCTTGCGCCCGTTCACCACCCAATGATTGCCGTCCCTGCGGCAGACCGTCTTCATCATCGACGGATCCGAGCCGGCGCCGCCGTCCGGCTCGGTCATGAAGAATGCGGAGCGCACTTCGCCGGCGATCATGCGGTTGAGGAAGCGCTCGCGCACCAGCGGCCCGCCCACCTTGCCCAGAAGGAACATGTTGCCTTCGTCGGGCGCGCTCACGTTCATCGCGAGCGGTCCGAGCGGCGACAGCCCGCACTTGCGCAGCACATGCGCCGTTTCGACCTGCGTCAGGTGCGTGCCGTCGCCCAGGATATGCGGCGTCATCACGCCGGCAGCGATCGCCCTGGCACGAAGTTCGTCGACAAGTTCCTCGGTGGGAGCATCATGGTGATCGCGCCGGGGATCTTTCTCGTAGGGAATCACCACAGTGCGGACGAACGCCTCGACCCGCGCGGCGATTGCATTCGTTCGTTCCCAGTCAGGCGCATGCGCCGCGACTCCGGTCTGCAAGACCAATTCCCCCTCCATCTTCATGTACACGCGCGATCCTATCGCGCAGGTATCCGCCGGTTCAGGCTTCGAAATGCGCCTCGGTTTTCGCCCGCAGTTCGTCGAGCGTCACACCCGGCGCCAGTTCCTGGAGCGCAAAGAATCCGCGCCGCTCGCGCCGCTTGAACACAGCCAGATCGGTGATCAGCGTGTCGACGATGTTCAGGCCGGTCAGCGGCAACCGGCATGTCTCGCGAAACTTGGGCGAACCGTCGCGTGCATTATGGTCCATCAGCACGATCACCCGCCGCGTTCCGCTGACCAGATCCATCGCACCGCCCATGCCCTTGACCATCTTCCCCGGAATGATCCAGTTTGCCATGTCGCCATTCTGGGCGACCTCCAGCGAGCCGAGCACGGTGGCGTCCATATGCCCGCCGCGCACCATCGCAAAGCTTTCCGCCGAAGACACATAGCTCGTGCCGGGCAGTTCCGTGATGGTTTCCTTGCCGGCGTTGATGAGATCGGGGTCCACCTCATCGCGGGTGGGATAGGGGCCGAGCCCCAGCATACCGTTTTCCGACTGCAGCGTGATCCCGAGGTCGTCAGGCAACTGCGCGGCGATCAGCGTCGGAATGCCGATGCCGAGATTGACGTACCAGCCTTCGCCCAATTCGTTGATGGCTCGGGCAGCGATCTGTTCGCGGGTCCACGGCATCGTCAGCCCTCCCCTCGCAGGACAAGTCTCTCCATTCGTTTCTCGTTCACCTCGGCGTGGATCATGCGTTGAACGTAGATGCCGGGCGTGTGCACATCGTCGGCACCGATTTCTCCCGCGGGCACAAAGGTTTCGACTTCGGCGATGGTCATACGGGAGCAGGTCGCGACCACCGGATTGAAGTTCCGCGCTGTCTTGTTGTAGCGAAGATTGCCCTTCGCGTCGGCAAGCGCAGCCTTGATGAGCGATACGTCCGCGGTCAACGCGGTTTCCAGGATATAGCGCTCGCCGTTGAACGCGCGCTCCTCCTTGCCCTCGGCAACCTGTGTGCCGACCCCGGTGCGGGTATAGAAGCCGGGGATACCGGCGCCACCGGCACGCATCCGCTCCGCCAATGTGCCCTGCGGGCAGAATTCCAGCTCGATCTCGCCGCTGAGATGCTGGCGCTCGAATTCCTTGTTCTCGCCCACGTAGGACGAGATCATTTTTCGAATCTGCCGGGTCTGCAGCAGCAGGCCAAGCCCCCATTCGTCCACGCCCGCATTGTTCGAAATCACCGTAAGATCCCGCACGCCGCTGTCACGCAGGGCGAGGATCAGCGTCTCAGGCAAACCGCAGAGGCCAAAGCCGCCTACCGCGAGGGTCATGCCGTCAAACAACAAGCCCTCCAGCGCCGCCGTAGCACTATCAAACCGCTTATTGAGCACCGTGCGCGACTCCATCCTTACCGATCAACGTGTTACGCCTGCGGGCGACACCCGCAGGCGAAAGGCGCGGCGAAAAGCCCACGACACCGCCCGATCCTCCACCGGCATCCCCCGGCACGGACCCGATCGCAGCGCATGTGCTCTTGCGCACCAAACGCAATCTATCTATCCTTCGTTAGGTCAGGACACAATGGGCTTTCGGCGCTGCCCCACGCATCGCCGCCCGGAACAACGAACGAGGGACATCTAGATGGAATATGGCATGGCGGGCCTCGAACGGCTGTCCATCCCGGTGATCGCGGCGCCGCTATTTCTGGTGTCCGGCCCCGATCTTGTCATCAACTGCTGCAAGAACGGCGTCGCGGGGACCTTTCCTTCGCTGAACCTGCGGACGTCGCCCGCCTTCGAGGAATGGCTGGTGCAGATCAAAGAGGCGTTGGCGCTTCACGACGCCGCGCACCCGGAGAACCCGGCCGCGCCCTATGGCGTGAACATCATCGCGCACAAGACGAACACGCGACTCGATGAGGACATGGCGCTGGTCGAGAAGCACAAGGTGCCGCTTGTCATCACCAGCGTCGGCAACCCTTCCGAGATCTGCAAGATCGTCCACGGCTATGGCGGCGTGGTGTTCCACGACGTCACCACGCCCACATGGGCGAAGAAGGCGATCGCGGCCGGTGTCGACGGCATCATTCTGGTGTGCGGCGGCGCGGGCGGCCACGCCGGTATCCTCAATCCCTTCGCCTTCCTCCCGCAGGTACGCGAGTTCTACGACGGACCCGTCGCCCTCGCCGGCTGCATTTCCGACGGTCGCTCCGTGTTCGCTGCGCAGACCCTGGGCGCCGACTTCGCCTATATGGGCACCCGCTTCATCGCCACGCAGGAGAGCATGGCCAGCGAGCCGTACAAGAACATGCTGATCGACGAAGGCCCGACCGACATCGTCTACACGCCGGCATTCTCGGGCATTCCGGCGAACATGCTCCGCCGCAGCATCGTCGAGAACGGGATGGATCCGGACAATCTGCCCTCCAAGGACCGCATCGACCTGGGGGAGGAGTTCAACCACGAAGCCAAGGCTTGGCGGGACATCTGGACGGCAGGGCAAGGCGTCGGATCGATCCACGACATCCGCCCGGTCGAACAGGTCATTCTCGACATGAAGGCCGAATATGCGTCTGCGAAGTCGCAGTTTTCGGGCGGCATCCGTCGCGAAGCCGGCCGCCTCAGCATCGTCGACCTGCCCGCAGCCTCCTAAGCGGGCCCCGGGATCGACGCCGGACAACGCCTTCCAACGCCTTCCAACCACCCGGGGTAGAAATGACCGATCGTTACGCCAACTATAAGCGCCTTCGCTTCGAACGTCCGTCGGACGGGGTTCTGAAGGTCATCATGTACAATCCGGAAAGCCTCAATTCGGCGGATATCGCGATGCATGGGGAATTGGGCGCCATCTGGCGGGATATCGATGCCGATCCGGACGTTCGGGTCGCGATCCTGACCGGTGAAGGCAAGGCGTTCTCCGCGGGCGGCGATTTCGACATGATCGACGGGATCATCAACGACTTCCAGCTGCGCGCGCAGATCTGGAAGGAAGCCAAGGACATCGTGTACAATGTGATCAACTGCTCGAAGCCGGTGATCAGCGCCATGCGCGGGCCTGCGGTGGGTGCGGGACTGGTAGCAGGGCTGCTCGCCGACATCTCGATCGCGAGCAAAAAGGCCAAGATCATCGACGGACACACGCGCCTCGGCGTGGCGGCCGGAGATCACGCCGCCATCGTCTGGCCGCTGCTGTGCGGAATGGCGCGTGCCAAACTCTACCTGCTGCTCTGCGATCCGATCTCGGGCGAAGAAGCCGAACGGATCGGCCTGATCTCCAAGGCCGTCGACGACGAAGTGCTGGACAGTACCGCGCTGCAATATGCCGAACGTCTCGCTGCCGGTGCGCAAAGCGCCATCCGCTGGACCAAATACTCGCTGAACAATTGGCTGCGACAGATGGGCCCGACCTTCGACGCGTCGCTCGCGCTCGAATTTCTCGGCTTTACCGGACCGGAAGCGAAGGAAGGCCTCGCCTCGTTCCGCGAAAAGCGCCCACCGGTCTTCCCGACCGACTGTCCGCTATGAGCGGCAGCCCTACCATCCCCCCTCATCGTCGAAGCGGACCGCAACCATGTCACTTCCCGCCTTGTTCGAAGGGCGCCTGTCGGTGCCAGCCATCGCGTCTCCCCTGTTCATCATTTCGCAGTGCGATCTGGTCCTCTCGGTCTGCCGAGCCGGCATGGTCGGCTCCTTCCCCTCACTCAATGCGCGTCCGTCCGGCGTGTTCGAGCAGTGGTTGCAACGGCTGACCGAGGAGTTGACGGAAAAGGACGCCCCTTATGCCGTCAACCTGATCGTCCACAAGAGCAACCCCAGGCTGGAGGAAGATCTTCAGCTATGCGTCAAATATCGTGTCCCCATGGTGATCACGTCGCTAGGCGCCAGGTCGGATGTGAACGATGCCATCCACTCCTATGGCGGCATCGTGATGCACGACGTGATCAACGACAGCTTCGCGCGGAAAGCCGTCGAGAAGGGTGCCGACGGCATTATCGCGGTCGCCACTGGCGCGGGCGGGCATGCCGGAACCACCTCGCCGTTCGCGCTGGTACAGGAAATTCGCAGCTGGTTCGACGGGCCGATCGCGCTTTCGGGGTCGATCGCACATGGTGGAGCAATCGCTGCCGCCCAGGCAATGGGAGCGGACCTCGCCTATATCGGCTCGCCGTTCATCGCGACCGAGGAGGCCATCGCCGACCCGCGCTACAAGGCGATGATCACCGAATGCTCGTCCGAAGACATCGTCTATTCCAACTTGTTCACCGGCGTGCATGGCAATTACCTCAAGCCCAGCATCGTCGCGAACGGCCTTGATCCGGACAATCTGCCCAGTTCCGACCCGTCTGCCATGAACTTCAACCCCGACAAGACCAAGGTTAAGCCCTGGCGCGACGTTTGGGGTTGCGGACAGGGCATCGGCGCGATCGACGAGATCGTCCCTGCGGGGCAACGCGTGGCACAATTCGGCCGCGAATATCGGGAGGCGATCACACGCATCTCGTCCGGTGCATCGCGTTTCGGCCGCCAATGACGCCGGAGGAGCGACGCGAACTCGCCCGCTTTCTCGAGGCGTGGCCGCAACGCAAGCTCGCGCAGGCTGCCAGCCTGAAGGAGTTGCGCCGGTTCGCCACGGAAGAAAGCAGTACGATCCCCCTTCCCCAAGGCTGTGTCGTCGAACCGATCGAGCGCGACGGGGTGCAGGGCGAATTGCTGGTGCCAAAGGGTGCCGACCGCGGCGCCGCGATCCTCTTCCATCATGGCGGCGGACACGTCTTCGGCAGCCCGCTGGAGCACCGGCATCTCGCTGCCCGGCTCGCAGCTGCGGCTGGGGTGACTGCGTACAACCTGGCGTATCCGCTCGCGCCGGAAAATCCGTTCCCGGCCGGGATGGAACGCGCCGTTGCGAATTATCGCTTCGTACTGGACCGGGGCATCGCGCCGGAGCGTCTTATCGTTGCCGGAGACTCGGCTGGCGGCAACCTCTCGGTGGCCATGCTGCTGCGCCTGCGCGAACTTGGTCTGCCCATGCCGATCGGCATCTATCTGCTCAGCCCGTGGCTCGACCTCGCGACGATTCCGCCAGACCATGATCTAGCGCGTGATCCGCTGCTGACCCCCGAGGCGATGCGGGCCTGGAGCGTATGCTATCGCGCTGGCCACGATGCGACAGCGCCGGAAATCTCCCCTCTTTTCGCCACGATCGACGATTTTCCCGCAACGCTGATCCAGGCTGGCGGCGCCGAAATGCTACTCGATGACGCGCTGGAATTCGCCCGCAAACTGGCGAAAGCACAGACGGCGGTGCAGCTCTCCGTGTTTCCACACATGGTTCATGCATGGCCGCTCTTCCATGCCGCATTGCCCATCGCAGCCGCAGCCGCCTTTGCGGAGTTCTCGGACTGGGTTGCCCGGCTGCTGAACCGTTGAGCGGCCCTGACCTCAAGCGGTCCCGTTCGCCCAGGCGCCGCGGAGCCGCGGCATGTCGACCTTCATCGTCAAGGTGCGAGGCAATGGCCGAAAGATGCGGACCTCGGCAGGCACTGAGGGTGCTGCGAGGTGTTCGCGGCTGAAGCTGCGAATGTCCTCACCCGTTACGGGTTGGGCGTCCGGCTTCAGTTCGATGGCGGCCACCGGAATTTCGCCCAGCCGCGCGTCCGGCAAGCCGAATACGGCGGCGTCAGCCACGGCCGGATGGCGCCGCAGGGCGGTCGCAACCGTATCCGGCAGGACCTTGAATCCGCCACGGTTGATCGCACCGTCCAGCCGACCGAGAACATATAGAAATCCGTCGTCATCCACCTGCGCGAGGTCGTTCGTCCTGATCCACGCCTCCGACATGGACGGGATCAGCGCTTCCAGCCTCCCCTGTGCTCCCGCAGCCCGGGGCTCGCCCGTGTCGGGATCGGTGACCCGTATGCCCACACCGGGCAAGGGCTTGCCGACGCTTCCGGCCTTCTCGCCGTCGAACGCGATTCGGAGTGCACGCGTCCAGCTCGTGAGCGTGCCGGCGAATTCGGTCGCACCATATCCCCAGCAGATCTTCAAATCGAAGGTCCGTTCCACCTGCTCGATCGTTTCCGGGTCGAGTGCGCCGCCGCCGCCGTACAGGATCTCGGCCGATGCCAGCGACTTGGCCGGCACGTCCAGCGTCAGCAAGGCGCGGACGATCGGTACGGCGACCCCCATCGATCTGGAACCGTGGCGCCGTACGGCATGGAGCCACTCCCACAATTCCAGCTTTTCGAGCAGGCAGAACGGCAGCCGATACGCCGCATAGGTCAGCAACGGGAGCATGCCGCCGATCGAACTGATATGATGGCCATGAATATCGACCTGCGTCCCGACCAGCGATGGCTCGGCCACGGCCATCATGTCGTACCCCCGCATCAGGGCGCCCGCGCCGAGCTCGATCCGCTTCGGCGCCCCGGTCGTGCCGCTGGTAAGCAGCCCGACCGAAAAGCTATCCCGCATCAGGCACCCGTCCTCGCGCAGCGCCCCCGGCGAAACTAGATACGGCGCGACACCGCCGTCCGGGAAAGCGATGCCGATTCGTCCGTCGGCGAGACAGGCGCGCAGTGTCTCCGTCCAATCCGACTCCTCGGCAATGACGACGCCGAGTCCCAACCGCGTAATGTCCTCGACGACCAACGGGTCGGGCAGCATGGTCGACAGCGACAGAATCGAGCGGCCCGAACCGGCCAGCCCGAAGATCGCGGCCGCATGCCCCACATGATTGCGCACCAGCACGCCGACGGCCATCGTCGTCGGCACTCCAGCTTGCTGCAGCAGCGCGTCCAACCGACGACCCGCCGCCGCAATCTCCGGGCCCGACCACCATCGCTGCTGGAATTCGAGAAAGTCGCCAGCCGGTGGCGCACGGAGAAAGTCCGCCAGCCGCTCGAGATACGCGCCGCCATCCTCGGGATGTTCATCGATCATCTTCGCCTGCCTCGTTCTTGTGCGACGCAATCGATCCTTATCGGGCGCCGGCCCGCTCCGCCTGCGCCCAAGCGATCTCGATCAGCTTGGGCAGCACCTTCACCCGCTGTTCGGCCTGCGCGTTCGCGGCATTGCCGCGAAGAACACGGCCCTTGATCCCGTGGAAAATGGCGGCGAGGCGAAAGAAGTTGAACGCAACCGCATAGTCATAGTCGGGCAGCGACGCGCGCCCCGTTCGGCGCGCATAAGCGTCGACATAGGCCGCTTCAGCGGGAATGTTCAACGCCACGAGATCCGCACCCGCAAGGCCCGCGACGATATCCGCCGGCATTCGGTACATCATGGCGTGGTAGGCGAAGTCGGCGAGCGGATGGCCGAGCGTCGACAGCTCCCAGTCGAGTACCGCCAGCACGCGGGGCTCGCTAGGATGGAAGATCATGTTGTCGCACCGGAAATCGCCGTGCGAGATGCCCGTCTCCTCGCCCTTTGGAACATTGCTCGCAAGCCATTCGATGAGCCGGTCCATCAAGGGATCGCGCCCGGCGTCCACGTCGTCCTGATATTGACGCGACCAGCGCGAGATCTGCCGCTCAAAATAGCTGCCCGGCCTGCCATAATCGCCGAGGCCGATCGCTTGCGGGTCGAGCATGTGCAGTCGCGCGATCGTGTCGTTCATCGCATCGAAATAGGCGGGACGTTCGTCGCGAGGGACGTCCGGGAAAGTCGCGTCCCAGAAGATGCGCCCCTCAACCATGTCCATCACGTAGAACCAGGTGCCGATGACCGATGCATCGGTGCACAGCCCTCGCACCGGCGGCACCGGAAATCCGGCGCCGTTCAGCGCGGTGAGCACCCGCGCCTCACGATCGACGGCATGCGCCCCCTTCAGCAGATCGCCGGGTGGCTTGCGCCGCAAGACATAGGTGCGGTCCGGGGTAACGAGCTTGTAGGTTGGATTGGATTGCCCGCCGTTGAACTGCTCGATCGCGAGCGGCCCCGAAAACCCCTCGATGTGCGCGCGCATCCATTGCTCGAGTGCGCTTTCATCGAACCGATGCGCCGCACGGACCGCGCCGGTGCCCGAATTCTGCTGGGCGATGGTATCGCTCATCCGCGGCTCTTGGTCATGCCCAACGCCTGTTCCGCGGTCAGGCTGCGGTGAATCTCGCTGGTCCCCCCATAGATCGTCGCGCCATATGCCCGGCGATGGCTCAGCTCGAGCACCCCCAGATCGTCCTTGCCCACCATCGTTGCTTCCGGCCCGATCAGCTCCCGGAGCTCCCAGGCGCTTGCGAGATGCGCCTCGGTCACCGCGAGCTTCGAAACCGGGCCTGCCCATCGGCTGTGCGCGCCGCGCTCGGTCTGATACAGCACCCAAAGGCCGAAGGCTTCGCTGA
Organism: Sphingomonas sp. DMC8; assembly: GCF_056314185.1. Classification (NCBI taxonomy): domain Bacteria; kingdom Pseudomonadati; phylum Pseudomonadota; class Alphaproteobacteria; order Sphingomonadales; family Sphingomonadaceae; genus Sphingomonas; species Sphingomonas sp. DMC8. Next base: position 43,748 of record NZ_JBQUYV010000012.1, on the reverse strand, counting down.
AATGATAGCGCGCGAAGACCTTCGCCAACCCCGCGCGGACTTCCTGTCGTGCCGCCGGTGCCTGCCCATCCACGGCGGTCGTTGCCCATCGCAGGGCCGATTGCATCATCGGAACCTGCGCGAGGAACAGTGGCGCGGCAGCAGAATGTTCGAGCAAAAGTGCCTGCGCCATGATCTTCAGCCCGCCGTCGACCTCGCCCAGACGATATTTGTCGGGGACCCGCATGTCGGCATAGAACGTGATGCTCGTCCGCTCGTCCTGATAGGTATCGACCGTTTGATAGCTGAACCCGGGCAGGCGCGTCGGCACAGCGAACATCGTCAGGCCCTTCGGGCCGCTCAGCTCGGGGTTCGTCCGGGTCAGCAGGAAGACATAGTCGGCATAAGGGCCGCCGGTGGTCCACATCTTAGATCCGTTGATGATCCAGTCGTCGCCGTCGCGCACCGCGCGCGTACGGGCCGCGAAGACGTCGGAGCCGCTGCCCGGTTCCGAAAAACCAAGGCTACACACCGCTTCGCCGCCGCGCACCCGGGGAAGGATCTCCTGCTTGGCTTCCTCGGTGCCGAACATGTAGACCATGCGACCGATCCAGTCGGTGGTCGTTAGCAGATTGGTGGTGTAGCCCTGCGCCTCCAGCGCATCGTACACGGCGTAGTTCTTGATCGCGCTTAGCGGGATTTCGGGATCGTCTGGCCAGCCGAAAAATAGCAGGCCCGCCTGCGCCAGCTTGCGCTGGAAGTTGATGTTGTGGCTGGACGTCGAGTGATGTGCCTTGCGACGCATCTCTTCGTCCATTTCGGCAAGGCAAAGCTCCGTCACCCGGCGATGCAGCGCCAGCGCATAGTCAGGCAGCGCGAAGTCGAGCGCGCAATCGCCTGCTGGAGGAAGCGAAACCCGCTTGCCCGCGAACATCCGATCGCCAGCCTCGTCCAGCGCCGCCGCCGCCCTTCCGCCCGCGAGGACCAGACCGGCCGCCCGCTGGTGATACAGATGGGCATCATACTCGATGCTCAGGCCGAAGCCCCCGAAGGTTCGCATGGCCTGGCCGACACTAGGCACCACCCGATCCGCGATCGACCACCAAACAAGGGCGGAAAGCGGCGCCGCCGAGTCCTGGTGGGTCGCGTTCGCCCAGATTGCCTTCCACAGCAGGATACGGGCGCTTTCTACCTCCGCGAACGAATTGGCGAGCGGGTGGGCAACGCCCTGGAAGGCGCCGATCGGCCGACCGAAAGCGATGCGCTCATTTGCATAGTCGGCAGCCATTTCCGTGGCGCGCGCCTGCAGCCCGATGAGGAACGCGGCAGTCAGCAGGCGCCATTCCTCCTGCCCCGATTGATACAGCGCGAGCGCGTCGGGGCCGGATGCGAGCACGGTTCGGCCGGTGACTGCAGCCTCCTTGATCCGCGCGGCGGGCAATCCGCCGCCAGGGGCATCCGCGACCATCGCCGGCGTTTGTTCGATCGCGACCAACTGCTCGCCATCCATGGCCACGACGATGTTGGCGACCGCCGCCTGCGAAATGATCTGGGAGGGGTCGCGGTCGAGCGGATAAAGCGCGAACGCCACGCTCGCGGAGCCGTCCAGAACCGCCGCCAGAAGCCGCGCCCCGGTATCGCCCGCAGCGCTCAGCAGGCGCCCGCCCACCAGGGTATCGACGAGTGGAACCGATGCCAGGGTGCGGCCGGCTTCTTCCACGATAACCGTGCAGTCCAGCAGCGACGCGCCAAGGCCGCCCAGCGCCTCGGGTACACGCATCGCCGGTGCGCCAAGCTCGACCAGCTTTTCCCATAGCGCGGCATCGAAGCCGAGCGGCTTGGCGGCGCGGATGCGCTGCGGCGTACTTTCGGACCGGAACACCTTGCCGAAGGCGTCCTTGAGAAGTTGCTGATCGCCTGTCAGTTGAAGAAACACAACGCCTCCCGCAAATCCCGTCCTCTCGTCGTCAGCGCCCCTGCCATCGAGGCGGGCGCTTCTCCGCGAAGGCCCGAGGCCCCTCCTGCGCGTCCTCGCTCGCATAGGTTTCGCGATAGATCTGCCACGCCATTTCGAGCCCGGTGTCGCAACCCACGCTCATCGTCGTCAACAAGGCGCGCTTCCCCGCGACGACCGAGAGCGGCGCGTTGTCGCGGATTGTCCGCGCCAGTTCCAGCGCACGCGCGCGCACGGCGTCCGGCGTATCCTCCAGATAGTTGACGAAGGCGAGGTCGTGGAATCGCTCGATCGGATATAGCTGCGCCGTAAGGACCATCTCCATCAGCAGCGGCTGCGGCAGCATCCACATCAGCGGCATACCCCAGGGCGAGCCGCGGCCGATCTTGGATTCGGTGATGCCGACCTTCGTGCCTTTCAGCCCCACGCGAATGTCGCAGTTGAGGCTCATCAGCATGCCGCCCGCCATCAGATGCCCCGTCATCGCCGCGATGATCGGCACTTTCACGCGGCGCATGCGATAATGGAACGGGTCCTTGAAGAAGGTGAGGATGTCCTCGCCCGTTTCCTGCTTCATGCGGGCGGCTTCCTTGAGGTCCTGCCCCGCGCAGAACGTGCCACAATCGGCCGAGGTCAGAATCACCACGCGCACCTCAGGGGTCTCGTCGATCCTTTCCCACAGCTTGTACAGGCCGTTGCCCACCTCGATCGACAGCGAGTTGCGCTGCTCGGGGCGGTTGATGGTGACGGTGCAGATCCCATCCTGCACGTCACACAGCAGCACCCCTTCGGTACGCCGCAAGGCTTCCACGGTCATCCCATTTCTCCCATCAGTTCGCGATGCCGCTTGGGCGCGCCGGCGTGCATGAGCTTGCCGGAAAGTGGCCGACCGATGATCCGCTCCGCCAACAGCGAGGCTTCGACCAGCGCGGGAAGGTCGATCCCGGTCTCGATTCCCATTTCATGGCACATGAACACCATGTCCTCGGTGCAGATGTTGCCGGCGCCATGGCTGTTGGCGTGGTTCGCAAACGGGCAGCCACCCAGTCCCGCGACGGAGCTGTCGAACATGTCGACGCCCATTTCCAGCGCGGCGTAGAAATTGGCGGCGCCCAGGCCGCGCGTGTCGTGCAGGTGCAGGCCGATCGGCGCATCGGGCTCGCGCTCGCGCACGGCGCCGATGCGGCGCTTCAGGTCTTCGGGATTCGCCCAGCCCACCGTGTCGGCCAAGATGATCCGGGGAATCGGCAGCCCGCGTTCCCGGGCAAGGTCGACCGCATAGACCGAGCTTTCGACAACCACATCCAGCGGGATGTCGCCTTCGTAATTGCAGCCGAACGCGGTGAGGATGTAGGCCTGTTCGTACGGCACGCCGTCGGCCTGGTACAAGTCCACCAGCTGCCCCTGGCGCTGCCGCATCTCGGCGACCGAGCAGTTGTTGTTCCGCTGGCTGAACGTCTCGGTGTTGTAGAGCAGGATCTTGCCGTCGAGATAGATGTTGGGCGTCGCCGTCGCGCGCCGGTAGCCGTTTTCGTTCAGCCACAGGCCGGTGTAGCGCACACCCTCGATCGGCGTGATCGCCGCGAACAAGGCATTGATGTCGGCCATGGCGGGGACCGCCCGCGGGCTGACGAAGGAGCCCACCTGCACTTGCGGCAGACCCGATGCGGCTAGCGCATCGATCAGTGCCGCCCTGTCCTGAAGCGGGAAAAGGCGCTTCTCGATCTGGAAGCCTTCGCGCGGCCCCTCCTCATGGAAGATCACTTTCTTGGGCAGATCGCTCACTTTGCGTTCTCCGGTGGTTTCGGCTCGATCTCGACGACCAGCACGTTGCGCTCGATCATGTCGCCTTCGCTGCAATGCACGGCCTTCACGGTACCGGCGCAGGGCGCGGCGATCGTCAGTTCCATCTTCATCGATTCCTGCAGGATGATCGCCGCGCCCGATTCGACTTCGTCACCCGGCTTGACGTTCACGCGGATGACCACGCCCATCATGTCGGACAGCACGCGCCCATCGCTCACCGCGCCGGACCCGCTGCTATCGAGCAGGTTCTTAACACGAAACTTGTGTGCCCCCGATGGCGCCGCGAGGTAGACACTCTGCCCGCCCAGGCTCGCGCGGTAGGTGATCGTACGACCATCGAAGGTCGCGTTGAAGCGCCCTGGCTCGACCTCCGCCAGGTGGATCAGAAACGTCTGACCATCGATCGAGACGGCGAAGCGATCATTGCCGATCGCATGGCGATGAAGGCGATAGGTTTGTCCGCGCGTTTCCAGCAGCGTGGCGCCGAGCCAATCGGTGGCCACTTCGTCGGCACCGTCGGAGATTCGCCACGACGTCAGCAGCGGCGATCGCCAGGCGCCGCCGTCCGGCGTCGGCAGTGCGGCGCGGAACGCGATTGCCCCCGCAACGGCCACCACATCCGCTTCGGGCGGTGCGCCAAGCCGGATGTTGACGAGTTCACGATCGATGTATCGATTGTCGACCTCGTCGGCGATCACACGCTCGTCGCTGCTCAGCGCCGCAAGCAGATCCAGATTGGTTTCCACCCCCAGCACCGAGGTATCGATCAGCGCGTTGCGGAGCTGGGCAAACGCCGAGCGTCGGTCCTTGGCATGAACGATGATCTTGGCGAGCAGCGAGTCATAGAACGGGCTGATCTCGCTTCCGGCCTCAATGCCGGTTTCGATCCGCACATTGCCAGGCGGCGGCGCGAAGACCCGGACGATACCGGTGGAGGGCAGGAAGTCCTGCGCGGGATCCTCGGCATAGAGCCGGGCCTGCACCGCATGCCCATTTATGCTCACCGCCGTCTGGTCGATCGGCAATGCGCCTTCGGCCGCGACGCGAAGCTGAAGCTCGACGATGTCGGTCCCGGTGATCTCCTCGGTCACCGTGTGCTCTACCTGGAGCCGCGGGTTGCATTCGAGGAAATAATAGCGGTCCCCGGAGACCAGAAACTCAAACGTGCCGGCGCTGCGATACTGCACGCTTTCCGCGAGCCGGACCGCATCCGACGTGATCTTTTCGCGCAATGCATCGCTCAGATGCTGCGCTGGCGCTTCTTCGATGATCTTCTGGAAGCGTCGCTGCAGCGAGCACTCGCGCTCGAACAGGTGCAGCACCCGCCCCTGCCCGTCACCGACCACCTGAACCTCGACATGGCGCGCCGACCCGACAAACGTCTCGATGATGAGGTCGGGGCGACCGAAAGCCGATTGCGCCTCCCGCATCGCGCTTTCGATGACGGCCGCGATTCCTTCATGGCTATGGACAATACGCGAACCGCGGCCGCCGCCGCCGGCCACAGCCTTCAGCATCAAGGGCGGCTGCATGCGCTCGGCCAGCGCGACCAGATGCGCAGTGTCGGAGGAAGGCGCGTCGGTTCCATCGATAATCGGCACGCCAGCCGCCACGGCGAACCGCTTGGAGGTCGCCTTGTCGCCGAAATCGGCGAGCGATTGCGGACGTGGTCCGACGAAGATCAACCCTGCGGCTTCGACCGCTTCGGCAAATTCCGGAGACTCCGCCAGAAAGCCGATGCCGGGATGGATCGCATCCGCACCAGCCTTCCGCGCAGCTTCCAGAATGGCAGGAATGTTGAGGTAGCTGGCGGACGGCGCGGACTCGCCGATCTCGTAGGATTCGCCTACCTCGCGGACGTGCAGCGCGTCGCGGTCGGCAACCGAGTGCACCGACGCGACTGGAATACCCATACGCCGGCAGGTGCGAGCGACACGGATCGCGATTTCGCCGCGATTTGCGATCAGAAGCTTCTTAATCATCGCGAGATCACATCCGTAAAATGCCGAAGCGCGTTTCAACCGGTGGCGTACGGGCACTCAGATCCAGCGCCAGCCCCATGACAGCACGCGTCTCGACGGGGTCGAGAATGTCATCGAGCCAGATGTGCGAGGAGAAGTTGTACAGTCCTTGGAACGCCTCGAACTCGCCGGCGATCTGCGCCCGGAACGCGGCTTCTTCCTCGGCCGGCCATTCGACGCCGTCGCGGGCGCGCTTCGCCCGCTGCACCATAGCAAGCGTGGTCGCCGCCTGTTCGGGACCCATCAGCGCTGCCCGGCCGTTGGGCCAGCCGAATGCAAGCGTCGGTTCGAATGGCCTGCTGCACATGCCCATGTAGCCGGCGCCGAACGAGTTGCCGATGATGATGTTGTACTTGGGGACGTTGGCCGACGACATGGCGGTGATCATTTTGGCGCCGGCTTTGGATATCCCGCCGGTTTCCGCGTCGCGCCCAACCATGTACCCGGTGATGTCGGCCATGAACAGCAAAGGGATGTTCCGCTTGCAGCACAAGTCGATGAAGTGGACTGCCTTCAGCGCGCACTCGGTGAACAGCACCCCCTGATTGGCAAGGATGCCGACCTCGAAGCCGTGGATGCGGGCGAAACCGCACAGCAGCGTGCTGCCGTAAAGCGGCTTGAACTCGTCGAAATCGCTATCGTCCACCAGTCGCGCAAGAATTTCGCGCGTATTGGTGGGAATGCGCGGGTCCTTGCTGATGATGCCGTACAGTTCGGCCGGATCATAGCGCGGAGGCTTGGCGACCGAGGGGGGCCGCACGAAGCCGCGCTGCGGCGGCAGGTCCCGGACGAGTTCGCGCAGGATGCGGAGCGCATGGCGATCGTCATCGGCGAGATGATCGGTGACGCCGCTGACGCGCGAGTGCATGTCGGCGCCCCCCAGCGCCTCGCGGTCGATCCGCTCGCCGGTCGCAGCGAACACGATCTCGGGGCCGCCGAGATGCATGTAGCCCTGCTGCTGCACGATGATCGTCTGGTCCGACAATGCCGGAATATAGGCGCCACCCGCCGTGCACGCGCCGTGCACGCTCGCGATCTGCGGAATGCCCTCGGCCGACTGGCGGACGATCTGATGGAAGACCGTGCCGAACTGGCCGGCATCCGGGAAAATGCCGGCCTGTTCCGGCAGGAACGCCCCCCCCGAATCCACCAGCGTCAGATTGGGCAGGCCATATTGCCGCGCCACCTGCTGCGCGCGGACATGCTTGCGGCAGGTCTGACTGAAATAGGTACCGCCTTTGACGGTCGCATCGTTCGCGATGATCATGCAGGCGCGCCCGCTCACCAGACCGATGCCGGTGATGATCCCCGCCCCCAGCGGCGCGTCCGAATCGGTGGCCTCCCCCGCAAGGGTACACAGCTCCAGGAAGGGCGAGCCGGGATCGAGCAGCGCATCGACTCGCTCCCGCGCCAGCATCTTGCCGGCCTTGCTGTGTCGCGCCCGCGCCGCGTCGTCGCCGCCTGCGCGCGCGCGCCGACGCTTTTCCTGCAATTCCCCCTTGAGCAGAGCGTAATGCTGCTCGTTCTCCCGAAAGCCATCCGAGCGGGTATTCACCGTGCTGGGAATCACCGGCACAAAGTCATCTCCTCAAAGCCAGTACCGCTCGTCCGCCGGCGCCCCAGGAAGCCACGCGGGGCATCACGTCCGCCCGCTCCAACCGGCGCGGCACTATACTGAACGAACGATAGATAGACTTGTCGGGCATGGCAAGGGCAAACGGGAGCGCGATCGCGCAACGGCGGGCGAAAACCATTTGCTTGCCCGTTGCAGCGCAGGCAGTTAATCCGGCGTGCAAAGGATCAACGCGATGTTCCAGCCCAGCAAGTCGCGCGGAGGAAGCGCACACAGCGCGCATCAAGCGCAAGGACATGGAACATGCCAAAGCGACGTTTGAAAGGTTCTGGAATGTCTGAGATGAATGATGATCGCAACACGAAGCAGCGTATCCTCGATACTGCTGCGGCATCATTCAGAACCGATGGCCTCGCATTCACCAGTATGGCAGACCTAGCGAAGATCACCGGGGTAAAAACTAGCAGCATCTACTATTATTTTTCATCGAAGGACGCGCTGATCGAAGAGACGTTTCGCATCGGCATCGAACTGGTTCACGCCAACGTGCGCGATGCGGTGGAAGCACTGGGCCCGAAAGCATCACACCGCGATCGTATCTTGGCAGCGGTGACGGCGCATCTGTCGACCCTGCTCGGCGCCAATGATTATTCTTCTGCCAACATCAAGAATTACTCGCATGCATCGGTTGCGGTTCGTGAGAAGAACCGCGAAGTCCGTGCGCGCTACGGCAAGTTCTGGATGGAACTGTTACAGTCGGCCCAGGAGGATGGCTTCATCGCGCAAGACATCAACCTGTCGACGATACGTATGCTGCTGATCGGCGCCATGAACTGGGCGACAGAATGGTATTCGCCCGAGCGCGGGTCGATTCAAGATATCGCCATCACGCTCTGCCGTATGGTCGACGGGCTTTCGCAGCCCATTCCGATTCCCGCCAAGGCGCGCGCGCGCAAAAGGGCCTAACAGACCGTTTGAGCATTCGGTCGGGTCGGTCCGCCGGGTGCCTTCCGACACCAAAGCGTCGCCGACCCCCACCGGTGCTGCCGGCATCGGCTGCGGTCGCCCGATCGCGGCGGACGCAATCCGTCGCGCGTCCGCCGGCGCCAAATGCGTAAACGGCTTCCAAGCGCCGTGCCGGACAGGCGCTTGCCATCGCTCGTCGGCAACGATACCTATCGTACGATCGATAGCCAACCAGGCCGCCGTCCGGAGGGCCCGTCGGCAACGAACCTCAGGATGGCGACCCTTGCATGGCTGACACGTCCCCCCGTACCGCGAAGCCCCCCAAATCTGAGCGCGCGCAATTCGCGTCGGCGCTGCTGCAGCGGCTTTCCGCAGAGGATGCCCAGTTCCGGGCCGCCATGCCGGACCCGAAGGTTACCGAAGCGAAAAGCCAGCCTGGCCTCGGTCTCGCCCAAATCCTGTCGGTTGTGATGGAAGGCTATGGCGACCGGCCGTGCCTTGGCGAACGAGCAACCGAAATCGTCCGGGATCCCGCCACGGGCCGAACCGTCCGCCGTGTGCTCGATCACTTCGAGGAAGTCAGCTATCGCGAGCTGTGGCATCGGGTGCGCACCCTCGCCGGCTTCTGGGAGCACACCGAGCAGCACTCGCTGCAGCCCGATGCACTTGTCACGCTGATCGGCTTCGCCAGCATCGAGTACGCCACGCTGTGGATGGCGGGCATCCATGTCGGCGCCGTTCTGGTGCCGATGCAGGCCAATGGCGCGCTGCCCCAGCTGCAGCGCGTGCACGATGAAACCCAGCCGAAATGGATCGCCGTCAGCGGCGAATATCTCGATACCGCGATCGAACTGGTCACCGCCGGCCATCGTCCCGCCGGCGTGCTGCTGTTCGACCATGATTCAGCGGTAGATGACGATCGCGAACGGCTGGAGCGCGCCCGCGCGCGCCTCACTTCGGCCGGCCTTCCGGACCTCATCATTCCCCTCGACGAAGCGCTGGCGCGGGGACAGTCGCTGCCGGCGGCGACGCTTTTTGCCCGGCCAGACACCGCGCAGCGCCTGTGCACCATCTTCTACACCTCAGGCAGCACCGGCCTGCCGAAAGGGGCGATGCTGTGCGAGGCCGCGATGAAGCAGCCCTATCTAGGGCCCGCGAATTTCCCTCAGATTCTCGCGCACTACATCCCGATGAATCACAATTTCGGTCCAACGGTGCTCAACCGGGCGATCAGCAACGGCGGCATCTGCTATTTCACGAAAAGCGATCTCAGCAACATCTTCGAAGACATCGCGCTCATCCGGCCGACCTCGCTGACGCTTGTTCCGCGCGTCTGCGAGATGCTGCACGGCCAATTCCTCCAGGCGTTCAATCGCTGCGCGGCCACCAGGAAGGACCACGCCGCCCTACGCACCGAGATTCTGTCGGAGATGCGTCGGGAAAAAATGGGCGGCCGCGTCGTGCGCATGAACTTCGGATCGGCGCCTTTGACGCAGACCCTCAAGGAATTCGTCGCCGATCTGATGGGCATCCCGCTCGATGAGTCGTTCGGATCGACCGAAGCATCGGGCATCCTGCACAATGGCCGGATCCTGCGGCCGCCGGTGATCGACTACAAGCTCGAGGATGTGCCGGAACTCGGCTATTTTACCACCGATCAACCGCACCCGCGGGGTGAACTCCTCGTGAAATCCTCGGTGATGATGCTCGGCTATTATGCGCAGCCGGAACTGACCGCCCAGATCATCGACGCCAATGGCTATTATCACACTGGCGATATCATGGCGGAAACAGGGCCGGACAGGCTCGCCTATGTAGACCGCCGGAACAACGTCCTAAAGCTGGCACAGGCCGAATTCGTCGCGGTGCAGCGGCTCGAGGGAGTCTTCGCCAACGCCAGCGATCTGATTTCGCAAATCTTCCTGTACGGCACCAGCATCCGCTCGTTTCTGCTCGCGGTCGTGGTGCCCGATGCGGAGACCGTCCGGCAACGCGGTCTGCAAGGGAACGACGAGGCGATTCGCGCTGCGGTGCGAGAGGCGCTCGCCGAGACCGCGCATCGCGAGGAACTCCATGCCTACGAAATCCCGCGCGATTTCATTCTGGAGCACACGCCGTTTTCGATCGAGAACGGCCTGTTGACCATTTCCGCCAAGTTCGCGCGGCCGAAGATCACGGAGAAATACGTCGCACGGCTCGAGGCGATGTACGATGCGATGGCCGACCGCCAATCCCAGGAACTCGAAAGCCTGCGCCTGGAAGGAGCGGGCCGGCCCGTTCTGGAAACGGTCGTCGGGGCGCTCAAGGCAACGCTTGGCATCGACGAAATCGATCCCGAAAGCGGCCAGGGCTTCGCCGATTACGGCGGCGATTCGCTTGCCGCGCTGGGCTTTTCGCTGTTGCTCGGCGATATCTTCGGCATTGAGGTTCCGGTCGGCCAGATCACCGCCCCCTCGACGAGCCTGATCGACCTGGCCCGCCACATCGATCAGCTCCGCAGCAACACCGATCGCCAAGCGACCTTCGCATCGGTGCATGGTGCCGGCAGCCGGCTGATCCGGGCAGACGATCTGACCATCGACCGGTTCCTCGACGACGAAACGGTCGCACGGGCACCGGAAGCCGCCCCGCCCGCCGCGGCGGTGCGCTCGGTGCTCGTAACCGGGGCGACCGGCTTTCTCGGCCGGTTCCTGTGCCTCGAATGGCTCGAACGCATGGCAGCCGTGGGCGGCAAGGTGGTCGCGATCGTGCGAGGGCGCGATGCGGCGGACGCCTATCGGCGGCTGGCCGATGTCTATGACAGCGGCGACGCCGGTCTGAAGCAGCGCTTCGCTGAACTCGCCGCCGATCACCTGGAAGTGCTGAACGGCGATCTTTCCGAGCGATGCCTTGGCCTGTCCCTGGCCAATTGGCAGCGTCTTGCCGGCTCGATCGACCGCATCGTCCATCCCGCCGCGTTCGTGAATCACGTGCTGCCCTATGCGCAGCTATTCGGCCCCAATGTGGTGGGCACGGCCGAGTTGATCCGGCTCGCCATTACCGAACGGATGAAGCCGTTCGCCAATGTCTCCACCGTTGCAGTCGCCTTTCTCCCAGGCGGCACGGCAACGCTCGACGAAGATGCAGATGTACGCACAGCCTATCCGGTGCTGGACACCGAGGCGGCCGGCTATGCGCCGGGGTACGGCATGAGCAAATGGGCTGCGGAGGTATTGCTGCGCGATGCCCATGATCGCTTGGGCCTGCCGGTATCGATCTTTCGCTGCGGGATGATCCTCGCGCATCGCCACTATGCCGGCCAGCTCAACGCGCCGGACCTGTTCACCCGGCTGCTGCTCAGCGTCGCACAAACTCGCCTTGCGCCCGCCTCTTTCTATCGAGCGGAGGTGAAGCATCCGCATTATGACGGGCTGCCGGTCGATTTCATCGCGCACGCGATCGTGGATCTGAGCGAGGCGGCAATATCGGGCCTGCATACCTATCATGTCGCCAATCCGCATCAGGATGGGATTTCGCTGGATAGCTTCATCGACTGGATGGCCGAAAGCGGCCTGCCGATCGCGCGGATCGCGGACTATAAGGACTGGCTGGAGCGGTTCCGAAGTGCGCTCAAGGCGCTCCCGGAACAGCAGCGGCAGCGCAGTTCGCTGCCGCTGCTCCATAATCTGGAAAAGCCCGAGCGCGGCCATGTGGCCCTGTCGACCTCGCGCTTCCAGGCGGCACTGCGGCAATGCGGGCAAGGCGATGACTCGGGCATCCCGCATCTGACACGGCCGTTCATCGAGAAATATCTGAGCGACTTGCGCGTAACGGGCCTGTTGCAGGTGACATCGGCGATCGGCGGCTGACGTGGTGGCTTGAAGATCGCACGCGGATTGGCTATCGATCATTCGTTAGAATTGTCATCGCGAAGCATGACTTCGGATGGCATCGGGAGGGACGAATGAGAGAGGTGAGGAAGGTCGGATCTGTGAAATGCCTGCCGGGTCGCGGTTGCGGGAGCATCGGATGAGCATTCCTGCGCCGCTCCTTCCCGGCCTGCGACTGCCCGTGGTGGTCGCGCCGATGCTGATCCTCTCGACACCGCAGCTCGTCATCGAATGCTGCCGGAACGGGGTGATTGGCACATTTCCCGCACATAACCCGCGAACGACCGCACAATATGGCACGTGGCTCGACGAGATCGAGGCAGCTCGGACGGAAGAGTCGGCGACCTATGGCGTCAACCTGATCGTTGCCAAGGCCAACCATCGCCTGGCGGACGATCTGGCGCTTACCATCCGCCGTCGCGTTCCGCTGGTCATCACATCCTTCGGCGCGGATCGCGAGGTGGTGAAGGCCGTGCACGGCTATGGCGGCATCGTGTTTCACGATGTCGCGAGCGCCCGCCATGTCGAAATCGCTGCGGAAGCCGGCGTCGACGGTGTGATCCTGCTCACCGGGGGCGCCGGCGGTCATACCGGATTCCTGAACCCCTTTGCCTTTCTGCACGATGCGCGGCGCAGGTTCGATGGCACGATCCTGCTCGCCGGCGCACTATCAACAGGCAGCGACATCGCCGGAGCGACCACCGCCGGTGCCGATCTAGCCTATATGGGCACCCGCTTCATCGCGACCGATGAGTCCGTTGCCGCCCCCGAATACAAGGCGATGCTCATTGCCGCCGGTGCTTCGGACGTGGTGGCTACGGCGGCCATGACAGGAACCCCCGCCAGCTTCCTGAACGAATCGCTACGTCGTGCTGGCCTGGATCCCACCAAGCTGGATTTGCGCCACCCCCAGCTACGCGAGGCGCCGGATGGCACCCCGCTGAAGCCCTGGAAGGAAATCTGGTCTGCCGGACAGGGTGTCGCCGGGGTCGATGCAGTCCTTCCGACCGATCGGCTCGTGGGCCAGCTCCGCACGGAATATCGAGAAGCACTCGCGCAGGCCGCAGCGATATCGGCGCGACTAGGGAGTTGAGCGATGACCGAGCAAGCAGTTTCGACGCTTTCGACATCCATCGAGCAAGCGTGCATGGTGATCCGCTTCGAGCGGCCGAGGGTCCTCAACGCCCTTAACAGCGAAATGGTGAATGCGTTCGAACGCGCCCTGCTCGACGCGGAAGCCGATCCCGCGATCCGCGCGATCGTCATCACCGGTTCCGGTCGGGCATTCTCCGTCGGCACTGATCTGAAGGAAGGCGGCATCGATCCAGATGCGCGGGTGCGGCATATGCACGCGCTGATCCTGCGGATCGTCCGCCTGTCGAAGGTAACCGTCGCTGCGATCAACGGCATGGCGCTTGGCGGCGGACTGGAGCTGGCGATGGCCTGCACCTTCAGGGTCGCGGCGACGGACGCGGTTCTCGGGCTGCCGGAAATTACCCATTCGCTGATGCCATCCTATGGCGGTACCCAGCTGCTGCCGCGCATCATCGGCGCTCCCCGCGCCTTAGAGCTTGCGTTGCTCGGTGCACCGATCAGTGCGGCGCGCGCGCTCGAGATCGGGCTCGTGACGCAAGTGAGCGATGACGTGATCGGCACCGCGCTGGCGCTTTGCCTGGCGGCGACCCAGGGGAGTGAAACGGCGCAGCGCGCAGTGCGCGACGCGATCCGCGAAGGCCTCGACCTGTCACTGGAAGCAGGACTGGCGCTGGAGCACCGGTGCGTCATGGGCGTAGCCGATAGCGCCGAGGCGATGGCCGGCGTGGCACACTTCAACGCCCGGACCAAAGCCGGATCCTGAACGGCAACCGCGATGCATACCCTCAAGAAGAGGAAGGCTGGATGATAACACGCCGGTTGACTCAGGAACTCGAGGTCTCCGCGATCGGATTCGGATGCATGGGCCTCAACGCTGCCTTTGCGGAGACCCTGGATCCTGCCGATGCGGTGAAACTGATCCGGCAGGCAGTCCATCGCGGCGTCACGTTGTTCGACACCGCCGAGGTCTATGGCCCCTACATCAACGAGGAACTCGTCGGCGCCGCCCTCGAACCGGACCGCGGCACGGTGCGGATCTCAACCAAGTTCGGTTTCCGGATCGTCGACGGCAAGCAACAGGGCCTCAGTAGCAGGCCCGAGCATATCCGCGCGAGTTGCGAGCAATCGTTGCGGCGGCTCCGATCGGAAGTCATCGATCTCTACTTCCAGCACCGGGTCGACCGACAGGTACCGATCGAAGACGTTGCCGGGACGGTCAGGGAATTGGTCGCAGAAGGCAAGGTGTTGCACTTCGGCCTGTCCGAGCCGAGCGCCGAGGTGCTGCAGCGCGCGCATGCGGTGCACCCCGTCGCCGCCGTGCAGAGCGAATATTCGCTGTGGTCGCGCGACGTGGAGAGCAACGGCATCCTGGAGGCCTGCGACGCGCTGGGCATCGGCTTCATTGCCTATAGCCCGCTCGGGCAGGGCTTTCTCACCGGGACGATGGCACCGGGGCACCAGATCCGCGAAGGCGACCTGCGCCGATCGCTGCCGCGCTTCGCCCCGGCTGCGATCGAGCATAATCAGGCGCTGGTGCGCCTCCTCCGCGAGGCTGCCGCGAAGCGCGGCGTCACCCCCGCGCAGATCGCGCTGGCCTGGCTGCTCGCCCAGCGTCCCACGCTGGTTCCCATTCCCGGTACGACGAAGCGCATCAGACTCGAAGAAAACATCGCCGCGAGCAACATAGATCTCAGTGCGCTGGAGATCGCGCGTTTGAACGAGGCGCTCGCGGCTATCGAGATCATGGGTCCACGTTTCCCGGAGCGGAAGCCTGCTACGCCCCAGCGGGAACGCTCATGAAGTTGGCGGCGATGATCTTCCGAAAGAACCACGAAGTGATGCGAGGATGGGCCCGATGGAGCGATGGCGACTAGACGACAAGGTTGCAGTGGTAACGGGTGCGTCGGCAGGACTGGGCGCGCATTTCGCCACTGTCCTGGCCGGCGCGGGTGCCGAAGTCGTCCTGGCTGCGCGGCGGCCGGAAGCCTTGGCTGCCATCGCGCAGCGGATACGCGCTGACGGGGGCAAGTGCCAGACCATCACGTTGGACGTCACCGACAAAGCCAGCATCACCGCCGCCGCGCCGGCGCTGGCCCGGGTGGACATCCTGATCAACAATGCCGGCGTGGTGCGCGATGCACCGGCGCTCGATCAGAGCGAAGCCGATTGGGACACGGTGATCGATACCAATCTCAAGGGTATTTTCCTGATGTCGCAGGCGGCGGGTCGTGCAATGCGCGCCAGAGGGGCGGGCGGATCGATCATCAACATCACCTCGATCCTAGGTCTACGCCAGGCAGGCGGCGTCCTACCCTATGCAGTGTCCAAATCAGGCGCGATCCAGATGACGAAATCGCTGGCGCTCGAGCTTGCCCGTTTCGGGATACGCGTCAATGCGCTGGCGCCGGGCTATCTGGAGACCGAGCTCAACGCCGGTTTCTGGGAAACCGAGGCAGGCAAGGCCATGATCAGGCGCATCCCGCAACGCCGCCTTGGACAACTTGCCGATCTTGACGGCCCCCTGCTGCTGCTTGCATCGGATCTCTCCCACTACATGACGGGAGCGGTGATCGAAGTCGATGGCGGCCACCTGGTGAGCACGCTATAGCCCGTCAGCGTCCAGTGAAACGCGGCGGGCGCCGCTCCCGATAAGCGGCGACGCCTTCGATAAAGTCGGGCGTTCGACCGGAAGCACGTTGCAATTCGCGCTCGCGCTGCAGTTGTTCGGGCATGGACAAATCGCATGCGGCCCAGGCCGCATCCTTGATATGCGCGAGCGACCTCGGTCCGGCCGCCAATGCGGTAGCAAGCGACAATGCCTCGGTCTCGACTGCGTCGTCGGCTACGACGCGATTGACCAGCCCCCATTCGAGCGCGAGCGCAGCAGGCAGTTTCGTACCGAGCAACATCATTTCCATCGCACGCACGCGCCCGATCGCCTTGGTCAGCAGATAGCTGATACCGCCGTCAGGTGAGAGACCGACATGGCGGAAAGCCGGAAAGAAGAACGCACTCTCCCCCGCGACAATCAGGTCGCCAGCACAGGCGATTCCGCAACCGACGCCCGCCGCAGCACCCTTGACCGCCGTAACGATCGGGAGATGCGACGCCCGCATGTCGAGCAGCAACGGGTTGAAGATGCTGCGCACCCCGGCCGCCACGTCGCGACCCGTATCTTCCAGGTCGAATGTCGCGTCGGATAGGTTAGCGCCCGAACAAAAGGCCCGCCCGACGGAGGTGAGCACAAGAGCGCGAGCCTCGCGCTCGGCACGATGCAACGCGACCAATATCTCGCTGCCCATGGGATCGGTCATGGCGTTGAGCGTTTCCGGCTTGTTGAACCGGACGACTGCGACATCCCCAACCATCTCATAGATCAAGTGTTCGTACGTCATGCGTCTCACTCGTGTAGCGGCGAAACGTGCCTCGCCAGAACATGGTCGAGCGAACCGTTTTCCGTCAACGGCTCGGAAAATGCGACACGGGACAAGGAAGAGCGTTTCCCCAAGCGAAAACGCCCTTGATGCGCGGGAGGGTGCGGATCCGTGCCTCCGGGCATCCCAGCGATGCTGCGAGGCGCAGTCCGGTGCACTGCCGCGCGCCGAGCCGATCAGCGCGTGAAGCTTCCACCATTTGCGGCCTTTTCCCGAAGCAGCTTGCACGGCGCGAACTGTTCGCCATGGATTTTCGCGAGCGCCTCGAGCTTGTCGACCACCTTCTGCAGCCCGATCGTATCGCCCCAGAACATAGGCCCGCCGGTATAGAGCGGCCAGTTATACCCCAATATGCAAGCGACATCGATGTCCGAAGCGCGGATGGCGATGCCTTCTTCCAGTACCTTCGCTCCTTCATTGATCATCGGATACAACAAGCGCGCGACGATCTCTTCGGGCGGCTGCGATGTCCCCCGTGCGACGCGCTTGAACTTAGCGAAGTCGTCGATCGCCTGCGCCGCAATTGGGGAGGGACTGCGTTTCCGATTGGCGTCATAATCGTAGAAGCCGGCACCCGTCTTTTGACCGCGACGACCGAGCTTGACGAGATCGCCATGCAGCGAGCGCTGGTCGTCGTCGCGACCGATCACGTCCAGTCCAACCAGATCGATCATCTCGAACGGACCCATGGCGAACCCGAAGTCGTAGATCGCCTTGTCAATCTCCTCCGGTGTCGGTCCTTCGAGCACCATCGCGTCGGCGAGATGCACGCGAAGCCCCATGATACGATTGACGATGAAACCCGGCCCCACGCGTGACAGAACCGGGACCTTGCCAATGCCCAGAGTCATGCAGGTCGCGATAACTTCCTTGCACGTCTTCTCACCCCGCACGACCTCGAGCAGGCGCATCACATTAGCCGGAGAGAAGAAGTGGAGCCCGATCACCCGCTCGGGCCGGCTGGTGACCGACGCGATCTCGTCGATGTTCAGGAACGAGGTGTTGCTCGCGAGGATAGCCGACGGCTTGGCGATGCGATCAAGGGTCGCAAAAATATCTTTCTTGATCGACATCTGCTCGAATACTGCCTCGATGATCAGGTCGACACCGGAGAGCGCATCGAGGCCGACCACGGGCGTGATGAGCGCCATGCGGCTCTCGACGTCCTCCTGCTTCAGGCGGCCCTTGCGCACCGTGTTCTCGTAGTTCTTGCGGATCACCGAAAGGCCCCGCTCGAGCGCTTCCTGATTCATCTCCGAAAGCACGACCGGCAGCCCGGCGTTCAGGAAGTTCATTGCGATGCCGCCGCCCATCGTTCCCGCGCCGATCACGCCCACCGACTTTACCGGCAGACGCGGCGTATCGGAGGGCACGTCAGGGATCTTGCTCGTCTGGCGTTCGGCAAAGAAATAATAACGCTGCGCCTCCGATTCGATTGAATCGTGCAACTCGTGAAACAGTTCGCGCTCGCGCAGAATACCCTGCTCGAACGGCAATTCGACCGCTGCCTGAATCGCCTTTATGATATGCCCCGGTGCCTTGAAGCCCCGCGTCGATCGGGCGACCTTTTCGCGATACGCATCGAACAGCCCGGTATTTCCCTTGTCGGCATCGACCTTGTCCTGCCGGTCGCGTACGCGTTGCAGAGGTCGCCCTTGTTCAAGCAGCGTCCGGGCGAAGGCGATTGCATCCTCCCGCAGCCGTCCTTCTTCGGCGAGCGCGTCGACCATGCCAAGCGCAAGCGCCCGCTTTGCTGGGACAGGATCTCCGCCGACGATGATATCCAGAGCCGCAGCGGCGCCGACGATGCGAGGAAGGCGCTGCGTACCGCCGGCGCCAGGCAGTAGCCCAAGCTTCACTTCCGGCAGCCCGACCTTCGCCGAGGGAACGGCAATCCGGTAATGGCAAGTGAGCGCCAGTTCGTAGCCGCCGCCCAGAGCCGTGCCGTGGATCGCCGCGACTACCGGTTTGCCGCCATTCTCGATCGAGTGCAGCGTGCCCAGCAGATCAGGTTGCTCGATCGGCTTGCCGAATTCGGAAATATCCGCGCCTGCAAAAAACGTCCGCCCACCACAGATCAGCACGATCGCCTTGACGGCGTCATCGGCACCGAACTTCGTAAACCCTTCATGTAGAGCCCGCCGCACCTTGATTCCCAGTGCGTTAACGGGAGGCGAATCGATGGTGATGATGCCAATGCCGTCCTCGACCGCGTACGATCCTACTTCGCTCACGATATTCCCCTCATCCTGTATCTGACGATACGAGCGCTTGCTGGCGCTCGAGTAGACAGCGCGATCATTGCCGTTCGGCGAAGTCGCGCAGCATGTTCTTGGCGATCACCAGTTGCTGGATTTGCGTCGTGCCCTCATAGATCCGATAGAGACGCACATCGCGATAGAAACGCTCGACCTCATATTCGGACATGTACCCGGCGCCGCCATAGATCTGGACCGCGCGGTCTGCGATGCGGCCGCATGCTTCGGTCGCAAACATCTTGACGCAACTTGCTTCGGTAGAAAATGTCCGCCCGGACTCGGCGCGCCGGATCGCGTCGGCGATCATGCACTCGGCGGCGTAGAGTTCGGCTTTCGAATCCGCGAGCATCGCCTGGATCAACTGAAAATTGCAGATCGCCTGTCCGAAGGCCTTTCGCTCGGTCGCGTAGCGCAACGCGGATTCCAGGATACGGCGCGAATAGCCGATGGCGGCGCCGCCCACCGAAAGACGTCCGGTATCGAGGGCTTTCATGGCAGTCTTGAAGCCGTTGCCTTCTTCCCCCCCGAGCAGCGCGGCCGTCGGCACCCGTACGTCTTCGAGTACGATGTCACCTGTCAAGGCACCGGATTGCCCCATCTTCTTGTCGGGTTTCGCGCGCGTCAGGCCTGGTGTGTCTGCGGGCACGATGAATGCGGAGACGTGCTTATTCTTCGGCAGGTTTTCGGCAGTCGTGCGCGCCATCACCAGCACCATGTCCGCGATCGGGCCATTCGTGATGTAGCGCTTCGTGCCGTTCAGGACATAGTCGCTGCCGTCCCGCACCGCGCGTGTCCGCAAACCGGCTGAATCGGAACCGCTGTCGGGCTCCGTCAGCGCAAAGCAGCCCATCGCCCCATTAGCTAGGCGGGGCATCCATTCACGCCGCTGTTCTTCGGTCGCGCTCGTCTTGAACGCGGTGGTCACCATACCGGTGTTGATCGAGAGCGCAGAACGGAACGCGGGGGCCGCCCAGGATATCTCCATGACGGTTTCGATATATTCTCCGAGACTTAACCCGAGGCCGCCATATTGTTGCGGCGTCGTCAGGCCGAACAGGCCGAGGTCACACATCTCGTCCAGCAGGTCACGCGGCACCTGCCCTGCCTCGAAGACTCGTTCCTCTTCGGGAACGAGGCGCTCGCGCACGAACTTCCGGACTTGGTCGAGAAAAGCCTCGAAAACATCCGCTTCCATCGTCCTGGCCAGCGTTGCGGAAAGCTCAGACATTTGCCAGCCCCACAATAGCGACAGCAGAAACGTTTTCGCACGGCTGGCCACCGAGGTTCTGACTGAGTGCTAAACTCGGCGCAGTCTTGACCTGCCGGTCGCCCGCACGACCCAGCAATTGTAGGTAGTTTTCGTAGATCATGCGAAGCCCTGATGCGCCGATCGGGTGACCAAAGCATTTGAGGCCGCCATCGATCTGACATGGTATCTTGCCGTCAGCGTCGAACATCCCGTCCCGGACGTCGCGCCATGCCTGCCCTTCCTTGGAAAGAAACAAATCCTCCATCGTGATAAGCTCGGTGATCGAAAAGCAGTCATGGACCTCGGTCAGGTTGATCTGCTCGCGCGGGCTGGAGACTCCCGCCTCGGCATACGCCTTGGTCGCCGCGATGCGGGTCGTGTGGAAATAGCTTCCGTTCCATCCGCCAGCCTGCTGCATCTCCCAGCCATTGGACATCGCCAGCTGCAATGCCTTGACCGTCACCAGGTCTTTCTTGCCAAGGCTGCGCGCAATTTCCGGGGTCGTGACGATCGCACAGGCTGCGCCATCCGAGACGCCGCAGCAATCGAACAATCCAAGCGGCTCCGCGATCATCGGTGCATTGAGGACCGTGTCCATGTCGACGGCATTGCGCAAATGAGCCTTCGGGTTTTTCGCACCGTTCGCATGCGACTTCACCGAGACATGGGCGATCGCACGTTTTAGGTCATCAGCACCAATGCCATGGACAGCGCGATATGCTGACGCGAGCTGCGCGAAATTTCCCGGTCCGGATCCCTCCACACCGACCATATCGAACGTACTGCCGATCGTGCGAACCGGAAGACCGCCATAACCCGTGTCCTTCAGCTTCTCGACCCCCATCGCCAAGGCGATGTCTGCCGCTCCCGACGCCACGGCATATACCGCCCCTCGAAAGGACTCGGTTCCGGAGGCACAGTAGTTCTCAACTTTGGTAACGCCGATATTGGGGAGGCGCAGTGCGAACGACATCGGAATACCAGACGATCCGATATTGACGACGTCATAGGCAACGCCAAGCCAGGCGGCGTCGATTTGCGAAACGTCGATACCCGCGTCGATAATCGCCTCATCGAACGCCTCGACCATAAGGTCGCCAGCGTCCTTGTCCCATCGCTCACCGAACTTGGCGCACCCCATCCCCAGGATCGCGACCTTGTCCTTGATGCCGCTCGCCATATCAAACCTCCGTCATAACAGGGCGGGCCTTCCAGAAATATTTTCGAAATCCTCGGGATTTATCGAAAGCCTTGATCCGGAAGGCCATTTCCAGCTCCATTCCAACTTCGAGCGCGCCCGCCTCCACGTCGGTCAGTTCAGCCTTCAAACGGCCCCCACCCTCGAAGTCGATCAGCCCGTAGTAGAGGGGCGGCGCTGGCGTGTAGGACAGGGCATCGGCAGTGTAGGTGATGAGGCGCGCCCGCTTATCCGCCAACGGATAGTCTTCCAGCGTCCCGCGCACCGGCTTGTTCGGATTCACGCCGATCTCGCTCTTCGGGAACTGGACGGTACCGGTCTGGGTGCAACGCCCGCCAACCAGCCCCAGCACTTCCTTGCGTCGCCGCCACAAGGAGGCCGAAAACTGCTTGTTGTCGGCTTCCGCGCGCATCCCGGTCTCGAGTTCCACCTGGCCGCGGTGAAAGAGCCAGCGCATATAATTTCGCTCCTCCACACGCCGCGCGAGATGGCCTTGGACACCTCTGCGGGGCACCAGGCGACACAAAGCCTCGGTCGCTTCGAACAAGATGACGTCCACGCCCTGACCGAAGCCAACCAGCAAAATCTTCTCGCCCGGCTGCGCGCGTTCGAGGACGGAGACCAACAGAACCAGCGGATGGGCGGCTCCGCTGTCTCCGAGCTGCTCGGCGAGCGTCGGCACGACCGCGTCCGGTCGAAAGCCGGCCTTCTTGGCCACCGAGGCAGCCACGCCGCGTCCGTTCAAAGGGATGATGACGTGATCAACGGCGTCCGCCGCGATCTGAAGTGAGCCCAGCCCATCCTTGAGCGCCGTCACCAGCAGTCCGTGATGGCCCTCGTCGCGGATCCAGCGTCCCTCCCAACCATAATCGAAATCCGAGCCCGCCGCTCGGGAATGGTCGACGAAATCTGCGGTGACGCTGTAGGCGCCGAGATAGTCAGCGATCGTATCGCCATGTCCCACCACGACGCTCGCTGCCGCGTCCCCGTTCGACAACTCGGCTTCCGATGCGGGGCGCGACTTGCGCATGTCGGATGCGATGCAGATCTGCGGAGCTGCCCCTTGGATCGCCGTTGTGCGCAATGCCTGGATCAAAGCGCTGGTGCCGGCACGCAGGCTGCCGCACGCGTCCATAGCACCGACGGCGTCGCCCAGATTCAAAGCTTCCTTGACGATGCCGGCATTCTGCCGGTCCGCAAAAGGCAATGTCGTCGATGCGAGGACGACGGTGCCGACGCGCGAACGATCCAGGCCGACCAACCCGTCACGGGCGGCTTCGACCGCCATAGTGATGCTGTCCTCATCCCAGTCGCCGATCGCCCGCTCGCCTTTTGCAAGGCCCTTCAATCCCGGTGCGAACCATTCGTGGATCGAATGTATCGCGGCACGTTGCAGGCGCCGTTTCGGCACATAGGCACCAAAGCCGATAATTCCGCTCATCATGCATCCTCCGCACACGAATCCGAGAGTCGCACCAGCCGAAAACCCGCATGCGCCCGCTTCACGCCCGCGCGCCGCGGTGGACACGAGCGCAGGCTCGGCAAAGGCCTAGCATTACCGATCGAATATTCAATAGGTATCTATCGACACGCGCTGCGTCAGATTATATAGACGTTTATCCATAATCTGATTTTATGTTCATCCAAAACAACTGATCGAGAGAGGTGTCGGCGGCGTGCAGAATAGGAGTACCGACGCACATCTGCTTCCGGCGCGGGAGTTCGAACACTGGGCGAATCAGCACCTGCCGTTGCTGGGAGACGGGCCGCTTCAGGCCACCCAGCTGACCGGCGGCTCCTCCAACGCGGTGTTTCGCATCACGCGCGGGGGCGAGACTGCCGTATTGCGCCGCCCACCCCGCGTGCCTCGTCCGGACAGCGAGAGAATCCTTGGCCGCGAAGCACGAATCCTTACGGTGCTGAACGGAACGAAGGTTCGCGCTCCGCACATGCTCGCTTGGTGTGCCGCGCGCGACGTCATCGGCGTGTCCTTTTACGTCATGGCCTTCGTGGACGGCTGGGGATACTATGGCGACGGGCCGCTACCGCCTCCCTATGACGACCCCGCAGCCGATCGCAGCGAATTGGCGTTCGAACTCATCCGCGGGCTTGCTGATCTCTCGCGCATCGACCATCGCGCAGTGGGTCTTAACGATTTCGGACGCGGCGAGAAATTTCTCTCGCGTCAGGTAGAGCGATGGCTGGGACAACTTGCCAGTTATCGCGAGACCGAAGGCTATGCAGGACGGGTATTACCCGGTCTTGATTATGTGACCGACTGGCTGGAGGCCAACCTGCCCGAGACCCCGCGGCTCGGCATCATCCATGGCGACTATGGATTTGCGAATACCCTGTTCGACAAGAGGCGAAAGGGACAGCTGGCGGCGATCATCGATTGGGAATTGTCCACCATCGGCGATCCGCTGCTGGATCTAGGTTGGACGGTGTATGGCTTCCGACCGGCCGATCCCGGCGGGGTCGCACCTCCACCCGAACTGTTCGATCCAACGCACTTTCCACCGCGAGAGGAACTGATCGCCCTGTACGGTGAGCTTTCGGGGCTGCCGACCGACAATATCGACTATTACATGGTACTTGCTCAATTCAAGCTCGCTACCCTGCTGGAACGTAAATACGCCGAGTCCCTCACAGGGAAAATGCCCCGGCAACAAGGCGAGTTTTTCGGCCGACTAACGCTCAACCTTCTTTCCTGCGCAGAACAGATCGCGAAAAGATCGAAGCTGTGACCAGGACACCTGCCGAACTGTTCGATTTGTCTTCCATGGTTGCGCTGGTTACCGGCGGCAGTCGCGGTCTGGGCCGCGAGATGGCGCTGGCCTTCGCTGCCGCCGGAGCCGATGTCGTGATCGCCAGCCGCAAAATGGAGGCGTGCGAAGTCGTGGCCCGAGAGATCGAGGCGATGGGTCGTCACGCCCTCCCCGTCGCGGCGCATGTCGGGGAATGGGACGAGCTTCTTGCACTCGCGGATGCGGCATGGGGCTGGAAAGGGCATGTCGATATCCTGGTTAACAATGCCGGCCTGTCGCCGCTTGCGCCCTCTCCCCACGAAACCAGCGAAGCGCTGTTCGACAAGATCGTTGACGTCAACTTCAAGGGCCCCTTCCGCCTCACCGCGCTGATCGCGGAGCGGATGGCTGCAGGGCGCGGTGGGTCGGTCATCAACATCTCGTCGACCGGCGCGTTGCGACCGGCCGCAAACTTCGGACCATATGCCGGGGCGAAGGCCGGTCTCAACGCGATGAGCGTCGCGCTTGCCATGGCCTACGCGCCCAAGGTGCGCATCAACGTGATCTCGCCAGGGGCGTTTCGTACCGACATTTCCAGGGCCTGGGCGGACGATCCCGCCGTCGGAGGCGACATCCCGATGCGCCGCATCGGAGAACCACGCGAGATCGTGACCGCCGCATTGTACCTCGCCAGCCCCGCCTCCTCCTACACCACCGGTGCCATTCTCCGCGTCGACGGTGCGGGTCCGGCGCCTGGATCGGCATTCAAACCGTAGCATCAGCAAAGGCAACACGATGACCGATTTCAGCCTCTCCCCTGAATTCCAGGCCAAGCTCGACTGGATCCGCGATTTCGTGCGCGAGAAAGTCGAGCCCATGGACTATCTGTTCGACCAATACGGCTCCCAACCATACGACGTGACCGACGTCGCATCGCGCGCGGTGCTAAAGCCACTTCAGGCGATCGTGAAGGAAAAGGGGCTTTGGGGTCTCCATCTGCCGCAAGAACTGGGTGGCCCTGGCTTCGGCAGCGTACAGCTCACCTACATCAACGAAATTCTCGGCCGCAGCTTCTGGGCACCGACCGTGTTCGGCTGTCAGGCACCCGACAGTGGCAATGGCGAAATTCTGGCACGCTTCGGGACGGAAGCGCAGAAGCGGCAATTCCTTGATCCGTTGCAGGCTGGCGAAATCTACTCGTGCTTCTCGATGACTGAGGTCGAGGGCGGTTCCGATCCGACTCAGTTTCGCCTGTCCGCCTCGCTTGACGGGGACGAATGGGTACTCAATGGCGAGAAATGGTTTTCATCCAACGGGCACCACGCGGCGTTCTTCATCGTGATCGCGCGGACCGAGAGCGACGATAGGCCCCGCCACGAGCGCTTCAGCGCCATTCTGGTGCCCGCCGGCACACCCGGGATCGAGATCGTCCAACAGGTAGGAATCTTTGGCGAACCCTATGGGGAAGGGGGGCACCCGCACCTGCGCTACAACAATGTGCGCGTTCCACGCGATAACATATTGGGCGCACCTGGCGAAGGCTTCAAGGTAGCACAAGCACGCCTTGGCGGAGGCCGTATTCATCACGCGATGCGAACCGTTGGTCAGGCCCGCAAGGCACTCGAGATGATGATCGAGCGCGCCGCATCACGGACCACCCAGGGTGAGTTGCTGGCGCGCAAACAGCTGGTCCAGGTGGACGTGGCGGATTGCTGGATCATGATTGAGGAACTGCAGCTGCTGATCCTGAAAACCGCCTGGCTGCTGGATCGTGGCATGGAGCATGAAGCGATCCAGTGGATCGGCGCGTGCAAGGTGCGATGCGCACAGGTGATCGATCACGTCATCCGGAAGGCCACGCATCTGCTCGGATCGCTCGGCTTGACGAACCTCACCCCGCTGGCGCGCGTCTATTATTCGGCACCGGTTATGGGCATGGCGGATGGCCCCACCGAAATTCATCAAATGCAGGTCGGGCGTATCCTGCTGAAGGACGCCAAGCCGGCACCGGGCCGCTTTCCAACCGATTACCTTCCGGACCTCAAGGCGAACGCCGAAGCCCTCTACGGCGAACAGGTGCGGGCCGCGCTCGCTGCCGCGGGCCGCGCCTGAAACCAAAGCGCGCCAGGCGGCGCCGCCCGCTTGGCACCCCTTGACGCAAGACAGCTCGGGGCGCTACCTTTCGAACGTTCAATCGGTAGAATCATTCGCGACGCCCCGCTTCGTCAGAAGCCGCCGACAGAACCGGATGAGGATGGATGATCATGGCAGATTTTCGTAACGAGAATTTCCGGGTGGACGGCAAGGTTGCGATCGTGACGGGCGCTGGCGGCCGAGGCAATTCGATCGGCCGCGCCTATGCGATAGCTTTGGCGCAAGCCGGTGCCCAGGTCATCGTTGCCGATCTTAATGCGGCCGGGGCGCAGTCCGTCGCTGATGAGATCCTCGCGGCGGGCGGAAGCGCGAAGGCGGTCGAGGTCGACATCACGGACACGCCTTCGGTGGAAGCGATGGCACGGGTCGCGACGGAGACGTTTGGCGGGATCGACATCTTGGTGAACAACGCTGCGCTGATGGTCGAAATCACTACGGCGCCGCTGATGGATACCGATCGGGCGACATTCGACAAATCGATGGCCGTGAACACCTGGGGCGCTTTCAACTGCGCCAAGGTCTGCGTGCCTTCGATGGTCGCCCGCGGCGGCGGCGCGATCGTCAATCAGGTTTCGGCCGGCGCCTTTCCCGCGCAGTCGCTGTACGGCATCACCAAGCTCGCGCTGGTGGCGTTGACGACCTCGCTCGCAACCCATCTCGGGCCGCAGAACATTCGCGTCAACGCCATTGCCCCCGGCATAACCGCAACCGATGCCGGGCTCTCGCTCACGCCGCCCGACCACCCCTGGTCGCAGATGGTCGAGGCTCGCGCACCCATCAACGCCCGCGACACGCCGGATGCCTTGTGCGGCGCATTGCTGTTGCTGGTCTCGGAAGCCGGTCGGTGGATGACCGGACAGACGCTCAACGTCGACGGCGGGTTCATCATGCGCAACTGATGGCAATCGCGCGCCCGATCGCCGGCCGGCGATCCGCGCCCATACCGATCGCCAGCGGGCGGATGCCAATTTGGAAGGGAATGGAAATGTCTCCAGTCATCGTTTCGGCGGTCCGGACCGCCGTCGGCACCGCCCGCAAGGGGATGTTCGCACACACCGAAGTCGAACAACTGGCCATTCCGGTCTTGAAAGCAGTGATCGAGCGCGTGGGCGTCGATCCGTCCCAAATCGACGACGTCATTCTGGCGGAATCCGGCTATGGCGGCGGCGCGGTGGCGCGCTATGCGGCGCTCGAGGCTGGGATGACGGCCGGCGGCGGCGTGGCGCTCAACCGCCACTGCGCCGGTAGCCTGACCGCGCTCGGATTTGCTGCCGCTGCGGTTGCGGCGGGCATGGAACGCTATGTGATTGCTGGCGGCGCCTATTCCTACTCGCTCGGACCGAAGCTGAGCCGCCGCATTCCCGGCGGCGACGCGTATGAGCCTTGGTATCCGCCGACGCACCTATCGACGGACGAAGCGCCCAATCTCGACATGTCGATTACCGTGGGCTGGAACACCGCGAAGGAAGCCGGGCTCACCCGCGAAGAACAGGATGCCTGGGCCGTCCGGTCCCACCAGCGCGCCATCGCCGCGATCGATGCGGGCCAGTTCGACGAGGAGATTGTCCCGGTCATGGCATTGATGGCCGACGGATCCTACCGCGAATGCCGCGTCGACGAGCATCCGCGCCGCGAAACCTCGATGGAAGTGCTGGCCGGCCTGCGCGTGATCCACCCGGAGATCGCGGGATTCAGCGTCACCGCAGGCAATTCGAGCGGAATCAACGATGCTGCCAGCGCCATGCTGGTTACCAGTGCCGACATCGCCGCTTCCGACAAGCTGGAGGTCAAGGCGAAGGTGCTCGGCTGGACCGCCCTCGGCATCGATCCGCGCCTGACGGGACTTGCCGTGCCGGGTGTCGTCAGGAAGTTGCTGGCACGCGCAAACCGTAAGCCGCAGGACGTCGCGCTCTGGGAGATCAACGAAGCCTTCGCATCGGTGCCCATTGCGGCGGTGCGCGAGCTCGACCTGGATGACGAACGCGTCAACATATCCGGCAGTGGTTGCAGCATCGGTCATCCGATCTCGGCTTCGGGCGGCCGCATGATCACGACCCTGATCAACGATCTTCGGCGTCGCGGTGGCGGGCTGGGGGTCGCCACGATGTGCGCGGGCGGCGGCCAAGCCGGCGCCGTGCTGATCGAAGTCTGAGTTATACGGTGATCGACGCCTATGTCCTTGAGCCGGTTCGCACGCCGGTCGGCCGCTATGGCGGCATTTTCCGCGACCTCACGGCGGCCCAACTCGCTGAGACCGTACTGCGCGGACTCGTCGAGCGCACCCGCATCACCGGGAATGATGTCGACGACGTGATCTTCGGCCAGTGCTCTCCCAATGGCGAGGCACCGGCGATCGGCCGTATTGCCGCGCTGGACAGCGAACTCGGCATCGCGGCGCCGGGCATCCAGATCGATCGCCGCTGCGGATCGGGCCTTCAGGCCATCCTTGACGCCGCAATGCGCATCCAGACCGGCGCTGCCGATCTCGTCATCGCCGGCGGAGTAGAGGCGATGAGCCAGGCCGAACATTATGTGTTGGGGGGCCGCTTCGGCCTGAAGGGCGACTCCCAGCCCTTCTGGGATCGCATCGCGCGGGGGCGGATCACCTCCGGCGGGCGGCATCATCCCGTCCCCGGCGGCATGATCGAAACGGCAGAAAATCTGCGCCGGGAATTCTCGATCGACCGCGAGGCACAGGACCGGGTCGCGTTCGCGTCGCATGCTCGTGCGGTCGCCGCGCAGCGCGAGGGGCGCTTCGTGCAAGAGATCATCCCGGTGCGTGTTCCGCAAAAGGGCAAGGTAGCCAGCGTCGACACCGATGAACATCCGCGTGCGGACGTCACGCTCGAAGGCCTTGCCGCGCTCCGCCCCGTCCGCGCCGGCATCGATGCGGAGGCAACGGTCACCGCCGGAAACGCCAGCGGCCAGAATGATGGTGCCGCTGCCTGTATTGTCGCCAGCGCCCGCAAGGCAGAAGCCTTGGGACTCCGCCCGGTTGCGCGGCTCGTATCCTGGGCGACAGCCGGCGTCGGTCCCGAACGTATGGGGATCGGCCCGGTCCCGGCGACGCAGCGTGCGCTCGATCGCGCCGGACTGTCGCTCGCCGACATCGATCTCATAGAACTGAACGAAGCCTTCGCCGCACAGGTGCTGGCCTGTACCCATCTGTGGCAACTGGGTGCAGACGATTTCTCGCGCATCAACGTCAACGGCTCGGGCATTTCGCTCGGCCACCCGCTCGGCGCGACGGGCGTGCGCATCGCAGCGACAGGCTTGCGCGAACTCGACCGGCGAGGCGGCCGCTACCTTCTGGAGACGATGTGCATCGGCGGCGGCCAGGGGCTCGCCGCCATTTTCGAACGCGTGCCCTGAGCAATGTGGCTAAGCTCGCACACGACCAATATCGCTAAGGAACCGTGGAATGTCGTTTGATACCATTCTTTTCAGCAAGGAAGACACGGGCGTCGCCACGATCACGCTCAATCGCCCGGAAAGGATGAATGCATTCAACCAGCAGATGCTGGAAGACATGGAAGCCGTCTGGAAAATCGTCCGCGAAGACCCGGAGATCAAGTGCGTCGTTCTGCGCGGCGCTCCCGGCCGCGCGTTCTGCACGGGCGTGGACGTGATCGACGGCATCACCTTCTATCCCGACGAGCCGTTCCGCGAACGCGACCCCGGGGCTATGCTCGCCCCCAAGACGAACCAGGTCTGGAAGCCGGTCATCGGTGCCGTCCATGGACTATGCGCAGGCGGCGCCTTCTATTTCCTCAACGAGTGCGACTTCATCATTTGCTCGCAGGACGCGCAGTTCTTCGATCCCCATGTAAGCTTCGGCGTCGTTCCTTCCTGTGAACCGATCGGAGCATCGCATCGGATGCCCTATGGCGACATCATGCGCATGATCCTGCTGGGGAACAGCGAGCGGATTTCGGCCGAGACGGCGTTGCGCATGAGCTTGGTGAGCGAGATCGTCGAAAACGACAAGCTTTGGACGCGGGCGGACGAACTCGCCGCGATCATCGCAGCCAAGCCCGCCCAGGCGGTCCAGGGAGCGGTCAAGGCAATGTGGGAAGCGCTGGACATGCCCTATTCGGTCGCGGTGCGGAACGGGTACAAGTATCCGCAGATCGTCAATCCCCCCGACTGGCAAGACCGCAGCGCGTTCAAAAAAGAGAGCGTTTCCATCCGCTAACGCTGCAAACGACGAGCCAGGAGGGGTAGATGACGAGCGTTGGCACTTTCACCGTTGATGACGGCATCGGCATTCTCAAGATCGACTCGCCGCCGGTGAATTCACTGAGCAGCAAGGTGTGTCGCGCGCTCGCTGAAGGCTTCCAGAAATTCAAAGACGATACCTCGGTCCAGGCGATCGTGCTGATCTGCGGCGGGCGCACCTTCTTCGCGGGCGCGGATATCGGCGAGCTCGACAAGGCCGATGCCGACGCCGTCGATAGCCCCGATCTGGGCAGTATCCTGCATGCGGCGGAATATGGCACCAAGCCGCTCATCGCGGCGATCCACGGTACGGCGTTCGGCGGCGGGTACGAGCTTGCGCTGAACTGCCATTACCGCATCGCCGTACCGTCCGCGCGGGTCGGGCTACCGGAGGTCAAGCTGGGCCTGCTGCCCGGCGGCAAGGGAACGCAACGGCTTCCGCGGATCGTCGGTGCAGCCCGGGCGCTCGAAATCATGGTCGGCGGCAACCCGATCGCGGCGCCGAAAGCGCTGGAGATGGGCATGATCGACGCCCTTGCCGAAGAAGGCCGGTTGCAGGAAGATGCCACTGCCTTTGCGCGCCGGATCCTGGCCGAGGGACGCCCCCTCCCCCGCGCGCGGGATCGACAGGACATGGTGGATCCCGACAAGGGCAACCGTCAGCTGTTCGACGATTTCCGACGCGCCAACGCCAGGCAACTCAAAGGCTTCAAGGCGCCGGAAGCGATCATCCGTTGCGTCGAGGCTGCGGTCGAACTCCCCTTCGAAGAAGGCGTGAAGCGGGAGTGGGAATTGTTCGAGGAGTTGCTGGTCTCCAACGAGTCTGCCGCACAGCGCTATTTCTTCTTCGCGGAGCGCGAGGCGGCGAGGGTTCCGGGCATCCCCAAGGACGTCGCCAGCCTTGCCGTCCAGTCCGCGGGGGTCGTCGGTGCCGGCACGATGGGCACTGGCATCACCCTGGCGTTGCTGGATGCCGGCATCGCTGTGACGCTCGTGGAGATGTCCGGGGAGGCGCTCGATCGCGGCGTTGCCAAGATTCGGGCCCATTATGAAGGCGCGGTAAAGAAAGGTCGCCTGACCGAGCAACAGATGGACGAGCGCCTGGCACTGCTCTCCCCCACGCTCGAGATTGCCGCACTTGCAGACGTCGATCTGGCGATCGAGGCGGTGTTCGAAGCGATGGACGCCAAGCAAGACATCCTCGCAAAGCTCGACGCCGTAACGAAGCGTGGCGCCATCCTCGCAACCAATACGTCGTATCTCGACATCGACCAGATTGCAGCGGCGACGCGCCGTCCGGAGTCCGTGATCGGTCTTCACTTCTTCTCTCCCGCAAATGTGATGCGCCTGCTGGAAGTGGTTCGCGCGGAAAGGACGTCGCCTGAGGTCGTCGCGGCCGGGATGAAGCTCGCCAAGCGCCTCGGCAAGGTTGCCGTGCTGTCGCGCGTTTGCCATGGGTTCATCGCGAACCGCGTGATGTCGCAGCGCAACGCGCAGGCCGACGCGATGGTGCTGGAAGGCGTGTCGCCGGAAGCGGTGGACCACGCGATCGAGGACTACGGCTTTCCCATGGGGCCGTTCCGCATGCGCGATCTGGCGGGTGTCGACGTCGCCAGGCCCGACCCGGCGCAACGCACCGTGCGCGGCGAACTGATCAAGCTTGGTCGGCTGGGGCAGAAGAGCGGCGCCGGCTACTACGATTATGATCAGAATCGAACGCCCACCTTCTCACCGGTTGCGGCCGACGCGATCCGGCAGGTGGCGCAAGCGCTCGGAATCCGCGACGGCGGCCCGCAGCCGGCCGAGGAAATCGTGGCACGCCTGCTCTTCCCGGTCGTGAACGAAGGCGCCAAGCTCATCGAAGAAGGGATCGTCCTGCGCGCCTCCGACATCGATGTCGCCTGCATCACGGGATATAGCTGGCCAGTCTATACCGGTGGCCCGATGTTCTGGGCCGACACCATCGGCCTCGACAACATCCTCGCCAAGCTCACGCAACTGGAAGCGGTGCATGGCGAAGCTTTCAGACCCAGCGCGTTGCTCCAGGAAAAGGTGCGCATCGGAGGCAGTTTCACCCGCTGATCGATAGCATCGGCTCTGGCCCCGGGGCCATCACCATCCACCTCTGAAAGTAGCGCATCATGTCCATTTTATACACGGAAGAGCAGCAGCAGATCCAGGACGCCGCGCGACGCATGCTGGCGGACGGCTATTCCGCCGAACGCCTGCGCAACCTGCTCGAAGCGCCCGGCCGCTATGACGAAACACATTGGCAGGCATGCAGGGAGATGGGGTGGACCGCGCTGGCCATTCCCGAAGCCTATGACGGCCTCGGCCTTGGCCTGCTCGAACTGGCACTGGTGGCCGAGGCGGGGGGACGGTCGCTGTGCGGCTCGCCGTTTCTGCTAAGCAGCTATGCTGCAGCGCAGGCCATCCTGATGGCCGCCGACGAGGCGACCAAGGCCGAGGTGCTGCCGCTTCTCGCCAGCGGCGAGAAGATCGCCACCATCGGTTTTGGCCGAGGCAATGACGCCCTGGCGATCCTCCCCCCGGTTACCTGGTCCGATGGTTCGATCTCCGGGACGATGCCGGCGGTGCTAGCCGGCGCCCATGCTGATCTGGCGGTGGTGCTCGCCACCGATGGCGCGTCCCCGCACCTGGTTCTGGTCGAACTCGACGCCAGCGTCGGTCGCGATATTCTCAACACCTATGACAATAGTCGCTGCGTCGCCGACCTCAGCTTTACGTCGACGCTGGCGCGTCCTCTAGGCGAAGCGGATGCGGTAACGACCGCCTGGGCCGTATTGGAGCGGGCCGCAGTCGTCCTGGCGGCGGAGCAGACCGGCGGCGCCGATGCCTGCCTCGAGCTTGCCTGCGCCTATGCCAATACGCGCCAGGCGTTCGGCCAGCCCATCGGCAAGTTCCAGGCGATCAAGCACAAGCTAGCCGAGATGTACGTTGCGACGGAAATCGCACGCGCAAACTGCCTCGAGGCGGCACTGCGCCACGACAAGGGCCTCGCCGATTTCACCCCGCTTGCTGCAGCGGCCCGTGTCAGCGCGTGCGAAGCCTATGATCTGGCGGCTCGCGAGGGAACGCAGGTCTTCGGTGGCATCGGCGCGACCTGGGAGTCCGACATGCACCTGCACATGCGGCGTGCGCGCAGTACCGCCGGCACGTTCGGTAGCCGGTTCGTCTGGCAGGACCGCCTTATTTCGGCGTTGGAGAGTGCGATATGACCGCTGATCTGGTGAGCGAACTTCAGGCCTATCGTCAAACGGCGCGGGCATGGCTCGCGATGCATGCGCCCCAATACGGCCTGGAGGCCAGACGATATCTTTCCGAAGCCGAGGATGTGGAACTCGCCCGGCGATGGATGACGTTCAAATATGAGAACGGCTATTCGGGCATCAGTTTCCCGAAGAAATTCGGCGGCGTAGGCCTGACGCAACTGCACCAGGCGGTTTTCACCTCCGAGGAACTGGCGCATAATTTTCCTACGGAATATTTCGGCATCAGCCTGGGCCAGCCGGTGCCGATCATGATGCACTACGCCCCCGAAGCGGTTGCGCAGCGCTTCGTCATGCCCGCGCTCAAGGGTGACGAAATCTGGTGCCAGCTCTTTTCGGAACCCGCGGCCGGATCGGATCTGGCGGGTCTTCGTACCCGCGCGATCCGCGACGGCGACGACTGGATCCTGTCCGGCCAGAAACTATGGACGAGTTGGGCACAATATTCCGATTATGCGGTCATCGTCGCCCGGCACGACGCCACGTTGCCCAAGCATCAGGGACTGACGTATTTCTGGCTCGACATGCGCAGCCCGGGTGTCTCGGTACGCCCCGTCAAGCTGTCCGATGGCACGCACGACGTGAACGAAGTGTTTCTCGACGAGGTCCGCGTGCCGGACAGCCAGCGGCTGGGCGGCGTCGGCCAGGGCTTTGCGGTCTCGATGCACACCCTGTTCATCGAACGCTATGCGGCCGCTGCCGACGAGACCGGCTACGGCCCGAAGCTCGACACGTTCCTCGAGCTTGCGCGTCGGGCATCTTTCCACGGAGAGTCGGCGTTGCGCGATGGCCGCGTGCGCGCTGCGGTGGCCGATACCTATCGCTTCCAGCAAGCACTGGCGACGATCCGGGACAAAGCGTTCCTCCAAATCGCCAGCGGCCAGGAGCCCGGGGCGGAGGGCTCGATCCACAAGCTGGTCTCGGTCCGGTCGCGGCAGAGGCTGTCCGAACTCGCCGTCGATCTGCTCGGCCCCGGTGCCCTCTTTGACGAAACGAAGATCGCGAAGGAGGATTGGGTACGGTCTTGGCTGATCGCACCAACGGGCCGGATCGCCGGCGGCACCGACGAGATATTGCTGAACACGATCGCCGAGAAGATTCTCGGCATGCCGCAAGACTATCGGCCCGACAAGGGGGTTCCCTTCGACAAGATCGGGTGACGCTGGGCAGGCGACGGGCCCGCGCAAATCCGGCGATGGCGGGACCTGTCGACACGGGGAGTACGTGCATGAAGGACATGGATCTGGCGGACGCGCTGAAGGCGGCGATGCGGCGCATGCCGGGGCCGGTAGCGCTGGTGACGACGGCAGATCCGGACAACGGCGTCTATGCGGGGCTTGCCGCCTCGGCGGTAATCCCCGTCGCCATGGACCCGCCCTCCATGCTGGTGGGCGTGAACCGCAGCGGGAGCGCGCATGCCATCCTCGCGCGCGCGGGCCGCTTCTGCATCAATTTGCTCTGCAACAGCCAGACCGATCTGGTGCATCAATTCTCGAAACCCGCTCGACGCGCCGAACGCTTCACCAGCGGCCACTGGCTCGGCCGGAACGGACTCCCCTATCTGCCGGAGTCGTGCGTCAGCATTTTCTGCAAGGTTGTGCAGTCGCAGCATTTTGGCACGCATGAGCTGTTCATCGGGCTGGTCGAGGACGTGCTGCCGGGGACTGGCGATGATCCCATGGGCTGGATCGAAGGGGGCTTCGCCCGGCTTCAGGCCCTCGAGGCGAAAAGCTGACGTCGCTGCGCGCGAACCGCGGATGATGGGCGACAGCCGATGGCCGGACAATTTGGAATGCGCGACGGGCCGAACAGCTCGCGGCACCAGTGGAGAGGAAGCAGCAATGGAAATGGTGGCACCCCTCCGGTCGCTCTACATCGATGGCGAGTGGGCGACCGCCGGGGATCGCGACGTCATCCTCAATCCGGCCGACGAGTCGGTCTTGGGGGAGGCGCCGGTGGGCAATGCCGGGCATGTCGACGCGGCCCTCGCCGCCGCGCATACGGCGTTTCACCACGGGCCATGGCCCCATCTGTCGGCCAAGGAGCGCCAGGCCAAGCTCACCGCCTTCCTCGACGCGATCGATCGCCGCTCGGGTGAGATTATCGACCTTATCGTCGCAGAAGCCGGGTCTACGCGCGGGCTGGCGCAGTTTCTCCAATATGCCACGCCGATGAAGCACGCGCGCACGACGCTCGACGTGATGCTGCGCCCGGCGCAGACTGCGTTGCCGATCGATCTGACCCCTGCGGCCGATGGCTCGACCATGCTGGGCGGCCATGTGCTCTCGCGCGAGCCGGTCGGCGTCGTATCCGCGATCACGGCGTATAATTTCCCGTTTTTCCTCAACATCGGCAAGATCATCCCGGCCATGGCGGCCGGTTGCACGGTCGTCCTGAAGCCTTCGCCCTACACGCCGTTCGAGGCGCTGATCCTGGGGCAGATCGCCGAGGAAGTCGGCCTGCCGCGCGGTGTGCTCAACATCGTGACCGGGGGTGCCGATGTCGGCGCCGCGCTGACGACCGACAGCCGTGTCGATCTCGTCACCTTCACCGGATCGGACACGGTCGGCGCCGCCATCCAGGCCCAGGCCGCGCCCACGCTCAAGCGCGTGCTGCTCGAACTAGGCGGCAAATCGGCGCTGATCGTGCGGGCCGATGCCGATATCCAGCAGGCAGCGATGGCGGGCGCGATGGGCTTCACCATCCATTGCGGCCAAGGATGCGCACTGACCACCCGGCACATCGTCCACAACGCGATCAAGGCGCGCTATATCGAGGCCGTCAAGCAGATGATCGGCGCGATGAAGATCGGCAACCCGAGCGATCCCTCGGTGCAGCTCGGTCCGCTGATCCGCGAACAGGCGCGCGCTCGCACCGAAAGCTATGTCGAGATCGCCAGGGCCGAGGGGGCACGGCTGGTCGCCGGCGGCAAGCGGCCCGCCGGCTTCGACAAGGGTTTCTTCTTCGAGCCCACACTGTTCGACGATGTCGACAATGCGCATCGCATTGCCCAGGAGGAAGTGTTCGGACCGATCGGGGTGGTGATCGGTTTCGATACCGACGAGGAAGCGATCCGTATCGCCAATGACAGCAACTTCGGCCTGGGCGGCGGCATCTATTCGCGCGATGCGGGCAAGGCCTATACAATGGCGCTGGCGATACGGGCGGGTGGTGTGGCGATCAACGGCGGCGCCGGCGCCATGTCGAGCCACGCCCCCTTTGGCGGGATCAAGCGCTCTGGCTATGGCCGCGAATATGGCATCGAAGGCCTGAACGAGTTCACGTACATGAAGTCCATTTCCTTCCACGCCGCGTGACGCCGGGCGGGATGGCAGGCCGAGGTGCGGATCGGACCCGCACCCACGGACTGATCGCGCGGGCGCCAGCACCGCCGCCCACCGCGATTGGCGGCTTTCCACGAACAACGCATACATATGGAGAGGAACCATGAACGATTTGTCGTCATACGAAGGCAAGCGCGTCGCCATCGTCGGTTGTTTTTCCGGTATGGGTGAAGCGTGCGCCCGCACACTGGTGGCATTGGGCGCGGAGGTTCAAGGCGCTGACATCAAGCCATCGCCGGTACCCTTGGCCTCGTTCGCGCAGGTCGATCTCAACGACTGGGCGTCAATCGATCGGGCAGTCGCCGCGATTGGCGGCGAGATCGATGCCCTGTTCAATTGCGCCGGCTTGCCACAAGCCTTTCCTGCCGCCGATGTCGTGTCGGTGAATTTCCTCGGCATCCGGCACTGGACCGAACAATGGCTGCCTCGCCTCCGCCGCGATGGCGCGATCGCCACTATTTCCTCGCTGGGGGGCATGGGGTTCCTGCGGCGTCTGCCGTTGCTCACCTCGCTGATCGCGATCTCCGACAAACAGGCGTTTCTGGATTGGATTGCAGCACATCCGGACGAGGTTCAGGACGGCTATGCGCTATCGAAGGAGTTGGTCAACGCGTGGACGTGCCTCCTCGCCTACGAACTGGGCGGTCGTGGCATCCGCGTCAATGGGACAATGCCGAGCCCGACACAGACGCCGATGATGGCAGCCTTCGAAAAGGTGGTCAGCACAGCCGTGCTCGAGCTCTTCACGATTCCGTCGGGGCGTCGCACCACACCAGAGGAACAAGCCAATCCGCTTATCTTTCTTAATTCGAACGCGGCCAGTTTCATCAGCGGCGTGTGCCTGCCAGTCGACGGCGGGTTTCACAGCGACGTGCAGGTTGGCGCGATCGATATGCTGGCAGCGTCGGGGGGGACGGAGGCATGACCCACCGAACCGCGCATGCTTGGTCGATACGGACCCGCCGCGCCATAGCTCCGCGCTACGCCTACGCGCGGACCTGCTGGCCCCGATGGCGCTAGCGCCGGATGGCATTCGGTTGCATCGCCGCCAGCGCATTGATGGCCATGCGATTCCGACGGCAGGCTTGCCGGCTTCAGCCCCGCGCGAACAACAGGGCACCGCCGGGCGCGCCGCCGCCACTGGTCACCACGGCGACCTGCGGATCGCGCGGTACCTGGCGCGCGCCCCCCTCGCCCCAAAGCTGCACACAAGCTTCATGCGCAAAGCCAAATCCTTGCAAACGCCCGGCGGACAGTTGCCCGCCATGGGGGTTTATCGGCAATTCGCCGTCTCGCGCGATCCGCGTACCGCCTTCGACGAAGCGGCCGCCCTCCCCGACCGGACAGAAGCCCAGCATCTCGATCCAGCTGAGGCTGTTAAAGGTGAATCCGTCGTAGATGAGCCCGACGTCGACATCGGCGGGCTTGAGATCGGTACGCTCCCATAGCGAGCGCGCCGCGCCTTCGATGAGGGGAAGGCGGTCCAGTGCGGCATTGTCCCAGCTCCAACGCTCGCTGATCTGCGTGCCGACCGCTTCGATGCGGATCGGATCGGGCCGCCGCGTATCCCGCGCAGCGTCTGCCGCAGAGAGGACCAAAGCGATGGCGCCGTCGCAAGGGACATCGCAGTCATACAGCCCGAACGGCGTAGAAACCATGCGGGCGGACAGATATTCGTCCATCGACAATGGCGCGCGGTAAATCGCGGCGGGGTTCAGCATGGCATTGGTGCGAGCATTGATGGCAATAGCGCCGAGTTGCTCGCGCGTCGTTCCATAGCGCCGCATGTGCTCGGCGGCGTAGAGCGCAATCCAGTTCGCCGCCGAAAACGCGCCGAACGGCACCATCCACTCGAACTCCTCGGGGAGCGAGTCACGCGCGCCCTCCGGACGCATCTTGGCGGTGCTTTCCCATGTGCAGCGAAACACCAGCACGTGGCGCGCGAGCCCCCCGGCGATCGCCAGCATCGCTTGCACCAGCGCGCCGGTATGGCCTGGTATCTCAAGAGAGGAATTGAACCAGCGAGGATGTACCTGCAGAACATCCTCGACATCCTTGACACCCGCGCCGGAATAGCCACTTCTGCTCAGCGCGCCGCCATGGGACGACAAGCCATCGATGTCGCCACGCCCCAGTCCCGCATCGGCGATGGCGGCAAGGCACGCATCGACCGCCAGGCCGACCGGATTGCGGCCGAGCCGCCTGCCAACCTCCGACATGCCGATGCCGGTGATGCGAACCTTGTCTTCGAACTTGTCCATCATGCACCTGCCGGTTCGAACAAGGGCAGCCATGCGTCCCCTTGCCGGCTGAAGACGACGCGGACCGGCATCCCGGGGGACACCGCATCCACATCGCAGTGGACGATCCGCGTCGTGAGGCGGACATAGCGCGCTTCCTCAATCTCCACGATCGCAAGCGCATAAGGCGGCGGCAGCGCGGGGTGCCAAGCTTGATGGTTTATCGTGCAGGTGGCGACGCGGGCCTTGCCCGAGACCTCACGCGCCGACAGACGATCGCTCAAGCAGGCAGGGCAACGCGGCGAAGGCGGATGGACGAAACGTTCGCAAGCATCGCAATGCTGGAAGCGCAGCCGCCCATCTGCACCGGCGCTCCAGAAAAAGGCATTTTCCGGGGTTACGG
This sequence comes from Sphingomonas sp. DMC8, assembly GCF_056314185.1. NCBI lineage: Bacteria > Pseudomonadati > Pseudomonadota > Alphaproteobacteria > Sphingomonadales > Sphingomonadaceae > Sphingomonas > Sphingomonas sp. DMC8. The sequence continues at coordinate 3,950 of NZ_JBQUYV010000012.1, read as the reverse complement.
ACGGCGCAGGCAATGACATTCAAGCCTCCTTTCGCGGATCGAGTGTCAGCCGGTTGGCGAACTTGTAGCCTCCACCGCGGCCCATCAGGCGATCACGCCGCTGGTCTTGAGCTCTTCGATCCGATCCCAATCGAAGCCCATCTCGGTCAGCACCAGTTCGGTATGTTCGGAAGCCTCAGGGTAACGGCCAGCGACGGTCGGCTGGTGGTTGAACTGGACGGGAGCGGCAGCCAGCTTGATCGGCTTGCCGCCATTGTTCGACTCGATTTCGAAGATCATGTCGTTGGCCAGCACCTGCGGATCCTCTGCCACATCCATCAAACCCTGATAGGGCGCCCATTGGCCCGTGAAGGTCTGGAATCGCTTGATCCAGTATGCGAGCGGATGCGCCGCGATCGCGCGTGTGACGATGTCGCTGCCCTCGGCCCAATTCTCCATTACCGCTTCGGCCGTGTTGAACCGCGGATCGTCCATCAGTTCGGGTACGCCGAGATGGTTCCAGGTATCTTCCAGATACCGCCCCGGCGTGAGGACGGTAAGGTTGACGAACTTGCCGTCCGAGGTCTCGAAAACACCGACAAGCGGATTTCCCCGCCAACCGCCCGACTGGGGCATTTTGGGCACGAACGGCTGACGCCCCAGTTCCATTCCCATCGCCAGGCCGCAACCGACCGTCCACACGCCGGACCCGAGCAAGGACACGTCGAGTTCGACCGCTTCGCCGGTTCGCTCGCGATGAAAGAGCGCTGCCGAAATGCCGAGCGCAAGGTTCGTGCCGCCGATGGTATCGCCATACGCAGGCCCGGGCTGCGTGAGGGGGCCTCCCAGCTCCGGCGGCGTGACGCACATGGAAGAGCCGGCCCGGGCCCAGAAGGCGGTCGCATCGAACCCGCCCTTGAGCCGATCCGGCCCCTTGTCGCCCAGCGCGCTGCCGCGGGCATAGATAATGTTGGGATTGGCCGCACGGATATCCTGGACCTCGATCCGCAACTTCTCGCGCTGCGAGGGGAGATAGTTGGTCAGGAAAACATCGCACTGCTTGGCGAGTTCGTAAATCAGCTGCTGCCCCTCGGGCGTGGAGATGTCGATGCCGACGCTACGCTTGCCGCGGTTCGGATGGGCCGTCATCACGTTGCGCTCGGGGTTCACCGGTGCACTTTCGATGTTGATGAAGCCTCGCTGCGTGTCGCCCCGTACAGGATGCTCGATCTTGATGACGTCGGCGCCCCAATCCGCCAGCACCGCCCCGGCTACCGGCACGAACGTGAACTGCGCGACTTCGAGGACGCGCACACCCTGCATCACCTTGGTCAATTCACTCTCTCCTAACACCTAGGATCCGGTGCATTTGCTGATTGTACGCACCCTTCCTTTCGCCGTGTCTGCCCGGCGATTCGCGGTAGTATAGGTCAAAAACCATCAATGTGTATCTTTTTGTAATCGGTTGGCGTGGCGACGCTCCGCCTGCGTTTCGCCCTGCCGTCGAACCGACCGGATTCGCAGCGTACGGAGCTGGATCCAACGGTCCGCATCTCCCAGCCAATCCCTTGACAAGGCCGCGCCCGCGCGCTTCGAGAGCTTAGTGGAAGAAGTAAACAAGCATGGCCAAGCCATCGGTCGAAAAGGTCTGGAAAGTCGGCAGCGACTGCTCGACGCTGCGCGCCAGCTCATCACCGATGAACCAGCCCACAAGCTTACCGCAAGTGCGGTCGCGCGCGCCGCGCAGCTCGCTTCACAGACGTTCTACCTCTACTTCACGGACATTGACGAGATCCTGCTGACGCTCAGCCGAGAAGCGTCCGAAGACATGTCGCTGGTCCGCGAAACCCTGTCGGCGCCCTGGACCTCGCAAAGCCCGGCAAGTCACGCCCGGCGCTTCATCGAGGCCTTCAGCGCCTATTGGGACCGGCACCGCGCCGTATTGTCCATGCGCAATTACCTGGCCGACAGCGGACACGAGGCCTTCGCCCGCGTGCGCGAAGAGGCCGCCCTGCCGCTGATCGAATTGCTTGCCGATCGGATAATGGCGGGGCACGCGGATGCCGTTTTCGACCGGCGTGCCGCTTTTTCACGAAGCCTCGTCATCTATTCGGCCATCGAGCGAATGGCCGCGCGCGCGTCGATCATCCAGGCCCAGCCTCGCATATTGTCCCTCAAGGAACTGCAAGAGGCTGAGATCGCCATTCTCGAGCTGCTGTTCACGATGGACCCGCCAGCCTCCGGCCGATAATCGAGAATGCAGCGCGGCGGTGCCCCCGCCCGGAAAGACCATCGGTCCAGGCTTCGGATGTGCCGGACCTTCTGGCGGAGGGAGCGTCCGATTACCAAATCCATTGGCGCGACCGCTTGGCGTTCGCCAAGCGGTCGCCGGATCACGTCACACCGATGTTCGGGAACGCGATCGTTCCTTATTCCGCCGCTTCAAGCTGACCGTCTTTCCGGGCGATCTGCGCGAACATGCCGGTGATGTCGCCCGACGTCACGCGCCGCCGCTGTTCTCCTGGAGCAAGCGGCGCCGGCCCGCCGAACGACACGGGTGCTGTATTCACATGCGCGGCCTGCGCACGGAGCGCCGCGACGGTGCAGTTCTCCCGCCCGCCCATCAGGCCGAATGCATCGAAATTAAGCTGGCGCAGCGCGTTTCCATGGCTGATCTTCTCAATCTGCGATGCGCTGAGATGCTTGATCGTTTCGAACAGGCGCTCGGGGGCGTAAGGCCAGAGCGTGTCCGAATGCGGATAATCGCACTCATAGGCGATGTTGTCCTCGCCGATCTGATCGATGTTGGCGAGGCCGAACTTGTCGTCGATGAAGCAGCACATGAAGTGCTCGCGAAATTTGTCGCTCGGCTTCTTGCTGCCCCCGAAGGACGCGAATGTCCAGGCGCTGTGATGCTCATGGGTGAAATCGGCGCGCTCGAGGAAATACGGAATCCAGCCGATCCCACCTTCGGAAAGCGAGATCTTCAGCGGATAATCCTGCAGCGCCTTGAGGTGCAGCCAGTCGGCCGCAGAATAGGCAATCGACATCGGCATGGTGGTGATCCATGCGTCGATGGGAGTCTCCATTGACGAGTGCGGCGCCATCGCGCCCGTGCCGATATGGATGTTGATCGTCATGTCGTGATCGGCACAGGCCTTCCACAACGGCTCCCAATAGGCGTTATGAATGCTCGGATACTTCCGAGCCGCCGGATTGTCGGACAGGCTGACAGCATGGCACCCTTTTTTGGCGACACGTTCGATTTCGGCCACCGTGGCAGCCATGTCCCAATAGGGAAGGATCGCGTTCGGGATGTTGCGGCCGGGGTACAGGCCGCACCATTCGTCGATGTGCCAGTCGTTATAGGCCTGAAGAATGATCAGCGCGTTCGCCTTGTTCTCGAACTGGTGGAACAGCGCCCCGTCGAACTGAACGACGCTCGGGAAATTGAGCGAGGCGAGAATGCCGTTGGCGTTCATATCCTCGATCCGGGCATGAATGTCCCATGCCCCGCGACGCATCTGATCGAGGCTTACCGGCTCGCACCCATATTCCTCGCGTACCCGACCGACAACGGCATTGAGACCGATGGCGCCGGTACGCTTGCCCTCATACAGCCAGTAATCCACGCCGTTGGAATCCTTGCGCATGACCGGCGCAATTGCCTTGTGCTGGGCACTCAGGTGCTGCTCATACATGTGCGGCGGCTCGACGATATGATCGTCGACACTCACCATGATCAGGTCATCCACAGTCATCGCTTATCCTCTCCGAACCAACAATGTGTTTGTTTTTTAATTAGCGCATTTCCGGAACACGGTAAAGGTGGGCGATCACCGCCAAGCACATCGCCGGCCAACCTGCTGAGCAGGAGAAAACGCTTTGACTCATTAGCATTACAGTTGCGTTTTTGATCGAACATGTGACCGTTGTGCGGCGGCTTGGTGGGCCCGTCGCCAGCATGACCA
>NZ_JBQUYV010000011.1:35129-111492 GCF_056314185.1 Sphingomonas sp. DMC8 | reverse complement strand
AGCCGGATCGAAATGGGGCTGGGCGTGGCGATCGGCGCGATCACCTTTTCGGGATCGGTGATCGCTTTCCTGAAGCTCAACGGCAATATGGGTGGCAAGCCCATCCTGCTGCCCGGTCGGCATGTGATCAACCTGGTCGTGCTTGCCGCGATCCTCGGGCTGATCGGCTATTTCGTCCAGCATCAGGATCCCTGGATCTTCTGGACGATTACGGTGCTCAGCTTCGCGATCGGCTTCCTGCTGATCATCCCGATCGGTGGCGCCGACATGCCAGTCGTCGTATCGATGCTCAACAGCTATTCGGGCTGGGCAGCGGCTGCCATGGGCTTCACGCTGCATAACACGGCGATGATCATCACCGGCGCACTGGTCGGCAGTTCGGGTGCGATCCTCTCCTACATCATGTGCCGCGCGATGAACCGCAGCTTCCTGAGCGTGATCGCAGGCGGCTTTGGCGGCGATGCCGCCGCAAGCGCCGGTGGGGCCAAGATCGACCGGCCGTGGAAGCGCGGTTCGGCCGAGGACGCCGCGTTCCTGATGAGCCAGGCGGAACAGGTCATTATCGTACCCGGCTATGGCATGGCCGTGGCGCAGGCGCAGCATGTCCTGCGCGAGATGGCGGACAAGCTGAAGGCGCACGGCGTGCGCGTGAAATACGCAATCCACCCCGTCGCCGGGCGCATGCCCGGGCATATGAACGTGCTGCTGGCGGAAGCGAACGTCCCCTATGACGAGGTGTTCGAGCTGGAGGACATTAATTCGGAGTTCGCCCAGACCGATGTTGCCTTTGTGATCGGCGCCAACGACGTGACCAACCCCGCCGCCAAGACCGACAAGTCCTCGCCAATCTATGGCATGCCGGTGCTCGACGTGGAAAAGGCCAAGACGGTGCTGTTCATCAAGCGCAGCATGGGCGGCGTTGGCTATGCCGGCGTCGACAACGAGCTATTCTATCGCGACAACACCATGATGCTGCTCGCGGACGCCAAGAAGATGGTCGAGGAAATCGTCAAAGCACTCGACTGACGGGCGAACAGGAAGGGGTAGCCGGGAATCGCCGGCTTTTTCTGGTGCGTCTTCCGATGCAGGTTGACCTCAGCATTGATCACCAAAGTGGTGGACCTTGCATCTGGGAAGAGCAGTTCAAGCGATCTGCCTTTGCCTGATTTCGAATGCGCATTGGCATCCATATTTGGAATGCTTGTTAATGCGCCACCCGCGCGCTTTCCGTGGCTGTACAGTCCATGATCGGCGCGCGGGCCGAGGTTAGCCTTATGTTCCTCGCTTTAGGGAGATCCAGCGGCAACCCGGTATCAGAGGTTGGCGCGCGAATGATGTATTCGATCCATCAGGGCACCAGCCGCTCGATTACCATGGCGATGCCTTGGCCGCCACCGATACACATCGTGATAAGGCCATAGCGCCCGTCGGTCCGTTGCAGTTCGTACAGGGTCTTCACCACGAGGATTGCGCCGGTGGCGCCTATCGGATGGCCGAGTGCGATGCCGCTGCCGTTGGGATTGAGCCTCACCGGATCGAACCCCAGCTGCGTTGCGACTGCGCATGCCTGGGCGGCGAAGGCTTCATTCGCCTCGATCACGTCGATCTGGTCGAGCGTTACGCCGGCCCGGCGTAACGCGATCGGCACCGCTTTGACTGGGCCGATCCCCATGACCCGCGGGTCGACGCCGGCGTGCCCCCAGCCAAGGATCCGAGCCATCGGCTGCAGCCCGCGCGCTTCCACTTGGCGGGCCGAGGCGAGGACCAGCGCGGCGGCGCCGTCGTTCAGGCCGGACGCATTGCCCGCAGTCACCGATCCGTCGCCTCGGAAGGCGGGGCGCAGCGCGGACAGGCTTTCCGCTGTCGTCTCGCTCCGGACATGCTCGTCGGTGGCGAAAGCGATAGTACCTTTGCGCGTCTTGATCTCGACAGGCACGATCTGCGTTGCGAACCGCCCCTCGGCGATCGCGCGGGCGGCGCGGGCGTGGCTTTCGGCTGCGAGTGCGTCCTGGGCTTCGCGCGAGACATCGAAGCGTTCGGCGACATTTTCCGCCGTTACCCCCATGTGGACCGCCTCGAACGGATCAGAGAGCGCGCCCACCATCATGTCGAGCATCGCGGTATCGCCCATCTTGGTGCCCCAGCGCATACCAGTGGCGAGATAGGGCGCGCGGCTCATGCTCTCCGCCCCGCCCGCGACAGCCACGCCGATTTCGCCCAGCGCGATCATCTGCGACGCGGAGATCACCGCCTGCAACCCCGAGCCGCAAAGCCGGTTGAGGGTCAGCGCCGGTGCACCGTGCGGAATGCCGGCACGGACCGCCGCCACACGCGCCAGATAGGCGTCCGAAGGCAGGGTCGGGATCACCTGCCCCATTACGACGTGCTCGATGTCGGCGGGTGTCATCGCGGCGCGGCGGATCGCCTCGGCAATCACCGTCGCGCCGAGTTCAGCCGGGGGCACGTCTTTCAAGCCACCGCCGAAGTCGCCGATCGCGGTGCGCGCACCCGCGACAATCAAGATATCTTCTGTCATTCATCCTCCTATTGCGCGGTCATGTGTCGCGCGCAGGTTTGATTTCCATTGGCGCAGAGGGCGCCACGTGCTGCTTGCACGGCAGGATGCCGTTGTGTTTCGACGGTGCTTGTAGGGTACATCGGGGTCTCTCCGGCGAATTGGCCCTGGCGCGAGGCGAGGGCGTGCGCGCGTCGGAATAGCGACGCGCCCCTGCTAGCGGGACCATAGGACAATGGCAGGATCGCCCGATCCGTTTAGCCTGGAGACCATCATCCGAATCTTGCATCTCGAGGCGAATATTTGCGAGGCCGTGCCGGGTGCGGGGTTTCCTGCGCGCTGCGTTTCAAGCTCATGGGCGACCCTGCCGCCCCAGCACGAGCGAGGAGACGTCGAACCCTTTTTCAAACGCCTGATTCAGGTCGCGAGAGCGGATATGTTCGTGATCGACTGCATCGCGATAGGTTGAATCATAATTCTCGTCGATCAGGCCATTGTAGGTCCGCAGAAATGCAGGGTCGGCAGCGGCGATCTTTCGCGCCAGCGCGAGGGCAGAAGGCATCAGTTCCTCGGGATCGACAACGCGGTTGATCAGGCCCCAGCGATCAGCGGTGGACGCGTCGATGATCCGCGCGCTCAAGCACATCTCCTTCGCGCGACCGAGCCCGATGAGGCGCGGCAACAAAGCCGTCATGCGCCCTCCGGGAATGACGCCGACTTTCGCGTGCGTATCGGCGAAGCGCGCCAGGGTGGATGCGATGCGCATATCGCAGCACAGCGCCAGCTCCAGGCCCCCGGTGAACGCGACGCCGTTGATGGCCGCGATGACCGGGCGGTCAAAGACGGCCATGCCGAAGCGCTTGTGGCCGGTGCCGACCTCCTCGTCCGGTGCCTGCAGCACGTTGTCCGAGGAAGCGAGTTCGTCGAGGTCTGCGCCTGCGCAAAAGCCTTTCCCCGCCCCGGTGAGGATCGCCACCCGCACCTCATCCTGCCCCTGAAGCTCGGCGAAGCGTTCCGCCAGGCGTTTGAGAAGGCCAGTGGACAGTGCGTTGAGGGATTTGGGCCTGTTCAGGGTAACGATGGCGATCGGGCCGTCATGAGAAACTAGTACGGTATCCTCGGACATGCGTTGTCTTTCGATGTTTTCGGCAGGCGGCTGCGTAAGGGCTAAATGACGCCTGCCCCTAATTTTTGAAGTTCGGCTTGCGCTTCTCCCGGAATGCCGCCATCGCCTCTTGCGTGTCGCCGGTGAATCCGCACAGCAGTTGCGTGCGGTTCTCGATCGCGCTGGCAGTGCGGAGATCCGGGGCGCTGAGGGCCGCGTAGATGACATCCTTGCTCATCCGGACACCGAAGGCCGAGTTCTCTGAGATCGCCCGTGCAATCTGCAGTGCTGATTCCAGAACCTGATCGTCGTCGACCAGCCGTGAAAGTAGGCCGATGCGGTCGGCCTCCTCGGCGCCGAAGGCTCGCCCTGTCACGAGCAGTTCGAAACAGCGCGACAGACCCACGAGCCGCGGAAATAGCCAACTGATCCCCGCATCGCCGGCCGATAATCCGATACGTGCGTTCGCGACGTGGAAGTGGGCGGAGCGGCCTGCCACGCGAATGTCGCTGCCCAGCGCAATCGCCAAGCCGCCACCGGCTACTGCGCCTTTGATCGCGGCAATGATCGGCTGACGCGATCGGATCATCTTTTCGACGAGCGTCGCGATACGTTCCTGAAAGTTCAAGGCGCGCATAACGGGATTACCGGTGCCTTCTTGATAGGCCTGATCGCCCGACTTGAGGTCGAAGCCGGCACAAAAATCGGCACCCGCTCCCGTGAGGATCACCGAGCGGATCGCCGTTTCGTTTGGAAGCGCATCGAGGATGGCGTGGAGGTCTTCCACCCATTCCAACGTGATTGCATTCATTGCTTGCGGGCGGTTCAGCAGGATGATGCCGATACCGGGTTCCGCCACGGAGAATTCGACTGCGGCCATATCCCCTCCCACGGTCGCTCCCCTGACTTTTGGCGAGGCAGGCCAGCACGTGTAGCATTGCGTAGAGCGTGCCTCACCCCGCCAGTCTGGCGTTGCTCCATAATCTAACGAACGATCGAACGATAGCTTGCGTCATGAAAAAGTCCATGCATAATCGAGAGGCGCAATCGGGTTCATCCATAGGAGAAGGTGCGCAGATCGCGACGCCCGGCGCGCTGCCACTATTGAAAAAAAAGCGAGCGACATATGATCGGCGAGAAGGATGTTATGTTGCGTGAAGGCGCGCTGGCGGGGGCCAGAATCCTGGTGACGGGCGGCGGAACAGGATTGGGACGGGTCATCGTTGAGGGGTGTGCCGCGCTCGGTGCCACGGTCTATATCTGCGGTCGACGCGGGCAAATTCTTGAAAGCACCGCACGAGAGATCAACCAAGCAAACGGCGCCGAGCGGGTGCGCGGTTTTGTCTGCGATTTGCGCTCGGCGGAGGACGTGGAGGCGTTGCTGTCGGCGATTTGGACAGATGGAGGCCCGCTGACCGGCCTTGTGAATAACGCCGCCGCGAATTTCATCGCGCGCACCGAGGCGATTTCGGCGAACGGCTATGACGCCATTGCCCAGACGGTAGCTCGTGGCTCGTTCTTGATGACTACAGGTTGCGGAAAGCGATGGATCGCGGATCGCGTTCCTGCTGCGGTCGTTTCCGTTCTGACGACTTGGGTAATCAATGGCGGGCCCTACGGCGTGCCGGCCGCAATGTCGAAGGCGGCGGTGTGGGCAATGACGCAGTCCCTTGCCGTGGAATGGGGGCGCCTAGGCATTCGCCTCAACGCCATCTGCCCCGGTGCCTTTCCCCCCACAGCGGGAATGGAAGCCCGGCTTCTGACGGGTGAGCAAGGTATTACCGCCGCGAACTCGAATCCCATGCGCCGCTATGGCGACGAAAGCGAACTCGCGAACCTTGCCGCCTTCCTGCTCGCACCGGGTTCCAGTTTCATCTCTGGCCAACTCATCGCCATTGACGGCGCCGGCTATCAGGGCAATGGCGCCAACTTTGCTCGCTTGGCGGAGTGGGATGATGCTACCTGGGCGGACGTTCGCAACAGAATACGGGCAGTAGACGCACGAGATCAAGCGATGCGGAGCTGACTTCGATGATCGGACGAGAATGGGCTTGCCGTTCGCGGATGGGCGATGTCGACGTGGAAATAGCCGGTCGGATAAGACTTGAACTTGCGCTTCAGCCCTTTCGTGACGCCCCCATTGCGACAAGCGGCTAATCCCGTGGCGCTGCAGGTGGGGACGCAGCGACGAGCGCGGCAGGTGGGGAATGGTGCCCGTGACGCAAAATAGATAGTCGGCAGCCGTAGCAGTGTTTTCCCGCGGAAGGCCATGACAATCGATACGCCTTCGATGCCCAACGCCGTCGAAGAGGCGTCTTTGGCACCGGCATATTGCGGCATTTCCGGGTACCTCAGTGCTCGCTTTCCTTGCCTTTGATCAGGTGGACGAGCTGCGACAGCTCGGCGATGTGCGTGTCGATGTCTCGTTTTTGCGCTTCCAGATGGCGGATGCGGTCGAGGCAGCGCGCCACCGTCACCTGACGTTGCACCTTCCGGCCATCACCCAGATCGTAGAGATCGATCATCTCCCTGATCTCGGCTAGGCTGAAGCCAACGCGCTTGCCGCGCAGGATCCAGGCCAGCCGGGCGCGATCACGATGCGAATAGATGCGCTGGGTACCACGCCGCTCGGGGCCGATCAGCCCCTCGTCCTCATAGAATCGCAGCGCGCGGGGCGTGACGTTGAACTCGGCGCAAAGATCTGAAATCGAGAAAGAATCGCGGTCGGGTCGCGGTTCGATCGGTGCAAGGGCGTCAAGCGGAAAGGCAGCATCGTTCATGCGGCAGATTTACTTTCCCCTTACGTGAACGTCAAGAAACCCGCAAATCTTTGACGAATGCCTCGAGGCCTATGTGGCGCAGGTCCTCGTGCCCACACTGCGCCATGGCGACATCGTCATCATGGATAATCTATCGAGCCACAAGTGTTTGGTCCCGGGATTTGGGGGTGCGGATTTGGTGTGAAGCGGGCTGGCTCGAGCTGCCAAGCCTTGCAGATGGCTTCGTAGGGTCAGGATCCATTGATGTGAGGTGCGCGATCTGATTCAAGCTCTGTGAGGAGACAGAGATGAGCGACCTGTTTTGGCTGACGGACGAGCAGATGGAGCGGCTTCGGCCGTTCTTTCCCAGAAGCCATGGCAAGCCGCGCGTCGATGCCCGGCGTGTGCTGAGCGGTATTGTGTTCGTCAATCGCAACGGGCTGCGCTGGCGGGACGCACCCAGGGACTACGGCCCGCACAAGACCTTGTATAATCGCTGGAAGCGCTGGGGTGAGGCCGGGGTCTTTACCCGGATGATGGAAGGTCTGGCTGCGGCGGATGCCGAGCCGAAGACCGTCATGATCGACGCGACCTATCTGAAGGCGCACCGCACGGCATCCAGCCTGCGGGTTAAAAAGGGGATCTTGGCCGCCTGATCGGGCGAACGAAAGGCGGCATGAACACCAAGCTCCATGCCGTCGCCGATGCGAACGGACGCCCGCTGAGCTTCTTCATGACCGCTGGCCAGGTCAGCGACTATACCGGCGCGGCAGCGCTGCTCGATGATCTGCCGAAAGCGCAGTGGCTGCTCGGCGACCGTGGCTACGATGCCGACTGGTTCAGGGATGCCCTCAACGCCAAGGGCATCCAGCCCTGTATTCCCGGCCGAAAACCCCGCAACGAACCAATCAGATACGACAAACGACGCTACCGACGACGCAGCCGCATCGAGATCATGTTCGGCCGCCTGAAAGACTGCCGCCGCGTCGCCACCCGCTACGACCGCTGCCCTACGGCTTTCTTCTCCGCCATCGCACTCGCCGCAACCGTCATCTTCTGGCTGTAATCAACGAGTCCTCACCCTAAAGAAGGCGAAGCGAAAGACGCGGCTTTCCTGCTCCATCAAGCGACAGAGCGGGCCTATATTTGCTACCTGCTGGTGCGCACCCTCTATTTCCCCCGGTCTCACAACATCAAATTCCTGCGTTCGCTTGCGGAGGACAGCGAACCGCGCCTGATCGAGACGTGGCCGCGCGCTTTCCGGATCGAGCGCCGTCGCTTCGAACTGTTGAAGCGCGCCTATGTCGAGGCGCGCTATTCGGCCAGCTACGAGATCGGCAATGACGACCTCGACGCGCTGTCGCAGTCGGTCCGATCCCTTCGCGACATCGTGGCGACCGTCTCGGGAGAGCGCCTTGAAGCGTTGAGGAACGACGCCAGCCTCTGACCGGGGCCGCGCGACGTGGCTTCGTTTCACCGGCTTCTGGTTCGCCCACCACCCGATCTGAACCAATCCAAGCCCATCAGCGCCCATCAGCGCCGTTCCGTTTTGGACCCCCGTCACCGAGTCTGAATCCGCCCGAGCCGGTCCTGTCCGGCGGGCGGGAGCCTCGACGTGACACCCACCAAATTGCTCATCGGCCAGATCCTTGTCGTCTTCGCGATCGTCATCGCGGGGGTCGCCAATGTGCCGGCAACTGACCCGTCGCGCTATGCCGGGCTTGCGGATCGGGTCGATTTCCACACCTGGGTACTGCTCAAGGGCGTTGCGATTTCGACCTTGCTTGGCGTTGGCGCAAACATGAGCTTTTCCGGCGAGAGTGATGTCCTCCAGGCGATCCGCCAATCCACACAGCAGAACGTCTCGCGCGCTGGCGACCAGATTACCTCCCGCAACCTGCAAATCCAGCCGACCATCACGATTCGACCCGGCGCGCCGGTCCGGCTTATCGTTCACCGTGACCTCATCCTTGCGCCGTGGCGCGGCATTGGAGGCTGACATGGCAGAGCTGAAGCTTGGGAAGCTTCCGGATCGAACGCCGGTCAAGCTCTCGATTACGATAACGCCGGATCTGCAGACTGACCTGCAATCATACGCCACGATGTACGCTGAGACGTACGGCGTTGAAGAGCCGATCGCAGAACTGGTTCCCGCGATGCTCGTGTCGTTTCTCGAGGGCGACCGTAGCTTCGTTAGAGCGCGTGAAGCACGGCGGCGGGGGCAGAAATGATCGAGCGCGCCTGGGAGCAGAAGATCGAGCCGCTAACCGTGCGCGTATCGACGGCGGCGCGGATAACCGGTCTCAGCCGATCGCGCGTCTACGAGCTGATTCAGTCAGGCGATCTGGAGACGGTGAAGGTCGGGCGGGCGACACTCATCCAATATGGCAGTCTCAAGGCCCTTGTGGGATCCTGCCAGCGACCGGGTTGAGGACCCGGCCCGGTGGATCGATCGCCTCGTACCCTGCGGGTATAGGCTGGGCCCATACCCGGCAGGATGCAGGCAGCTTATCGCGCTGGCCGGTCGCGAGGGCGGCCGACCACTGATTTCCGGGCCTTCGCTCTGCCGGAGGCGGCTCTCGCGGGCCTTGGCGCTTCCGCTGCTTCCCGCAGACCGTCGAGATGATCCGACCAGTGCTGCATCATGGCGACGCGTTCGTCCCAATATTCGCCACGCGCATAGGCCCGGCGGACGGACGACATCTCCTGGTGCGCGAGCTGCCGCTCGATGGCGTCGGGGTGCCAGCAGCCCATCTCGTTGAGCAATGTCGCGGCCATTGCCCGGAACCCGTGCGCGGTCATTTCGCCGCTTTCATAGCCAAGCCGCCGCAGCGCCTGATTGACGCCATTCTCGGACATTGGCTTCCTCGGGCGCCCCATGCATGGGAACAGATGCTGGCGGTGCCCGGTGATCTCGCGCAGCTCCTCGAGCATCTCCAGAACCTGCCGGGACAGCGGGACCTTGTGCGGTCGCCGCATCTTCATCCGCTCGGCGGGAATCGACCAGATAGCTTTATCGACATCGATCTCGCTCCACTCGGCCTGGCGGAACTCGCCCGGCCGGACGAAGAGGTGCGGCGATAGCCGCATGGCGATTCGCGTAACCGCCTGACCGGTGTAGGTCTCCATTGTCTTCAGGAGGATGCCGACTTCTCGAGGATCGGTGATTGCCGCGTGATGCGTGGTCCTGGGGGTGGTCAGTGCGCCGCGCAGGTCGGCCGCCACGTCGCGGTCGCAGCGCGCGGTTGCGATGCCGTAGCGAAATATCCGGCTGAGCACGCTGCGCATGCGGCGCGCGCTCTCGTAGCGGCCTTTCGTCTCCACCTTGCGGAGGACGGCGAGCGTCTCGGCGGGCGTGATGGAGTTGATCGGAAGCGTGCCGATCAGCGGATACGCCATGCCGAGCAGCCAGCGAATCTTGTCCAGGGTGACATCTGCGCGGCCCTCTCGTTCGCATTTCGCGATCCATTCGAGCGCCACCTCCTTGAAGGTGGTGGCTACCGCGAACTTGGCGGTGATCTTTGCGCGCTTTTTCTCAAGGACCGGGTCGAGCCCGGCGGCGATCGTCTTTCGCGCCTCGCGGCATTTCTCGCGTGCGTCGGCGAGCGAGATGGTCGGCCATGGACCGAGGTGGAGCGTCTTCTGCACGCCGCCATATCGATAGCGGAAGCGCCAGAGCTTCGAGCCGGTCGTTTGAACGATCAGCACCAAGCCCTGGCCATCGGCGAGATTGTAGGGTTTCGCCATGGGCTTTGCGGAGGTGATCTTGAGCTGTGTCAGCATCATCGTGTTCCCGGATTTTCCGGGTTCACCCAGCAGTCACAGAATGAGCCTCTTTTTGTGACTCTTTTGCTGGATTTCGCTGGATCAACCCGGACGGTTGCCAGCGAGCATCGATGAAATTTTGCGTTGAAACCAGTCTCTTGCTGGACGTCTCTGGACGAATCCAGAGACGGAAAATGGTGCCCAGAAGAGGACTCGAACCTCCACGACCTTGCGATCGCCAGCACCTGAAGCTGGTGCGTCTACCAATTCCGCCATCTGGGCACGGGGTAGGCCGGCGCCTCTAGTGGAGCATCGGCGGGGTTGTCAACCGGCATGTCGCACAAAAATAACAACAGCACGCGCCGCTTGCCGTTTGGCGCGGCAGGCGGCATGGGGAAGCGCTTGCGAAGATCATTGAGGCTGAGATGAAGGACAGGCTGGTAACGCTGATCGGCGGCGGGGGCTTTCTGGGGCGCTACGTCACGCAGGAGCTGTTGAGCGCGGGTGCGCGGGTGCGCATCGTCGAGCGCCGGCCGCGCGACGCCTGGTTCCTGAAGCCGCTGGGCGGCCTGGGCCAGACCCAGTTCGTCGCCGGTGACGTGACGAAGCCGCAGACGCTGGCACGCGCGCTGCAGGGCTCCGATGCGGTCGTGAATCTGGTCGGCGTACTGAAGGGCGACTTCCAGGGCATTCATGTCGATGGCGCCCGCAATGCCGCCGCAGCCGCAGCGGCGGCAGGGGCCAGCGCCTTCGTGCAGATTTCCGCCTTGGGTGCCGATCCGCATTCGCCGTCCGCCTATGGCCGCACCAAGGCCGAGGGCGAGGCGGCCGTGCTGGCAGCATTCCCCGGTGCCACCATTCTGCGTCCCTCGATTCTGTTCGGGCGCGAGGATGCGTTCGTCAATCGCTTCGCCGGGATGATTGCCGGTGCGCCGGTCGTGCCGGTGATCCGCGGCGAAACCCGCTTCCAGCCGGTCTATGTCGTCGATGCTGCGCAGGCTGTGGCAGCGGCGCTGGCGGACCCGCAGGCGCATGCCGGCAAGACCTATGCGCTGGGCGGCCCCGATGTGCTGAGCATGGCCGGCCTGATGCGCTGGATCGGCGAGGCGATCGGCCGCACGCCGTGCCTGATCGCGCTGCCCGATTCGCTGGGCGGGCTGATCGCCTCGTTCGGCTTCCTGCCAGGCGCGCCGATCACGCGCGACCAGTTTGCGATGCTCAAGGCCGATAATGTCGTGCCGGAAGGCGCCGAAGGGCTTGCCGCGCTGGGCGTGCATGCCACGCCGCTGGCAAGCGTGGCGCCGGGCTGGCTGGTGCGGTTCCGCCGCGCCGGGCGGTTCAGCCGTTTCGGCACCGCCGCCTGATCCTGACATTCCCGCGCGGGGCGCCCTCGCGCGGGGTCGCTCCGGCGCCTGTTTCCAGAAGGGCCTGCCATGAGCGAAATGCTGGTCGCCATCCTGCTCGGCATTGTCGAGGGCGTCACCGAATTCCTGCCGGTTTCCTCGACCGGCCATCTGATCCTCGCCAGCGAGCTGATGGGCTATGATTCGGCGCGCTGGGCGATGTTCAACGTCGTCATCCAGCTCGGCGCGATCCTGGCGGTGGTGGTGCTCTACTGGCGCACCTTCTGGGCCGTGCTGGAGGGGCTGATCCGGCTGAATCCGGTGTCGATCCGGTTCGTCCGCAACCTGCTGATCGCGTTCCTCCCGGCGGCGGTAATCGGCCTGGCGCTGCACAAGCATATCGAGGCGCTGCTCGGCAAACCGCAGGTGGTTGCCTGGGCGCTGATCGTTGGCGGCGTGGCCATTCTGGTCGTCGAGCGGCTGGCCAAGTCGGCGACGGTGCACGGTATCGCCGAAATTCCGATGGTCCGCGCCGTCGGCATCGGCTTCATCCAGTGCCTGGCGATGGTGCCCGGCGTCAGCCGTTCGGGCGCAACGATCATGGGCGCACTGTCGCTGGGCGTCGAGCGGCGCACGGCGGCGGAGTTCAGCTTCTTTCTCGCCATCCCGACAATGCTGGGCGCGACGGTGCTCGAGCTGGTCAAGAATCGCGAGATGATCGTCACCAGCGGCATCGGCTGGGGGGAGATCGGCGTCGGATTCCTCGTTGCGTTCATCGTCGCGCTGGCCGTCATCAAATGGTTCGTCGGCATTGTCAGCAAACATGGTTTCACGCCCTTCGCGGTGTATCGAATCGTGGCGGGCGTTGCGGCACTGATCTGGCTGGGGATGCGGTAAGGCCGAATCGGACCTAATTTGATTGGTTTTTTGTCGGCCGTGCATCAAAAACAGGCCCTGGAGGCTTCATAGGTCAGTATTGCTACCTTTTTATTGCCGTCGCTCTCCGATAGAGGGGGCGACATGGCTGATGATGCGATGCTGAAATTCGTCGGGCGTGGACAGGCCTATCCGGCCAAGCGCCCTGCTGCGATCCGCGCGGAAGACTTTCGCGAGATTGCGGAGCGCTATGCCGTGCCCGATGCCGAGGCGCAGGCGGGGCGCTGCTCGCAATGCGGCGTGCCGTATTGCTCGGTGCATTGCCCGCTGCACAATCACATTCCCGATTGGCTGCGCCTGACCGCCGAGGGGCGGCTGCGCGAGGCCTATCAGCTGTCGAACAGCACCTCGACCATGCCGGAAATCTGCGGCCGCATCTGCCCGCAGGACCGGCTGTGCGAAGGCAATTGCGTGATCGAATTCTCGGGCCACGGATCGGTGACGATCGGCTCGGTCGAAAAGTTCATCACCGATACCGCCTGGGCCGAAGGCTGGGTGGAGCCGGTGCAGGTCGGCCCTGACCGCGGCCAGTCGGTCGGTATCATCGGCGCCGGCCCGGCGGGGCTGGCGGCGGCCGAATATCTGCGCGGCTATGGCTATGCGGTGCATGTCTATGACCGCTACGACCGGTCCGGCGGACTGCTGACCTATGGCATCCCCGGCTTCAAGCTGGAAAAGGACGTGGTGATGCGCCGCATTCAGCGGCTGGAGGAAGGCGGCATCGTCTTCCACCGCAATTTCGATGTCGGCCGCGATGCGAGTCTGGACGAGCTGCGCGCACGCCACGACGCGATCCTGATCGCCACCGGCGTCTACAAGCCGCGCGGCATCAAGGCGCCGGGCGTCGGCGCGAAGGGCGTGGTCGATGCGCTCGATTATCTGACGGCGTCGAACCGCAAGAGCTTTGGCGACAGCGTGCCGGCGTTCGAGGATGGCAGTCTGAACGCGGCGGGCAAGAATGTGGTCGTGGTCGGCGGCGGCGACACCGCGATGGACTGTGTGCGCACCGCGATCCGCCAGGGCGCCGCCTCGGTAAAGTGCCTCTATCGCCGCGATCGGGCGAACATGCCGGGCTCGCAGCGCGAAGTCGCCAATGCCGAGGAGGAAGGCGTCGAATTCGTCTGGCTCTCGGCGCCGGAGGCGTTCGACGGGGCCGAGCAGGTGACCGGGGTGCGCGCGTCGAAGATGCGGCTGGGGGCGCCCGATGCCTCGGGTCGCCGCGCGCCGGAAGTCGATCCCGGTGGCAATTTCCAGCTTCCCGCCGATCTGGTCATCAAGGCGCTGGGTTTCGAGCCCGAGGATCTGCCCAAGCTGTTCGGTGCCGAGGAACTGGGCGTCACCCGCTGGGGCACGCTGCGCACCGATGGCAAGACGATGATGACCAGCCTGGATGGTGTGTTCGCTGCCGGCGACATCGTGCGGGGGGCGAGCCTGGTGGTGTGGGCGATCCGCGACGGCCGCGACGTGGCGGCGCATATGCACGGCTGGATGAAGGCGCGGGCCAAGGCGGCGGCTTCGGCCGAGGCGGTGGCGGCATGAGCCTGCTGCGGAATGTGCGCGCCGGCGTGAAGCTGGCTGGTCTGGTGGCGGGTATGGTGCTCGCAATGGGCCAGGCGCAGGCGCAGGATGGCGGGGCGAAGAAGGGTAATGCCTCTCGCCCGGTGACGACCGTTGTTGTCCCGCCACCCGCGCCCGCGCTGCCATCGGCGGAAAGCTTCGGGCCGCCGGATGCCAACCGCATCGCATTGGGCCGCAAGCTCGCGGCATTGCTCAACGGCGAGGCGGTTACCAAGATCCAGCTCGAGAAGCTGCTGACCCAGACGCTGCCGCAACAGATGCGGCAGGATCCCAGTCTCGCGGCTGCAGAGCAGAAGTTTCCCGGCCTTATCAAGCATGTGATCGATGCCATGCGCCCGATGATGGCCCGCAACCTGCAGGAGACGCTGCCGCGCCTCATTGTCGCGATCGGTGATATCTATGCGCGCGAACTCGATGCCGACGCGCTGGAAGAGGCGCTGGAATTCTACCAGAGCGATACCGGCGCCGCCGTGATCCAGGGCGCCGCCCAGGAAGGCGATCTGGGCGCGCTGGTGAAGGATGCCCAGGCGGGCTCCGGCCAGATTTCCGAAAATGCCGTGAAGCAGACGATGGCCGGCAATGCGGCCGGCGCCATTGCCTCGCTGTCGCAGACCGACCGGTCGGAATTGCTGCGATTCGCCTTCTCGCGGTCCGGCCGCTTGCTGGCGCGGGCAAACCAGCAGCTCGCGCCCGTCGTATCCGGCATTTCCAACGCGCAGACCGCTGCGCACCGCGCCGAGTTTGAGGAAGTCGGTCGCAATTCGGCGATCGAGTATATCACCCAGTATCAGGCCGCGCATGGCGAAGGCGCCAAGGACAAGGCCCCCCATGCTGCGCCCGCGCCGCAGGCGCCGCCGCACAGCAAGGACAAGCCGGCGGGCTGATCGCACCGCCTCGCCGCAACGAAGCACGAAGATTTGAGAGACGATATGGACCAGACCAAGCTCAGCGCCGAACGTGCGCGCCTTGCCCGCGAAGGCATGTACCGCCCCGAATTTGAAGGCGATGCTTGTGGCGTGGGCATGGTCGCGGCGACCGACGGCCAGTCGTCGCGCCGCGTCGTCCAGTCGGCGATCGATGCGCTGAAGGCGGTGTGGCACCGCGGCGCGGTGGACGCTGACGGCAAGACCGGCGACGGCGCCGGCATCCATGTCGATCTGCCGCTGCGTTTCTTCGACGAGGCGATTGCCGCAAGCGGCCACCGGGTGCTGCCGCGCCGGCTGGCGGTGGGCATGATCTTCCTGCCGCGCACCGATCTGGGCGCGCAGGAAACTTGCCGCACGATCGTCGAAAGCGAGATCATCGAAGCGGGCTATACCATCTATGGCTGGCGTCAGGTGCCGGTCGACGTGTCGGTGATCGGCATGAAGGCGCAGGCGACCCGGCCCGAGATCGAGCAGATCATGATCGCCGGCCCCGAGCCGGAGGCGATGGACGCCGCCGAGTTCGAGCGCCAGCTCTATCTGATCCGCCGTCGCATCGAAAAGCGGGTGATCGCGGCGCAGGTCGGCGGCTTCTACATCTGCTCGCTGTCGTGCCGCTCGATCATCTACAAGGGGCTGTTCCTCGCCGAATCGCTGTCTGACTTCTATCCGGACCTCAAGGATTCGCGCTTCGAGAGCCGCGTCGCGATCTTCCACCAGCGTTATTCCACCAACACCTTCCCGCAATGGTGGCTGGCGCAGCCGTTCCGCTGCCTGGCGCATAACGGCGAAATCAACACGATCCGCGGCAACCAGAACTGGATGCGCAGCCACGAGATCAAGATGGCGAGCATCGCGTTTGGCGAGCAGAGCGAGGACATCAAGCCGGTGATCCCGGCGGGCGCGTCCGACACCGCCGCGCTCGACGCAGTGTTCGAGGCAATCTGCCGTTCGGGCCGCGACGCGCCGACCGCCAAGCTGATGCTGGTGCCGGAAGCGTGGACGGCGGACGTGCCCGCTACCCATCAGGCGATGTACCAGTATTTGGCGAGCGTGATGGAGCCGTGGGACGGCCCCGCCGCGCTGGCGATGACCGACGGTCGGTGGGCCGTGGCGGGCATGGACCGCAATGCGCTGCGTCCCTTGCGCTATACCCAGACTTCGGACGGGTTGCTGATCGTCGGATCGGAAACCGGCATGGTCGCGGTGGCGGAGGCGAATGTCGTCGCCAAGGGTCGGCTGGGGCCGGGCGAGATGATCGCCGTGGACCTCGACCAGGGCAAGCTGTTCCACGATCGCGCCATCAAGGACCAGATCGCCGGCGAGGCCGATTATGCCGCGATGGTGCAGGGCTTCCTGACCGTCGATGATCTGCCCGCCGCGCCGGAAGAGACCTATTATGACCGCGCCGAGCTGACGCGCCGCCAGGTCGCCGCCGGCCAGTCGCTGGAGGATATGGAACTGATCCTCGCGCCCATGGTGGAAACCGCCAAGGAAGCGATCGGGTCGATGGGCGACGACACGCCGCTGGCGGTCATTTCGGACAAGCCGCGCCTCATCAGCCAGTTCTTCCGGCAGAATTTCAGCCAGGTCACCAATCCGCCGATCGATCCCTTGCGCGAACGGCATGTGATGTCGCTGAAGACGCGCTTCGGCAATCTGGCCAACATCCTCGATACCGAGGGGAGCGGCAGCCCGGTGCTGGTGCTGGAAAGCCCGGTGCTCACCAATGCCGACTGGCACCGGCTGCGTGCGCATTTCGGGGGCCAGGCGGCTGAGATCGACTGCACCTTCCCCGCCGATGGCGACCCCGAATCGCTGAAGGCGGCGATCAAGCGCATCCGCTATGAGGCCGAGCAGGCGGTGCGCGCCGGCTGCACCGAATTGTTCCTGACCGACGAGCATTGCGGGCCTGACAAGGTCGCTATTGCCGGCGTGCTGGCGGCGGCGGCGGTGCATACGCATCTCGTCCGGCGCGGCCTGCGCTCCTATGCCAGCGTCAACATCCGGACCGCCGAATGCCTCGACACCCATTATTATGCGGTGCTGATCGGCGTCGGCGCGACGACGGTGAACGCTTATCTGGCCGAAGCGGCGATTGCCGACCGCCACGCCCGCGGCCTGTTCGGCGACCTCAGCCTTGCCGATTGCCTGAAGCGCCATCGCAAGGCGATCGACGAGGGGCTGCTCAAGATCCTGTCGAAGATGGGCATTGCGGTCATCAGCTCCTATCGCGGCGGCTATAATTTCGAGGCGGTGGGGCTCAGCCGCGCGCTGGTGAACGATCTGTTCCCCGGCATGCCCGCCAAGATTTCGGGCGAAGGCTATGCCTCGCTGCATCTCTCGGCGCGGCTGCGGCACGATGCTGCCTATGATACGGCGGTGGCGACGCTGCCGATCGGCGGCTTCTATCGCCAGCGCCATGGCGGTGAGGCGCATGCCTATTCGGCGCAGCTGATGCACCTGCTGCAGACGGCGGTGTCGACCGACAGCTATTCGAGCTATCTGGCCTTTTCGCGGGGCGTGCGCGACTTGCCGCCCATCTATCTGCGCGACCTGCTCGAGTTCAATTTCCCGGAAAGCGGCGTATCGATCGATCAGGTCGAGGCGATCACCGAAATCCGCAAGCGTTTCGTCACGCCGGGCATGTCGCTCGGCGCGTTGAGCCCCGAGGCGCACGAGACGCTGGCGATCGCGATGAACCGCATCGGCGCGCGGGCCGTGTCGGGTGAGGGCGGAGAGGATGCGGCGCGCTACAAGCCCTATGACAATGGCGACAACGCCAATTCGAGCATCAAGCAGGTGGCCTCGGGCCGGTTTGGCGTCACGGCCGAATATCTGAACGCCTGTGACGAGATCGAGATCAAGGTGGCCCAGGGCGCCAAGCCCGGAGAGGGCGGCCAGTTGCCCGGCTTCAAGGTCACCGAGTTCATCGCCAGGCTGCGCCACGCGACGCCGGGCGTGACGCTGATCAGTCCGCCGCCGCACCACGACATCTATTCGATCGAGGATCTGGCGCAGCTGATCTACGATCTGAAGCAGATCAACCCCCGGGCGCGGGTGTGCGTGAAGCTGGTCAGCTCGGCCGGCATCGGCACCGTCGCGGCGGGCGTCGCCAAGGCGCATGCGGACGTGATTCTGGTCGCCGGCCACACCGGCGGCACGGGTGCCTCGCCCTTCACCTCGATCAAGTACGCCGGCACGCCTTGGGAAATGGGCCTGTCGGAGGTGAACCAGACGCTCACGCTCAACGGCCTGCGCGGCCGCATCAAGCTGCGCACCGACGGCGGCCTCAAGACCGGGCGCGACATCGTGATCGCCGCCATCCTGGGTGCCGAGGAATTCGGTATCGGCACGCTGAGCCTGGTGGCGATGGGCTGCATCATGGTGCGCCAGTGCCATTCGAACACCTGCCCGGTGGGCGTATGCACGCAGGACGAGCGGCTGCGCGCCAAGTTCGTCGGCACGCCGGAAAAGGTCATCAACCTGATGACCTTCATCGCCGAGGAAGTGCGCGAGATTCTGGCGAAGCTCGGCTGCAAGAGCCTGGACGAGGTGGTCGGCCGCACCGAACTGCTCCGGCAGGTCAGCCGCGGCGCCGAGCATCTCGACGATCTCGACCTCAATCCGATCCTCGCCAAGGTGGATGCGGACGATGCCGAGCGGCGCTTCAGTCTCAGCACCTTCCGCAACTCGGTCCCGGACAGCCTTGATGCGCAGATGATCAAGGACGCCGCACCGGTGTTCGCGCGCGGCGAGAAGATGCAGCTCAGCTATTCGGTGCGGAACACGCATCGGGCCGTGGGTACGCGGCTCTCTGCGGAAGTGACCAACACCTTCGGCATGTCGTCGCTGGCAGACGGACATGTCCATGTCCGCCTGCGCGGTTCGGCAGGCCAGTCGCTCGGCGCATTCCTGTGCAAGGGCATCACGCTCGAAGTGTTCGGCGACGCGAACGATTACGTTGGCAAGGGTCTGTCAGGCGGCGTGATCGTAGTACGGCCGATGGTCAGCTCGCCGATCGAATCGTGGAACAACACGATCATCGGCAACACCGTCCTCTATGGCGCGACTTCGGGCCGGCTGTTCGCGGCCGGTCAGGCGGGCGAGCGCTTCGCCGTGCGTAACTCGGGTGCCGAAGTGGTGGTCGAAGGCTGCGGCGCGAACGGCTGCGAATATATGACCGGCGGCACCGCCGTGGTGCTCGGTCGCGTCGGCATGAACTTCGGTGCGGGCATGACCGGCGGCATGGCGTTCGTCTATGATGTCGACGGCAGCTTCGAACGCCACGCCAATCCGGAAAACATCACCTGGCAGCGTGTCGCATCGAGCCGTTGGGAAGCGAAGCTGCGCAGCCTTGTGGAAGCACATGCCGAGGCGACCGACAGCAAATGGTCGAGTGGCCTGCTCGAGGACTGGGAGCGCGAGCTCGGCAAATTCTGGCAGGTCGTGCCGAAGGAAATGCTGACTCGCTTGCCCTATCCGCTCGACGACAGCATCGAGGCCGTGGCGGCTGAGTAAACCTCAATCGAGGGCGGCGACCACGTCGGTGTGGCGGAAGTCGTCGCCCTTGAAGAGCAGCGGACAGCCCGCGACTGCGGCGACGGCATAGGCCATGCAGTCGCCATAGTTGAGCCGGGCGGGGTGGCGGCCCTTCCCCAAGCGATCGAACGCTTTGGCTGCTGTAGCAAGATGCTCGGGCGTAAACCCCGCGACATCGAAAGGTGATTGCTCGATCAGCATTGCGCCGGCGTCGGCCGCTTGCCGCGTGGATTGTCCGAGCAAGACCATGCGGAACTCGAGCACGGTGGGCGGGCCGATCAACACATGATCCTGCCGCTCGATACAGGCGGCGATTGCCTCCGCTTCAGGTTCGGCAAAGAGCAAGCGCCCCAAGGCGGAGGTATCGATGGCAATCACTGCGGCAGGCCATGCTCATCATAGCCCAGGATATCGTCGGCGCTATAGCCGTTGCGTGGCGCATGAACGGCAGTGCCTGCGCCTTGCGGAGATGATTGCGAAAGGAAGCCGCCTCTTCGCGGTCGATTGCCGCGCTGACCGCCAGCTTGATCGTGGCGGTGTAGCTAACGCCCTTTGCCCGAGCAGAGCGGCGCACCAGCCGGTCGGTCTCTTCGTCCTTGATGCTGGGCGCCAAGGTACGGCTCCATTCTATAAATGCGCCGCCTAAAGTGTAGAATGGTACGCATTGTTACAATGGCTCTTCCCCCTACCGACTCTGCGCCCTAAGGCTTTCGGGCATGTGGCAGCTCTATCAGTTTCCCCTGTGCCCCTTTTCGCGGAAGGTCCGGCTCCTGCTGGCAGAGAAGGGTGTCGGCTATGAGCCAGTGCGCGAGTCCCCGTGGCTGCGTCGGGACGAGTTTCTCGACCTGAACCCTACTGGCCAGACGCCGGTGATGGTCGATACCGAGCGCCGGGTGACGTTGATCGATTCGACCGTGATCTGCGAGTTCTTCGAAGAAACGGTGAACAAGAATGCGATGCTCAACGGTACCGCTGTCGACCGCGCTGAAATTCGGCGGCTGGTCGTGTGGTTCGAGCATCATTTCTATGGCGATATCACTGCGCCGCTGTTGCACGAGAGGATGATCAAACGGCTGGTCTATCGCCAGGCGCCTGACGCCAAGGTGCTGCGCGAGGCGATGAAGGCAGCGGTCGGCCATCTCGATTATATCGACTTTCTGCTCGACCACCGCACCTGGCTGGCCGGCGCGACGATGAGTCTTGCCGATCTGGCGGCGGCGGCACAGATTTCGATCGCCGATTATCTGGGCGGCATCGACTGGAAGAGCCATGAACTCGCCAAGCGTTGGTATATTGGCATGAAGAGCCGCCCCAGCTTCCGCCAACTTCTGACCGAGCGTATGGAGGGGATCACCCCACCCGCCGATTACGAGAAGCTCGACCTCTGAAGCGGGGATAATCGCGGGCCGAGACGCGTTTGGCAGCCAAACGGGAGAGTCCGCAATGCTCGAACATGTACCGTATTGGCTGGGGAGCGCGCTGAAGGGCCTGCGCGCCGGCGCCAGGAAGCTGGCGATCGTCCAGCCCGAGCTTGGCAGTTTCGAAGTGCTGCACCTCGCCAGCCCGGCCTTCGCCAATGGCGGCAGGCTGCCCGAGCGGTTTACGGCAGACGGCGAGGGGGTGTCGCCGCCGCTGTTCTGGACAGAAGTGCCGGAAGGCACCGAATGCCTGGCGCTGATCGTCGAGGATCCCGATGCCCCCGCCCCGCAGCCACTGGTGCATGCGGTAGTCTGGGGCTTGCCGGTCGAGGGCGACCTGAAGGAGGGCGCCATCCGCGCCGATGGTGAAAGCGTTGCGGACGGCACCGACGTCGGCCGCAATAGCTATCTGGGCGAAGGCTGGCTGCCGCCCGACCCGCCTACCGGCCATGGTCCGCACCATTATGCGTTTCAGCTGTTTGCGCTCGGTCGCGGCTGCGAAATCGGCGAGAATCCGGGCCGCAGCGCGCTGGTGAAGGCAATGGCGGGGCACGTGCTCGCCGCCGGGTTGCTCACCGGCGTCTATTCACGGGGTGAGGAAGCACCCACCGCACCCGTCGGCGAGGCAGCGCCGGTGTGACGCCGGCGCAGCGCCCGTCTCAACCGTTCACGATCGTGCCGCCGTTCGGGTGCAAGACCTGTCCCGACATGTAGCTCGCATCTTCGCAAGCCAGAAACAGGAAGGCGGGCGCCACTTCATTGGGCTGGCCTGGTCGGCCCATCGGCACGCTTTCACCGAAATGTGTGAGCTTTTCGGGCGATGCGCCGCCGCTGGGATTGAGCGGCGTCCAGATCGGCCCCGGCGCCACGGCATTCACGCGGATCCCCTTTTCGATGAGGTTCATCGACAGGCTGCGGGTGAAGGCAATGATGGCG
Source organism: Sphingomonas sp. DMC8 (assembly GCF_056314185.1). NCBI lineage: Bacteria > Pseudomonadati > Pseudomonadota > Alphaproteobacteria > Sphingomonadales > Sphingomonadaceae > Sphingomonas > Sphingomonas sp. DMC8. Next base: position 89,672 of record NZ_JBQUYV010000011.1, on the reverse strand, counting down.
CCCTTGGTCGCGCTATAGTCGAGCAGTTCGGGCTCGCCCTGGTACATCGTTACCGAGGTGCAGTTCACAATGGCTGCGCCCGATTTCAGATACGGAGACGCCGCCTGTACCATGAAGAACATGCCGAAGATGTTCGTCTGGAAGGTTCGCCGCAGTTGCGTCTCGGTGATGTCGACAATGTCCTTGTCGGGATGTTGCTCCCCCGCATTGTTGACGAGCACGTCGATGCGGCCGAACCGGTCGATCACCTGGGCCACGGCCTGTTCGCAGAAATGCTTGTCGCCGATATCGCCGGCGATGGTCAGTGCCTGCCGGCCCTCACTGCGGACTATGTCGGCGGTGGCCTCGGCGTCCTGATGCTCGTCCAGATAGACGATCGCCACGTCGGCGCCCTCGCGGGCGTACAGGGCCGCGACGGCCCGGCCGATGCCGCTGTCGGCGCCGGTAATTACGGCCACCTTGTCCTTCAGCCGGCCTGAGCCGGGGTAGCGCGGCTGCCATTGGGGTCTGGGGTCGAGCATATGCTCCTCGCCGGGGAGGGCGTCTTCCTGGACTCGCTCGATAAGGTCGGGGTCGGACATCGGCACTGCTCCGGTGCGAGGAGGGGTGTGCCGAAAACCGGTGGGAAAGGCTTGTTGTTCCGCGGCTTGGGGCCGCCGGAGCGGTCGCAGGGATCAGCCGAGGAGGCTGGAGCCCTGCAAACCGCTGCCGAGGATGACAATGGTGGTGATCGCGAAGGAAAGGGCGGCGATCACCACGCTATAGGCCGGGGAGATCCGGCCCGGGTGCCGCGCGTTCATGCGACGTGCACGGTCGGGATGGAATAGACCATCAGCGCGACGGTGAAGAGAACGGCGCCGAAAGCGGCAACACTGCGCTGGAACGAGTCGATACGAGCAGTCATGATAGTCACTCCCTGATGTCGGTCCGGACGTTCCGAACCATGCAGAGAGCTTTGCAGACAGCGTGCCAAATTGCGGAAACGGCGCAAATCTGCGAATTTTGAAGGGTAGCTTGTCGCACTATGGCGAAATATGCGTAGCCGATCGGTGAAATGTGCTAACTAGCGGCGATTTTCACCTGGTTTGGCGGCGCCGACCTGAATGCAGTTCCGTCCGCTATTCTTCGCGGCATATAGTAGCCGGTCTGCGCGGTGAAATGCGGTCTGGTGCAATTCCCCCGCGACAACCGGGGTGAGCCCTGCGGAAAAGGTAATTTCGCCCAGCGGCGCATCGGTATCGCGCAGCTTGTAGCGCTTGGCCTGCACCGTGGCGCGGGCCTGGTCGAGAGTCTGGCGCGCTTTCTCCAGCGATACACCGGTAAACAGGATCGCGAATTCTTCGCCGCCGTAGCGCGTGACGATGTGCCCTCGGCAGCTTTGGGTCAGTGCCTCGGCGATCGCTTTCAGTACCCGATCGCCGACCGCATGGCCGAACCGGTCATTGACCGACTTGAAATGATCTACATCGCAAACGGCCATGCACATCTTGCCGCCGATATTGGCCTGGGCGGCATAGGCCTCTTCGAACGCGCGTCGATTGGGCAATTGGGTCAGCGGATCGCGCCGGGCATTTTCGCGCGCCTCTTCCAGCTTCTCACGCAGCTCGGTGGCCTCGCGCGTTGCGCTTTCCAGTTTTTCCTCGGCGGTCCGCACGCGGGTCAGCATGGCCGCAGTGAGCCGCGTAACTTCGTCGATCGCTTCGGTGCCTTCTCCCCGGTCTGAAATCGCGCGCGCGCTTGCGGCAAGGTCGCGGCCGAAATCGGCGGTTTCGGCGCGCATCGCCGTTACCATGTCGGCAAAGCCTTCGACCTGCATCTGGGTGCGCGCCACCAGCCCTTCGGTACGTGCCTTGGCGGCACCCGGGTCTTCGGCAGGCGGGGTGTGGTCGGGCTCGAGATCGCAATGCAGCGACAGGATGTCGCGTTTGGTAAGGCGTACGCCACCTTCGGTCAGTTGCTGTACGGCACGTGCCAGCGTGCCATCGGGATCGGAGAGCAGCTGATAGGCAAAGGCATAGTTGGTCGGATCGGGAACGAGCCGCTGGTCGAACAGAAACTCTCCTATCCGTTCGTACAAGGCCCGACTGGCTTCCTGGCCAGTGTCTGCTCGAACGGCCCGCGCGAAGCGCATCCGCCTAAACCCCTGTGGAACTACGGCTCGTTACCGCATCCTTCGACGCAAAGGGGTAAGGCGGAAATGCTAAAAACTGGTTTCTAGCGCGTTCATACCCTTCTTTGTCGACTGCGGCGACAAAGAAATAGAAAAGAAAATCCATCTCGGACAAAGTATTGCTGCGACTTTTCGAGAAAATATGCCCCTTGTGCCGCCTCCTTCCAGTGAAGCGGCGCAAGGGGCATGCGCCTGAGAATTAGTGTGCGTGCGAGCGGTGAAAGTTCTGCACAGCGGCCAGTGTCAGGCGAATATGGTCAGCCGGGCTGGGGTTGTCGTGCGCCAGCAGAATCCGGCCATCGGGCGCGATGACATAGCTCGTGCGGCTGGTGATGGTCTTGGGGCTGCCGTCAGCGTTGCGGCCGACGACATCATAGCCCTGGCTGATCGCAGGTGTCGAGGCGGCCACCGCAAACTTGCCGGCGCAGTGCTCGCTGGAAAATTTCTTGAGCTGATCGACATTGCCGGCCGTCATGCCGATTACCGTGGCACCGGCCTTCTGGAACTTGGGCAGTGCTTCGGCAAAGGCGCGGGCCTCGATGTTGCAGCCGGGCGTGAACGCTGCCGGGAAGAAATAAAGGACGACGGGGCCTTTCTTCAGCGCCGCCTTCAGGTTGATCGTCACCGGCTGGCCGGCGATCGCGCCCAGCGCGGTGAAGTCGGGTGCCTTGGCGCCGGGCGCCAGCGCGGCATCGGCGGGCATGGCAAAAGGCAGCATCAGCGCGGCAAGGGCGAGTTTCAGGCGCATGGCAATCCTCCGGGGTTTTTGTGGTGCGATCTCTACGCCCGCCGCCACCACAAGGCTAGCGGCTGAAGGCAATGCCCAGCCGGGCATGGGTGTCGCGGGCCGAATAACGGTCTAGCGCCTCGCCATAGCCGGTGAATGCCTGTCCGAAGAGGAATATGCCGAGGCCGCCGACCCGGCTGAGCGGGTAGGAGACGAACAGCTCGCCCGCGCCGCGTCCGGTGCGCACATTGCCGCGCCCGCTCAGCGCGATCTTCAGTCCGTCCTTCTGCTGAAGCGCGGCGGCAAGGCCGGTATAGCCGAAATAGTCCTTCATGTCGTGGAAGGTGCCGCTGCTGCCGACATAGACCCAGGCCTGCGGCGCGACGTCCACCCGCCAGTCCCGGCCCAGATCGAATCGCTTCTCGCCGCGCACGAACAGGCGGTTGAGATCGACCGAGTCGGTCACGCCCCGCCCGTTTGAATCGTGCCGCCAACCAAGCGCCACCCGCGTCGTGTCGTCGACGGGAATGTCGGCATAGAGTTCGGGACTGTAATTGGTTGAGCGGAACGGACCGGATGGCTCATTCAGCGCCCAGAACATCGTCTGGGTATAGGCGAAGCGCAAATTGCCCAGCTTGAGCGGCGCGTCTTCGGCAAAGGGGCGGAAGGCGAAGCTGAACTGCAGCTTCGCACCCGCGTCCTTTAGCCCGAAGGCGCCATAGATCGGCTCATGCGGCTCGAACCGGTCGAGCAGGGCAGAGGAACTGCCGGTCGCGCTCTGCGCCACGCTTTCCTGCGGCGGAACCATAGCGGGGCGGTGCTGCTCGGCAGGCGGCACTGTGGCGCCGGCGACGCCGACCGGCACATAGCGTGCTTTGGCGAACGCCCCCGGCGCGATGGTGCGGAAGGGGCCGGGCGTGCGTTCGAGCACCAGCCGGGTGCCGTCAGCCGCCGTGATCTCGATCTGGCGGGGGCCAGGATCGGTGACGGGGGCATCGCCTTCGTTGATCAGGAATACCTCGACCCCGCGCAGCGCCGCCTGTTCGGATTCGGGCTGGGCCGGCACGGCGCGGACCTGCGCCAGCGCAGGCGCGCCCGCAAGCAGCAGGGCGGAAGCGAAGAAGGCGGCGAAGACGCGCATGGCCGAGGAAGTGGCAGGCGTTTGTGACCTTGGCTAGTCAAATCCGGCCGGGTAGGGCGGGGCATGGCCGTTTCCGAAACCGACATCGCCCTTGCCGCCCGCCTTGCCGAAGCCGCAGGTGCTGCGATCCGCCCCTATTTCCGCACCGAACACGGGCTGGAGGCCAAGGCCGACCAGTCGCCGGTGACGCTGGCCGACCGCGCTGCCGAGGAAGCGATGCGCAAGCTGCTGATCGCCGAACGGCCGATGGACGGCATCGTCGGCGAGGAATTCGGCGTGCGCGAGGGGTCGAGCGGCCGGCAATGGGTGCTCGATCCGATCGACGGCACCCGCGCCTTCATCGCCGGCCGTCCGGTGTTCGGCACGCTGATCGCGCTGATCGAGGATGGCTGGCCGGTACTGGGCATCATCGACCAGCCGATCATCGGCGAACGCTGGCTGGGGGTGACCGGCCGCCGCACGCTGTTCAACGGCAAGCCCGCCCAGACCCGCATCTGCCGCGACCTGAAGGGGGCGATCCTCGGCACCACTTCGCCGGCGCTGTTCAATGACGACCAGCTCCACGCCTTCGAGCATCTCGATGCCGCAGTGATGAGCACGGTGCTGGGCGGCGACTGCTATAATTATGGCTGCGTCGCCAGTGGCTGGCTCGACATCGTCGTCGAGGCCGGGCTGAAGCTGCACGATTTTGCCGCGTTGGTGCCGGTTATCGAAGGCGCCGGCGGCCGCATGTGCGACTGGCAGGGCGATCCGCTCCACGCCGGCAGCAAGGGCGAGGTGGTGGCCGCAGGCGACCCAGCGCGCATCGACGATATCCTCGATGCGCTGGCCTGCCGCGGCCATTGACCTGCCGGGCGGGCGCTACCGCGCCTGCCGCCGGGTATAGGCGTAGAGCAGAGCGGTCAGCGCCAGGAATGCGGCGGTGCCACCTGCAAGCGCATAGGGCGCAAAGCCTTCGCCAAGGATCGCGAGCGGCGATTCCTTGCCCGTTTCATAGACGATGCCGGCGTAGAGCACGCCGAACAGGCTGTCGCCGACGATCATGCCGGTGGCCATCAGCACGCCCATACGCTTGACGAATTCGGGATCGCGGGCGCGTTCGGCGGCGCGGTCGTAGAACCAGCCGATCACCGCGCCCACCACCACCGTCAACGTGACGCCCATCGGCAGATAAATGCCCAGTCCCACGGCCAGCGGCGGCAGGCGCAGCTTGCCGGTGCGGGCCAGCACTTCGTCGATCAGGATCACGCCCGCGCCGATCGCCGCGCCGATGCCGATCAGATCCCAGCGCAGGTTGCCGCCCAGCACGCCCTTGGCCAGCGACGAGATCAGCGCCGCCTGGGGGGCGGGCAGCGCATCGGCGCTCGCACCTGCAACCCCGGCAAAGCCGAACGAGGCGTTGAGCACGCTCAGCACCGGCGGGATGACGAGGCTGCCGAAGATAACGCCGAAGATCAGCGCCACCTGCTGCTTCCACGGCGTCGCGCCGACGAGTTGGCCGGTCTTCAGGTCCTGGAGATTGTCGTTCGAGATGGTGGCCACGCCGAACACGATGCCGGTGACGATCAGCGCATAGGCGATCAGCGCCTGCGTCGTGTCGGGCGCGAGGTTGCGGCCGAACAGGCCGACCAGCATCAGCGACGCGGCGACGACCGACAGAATGCCGATGCCCGAAACCGGGCTGTTCGAGGCTCCGATCAGGCCGGCCATATAGCCGCACACCGATGCAATGACGAGGCCGACTACCAGCACGAACACCAGCGAACCCGCGACCAGCAGCCCGGCCGAGGCGGAAAGCGGTCCGCCGGCCAGCACGCTCCACAGCAGCCAGCCGATCGGCAGCAACATGGCGAGCGTTACGATGCCGACCACGCCGATCGGCAGGTCGCGTTCGGTCAGCGCGACGTCCGCACCGCTGCGCGCCGCGCGCGAGGCAGCGAGTGCCGAGCGGATGCCGCCTACCACCGGACCGATGATCTTGAGCAGCGTCCAGATCGCCGCCATGCCGATCGTGCCCGCGCCCAGAAAGCGCACGTCGCTGCGGAACACCGCGTTGGCGACATGTTCGGCGGTGCCCGGCACCCCGGCGCTCAGGATCGGCAGCGCGATCCACCAGCCGATCGCGACGCCGACCAGAATGGCGATGCCGACGGTCAGGCCGATCAGGTGGCCGGCGCCGATCAGCGCGAATTGCAGCCCGCCGATCACGCCCGTCGAACCGGCGCCGGCCTTGAAGAACATGGCACCTTCTTCGGCCGCCAGCTTCATCCGGGTGATGAGCGCAAAGCCCGCCGAGGCGAGGGCATTGACGACGATCACGGCCAGGCCGCGCGCGCTTTCCTCCGCACCCTCTCGGCTGCCCGCGCCTACCTGCAGCACTTCGGCGGCGGCACGGCCTTCGGGATAAGGAAGGTCGGGCGAGTCCACCACCAGCGCTCGGCGCAGTGGCACAGAGAACATCACGCCAAGGATGCCGCCGAACATCGTGATCGCGGCGGTTTCCACATAGGGGAAGCCGTTCCACCAGCCGATCATCACCAGCCCAGGCAGCACGAAGATGATTGCCGCCAGCGTACCGGCGGCACTCGCCACCGTCTGGACAATATTGTTTTCGAGCACGGTGGAATTGGGCAGGAAGCGCAGGATGGCCATCGAAATGACGGCGGCCGGGATCGAGGTGGCAAAGGTCAGGCCGATCTTCAGACCCAGATAGACATTGGCGGCGGTGAACAGCAGCGTGATCGCACCGCCGAGCAGCACGCCTCGCAGCGTTAGTTCAAGCGGCGCACGAACGGGGGCAGTGGCCATGGGTGGCGGAACTCCGGAATGATCGTCCCGGACGAGCCGGGCAAAAGGATGCCCCATGGTGGCATCCCGGTTCCGGTTTGGACAGAGGGTTTAGCGTGCGTCTGCGTTCCCCTCCCGCAAGCGGGAGGGGAACAGAAACAGAAAGGGGGACGAGGCTTTCCTATTCCGGATCCTCCAAGCTGAACACATCCGCGTCCTCGTCATAGGCGAACAGCTCGCCGAAGCGGCCCCAGAGCGTCACTGTCTTCAGCGTCTCGTCGGCGAAGTCGGAGGACATGTGATCCTCCAGCTCGTCGCGGAAGCGGCTGGCCGAGGCGCGGTGCGAGTTGCGCTCGTCGAGGATGCGGCGGATATGCTGCGCAAGCGGCACATGCGCCAGCAGCGCCTGGCCGAACATCGTCTTGCGCTGGTCGACATCGGCCTGGGCATAGCGCCGCGCCTCGGCCGTCAGCACCAGATCGGCGCCGCGCAGATCGGCGAAGCGCAGCAATTGCAGCGTCTCGGCCATCGGGAAGAGCTGGTCGATCTCCAGCCCCAGGCTGTCGGCCAGCTCGGCCATCGCGGCGCGGCCGTCGAACGGGCTGGCGTCGACTTCCTCGATCAGGCCCGACAGGCTGTTCGTCGAAACCTGCGGCAGCACCATGCCGATGCCAGTGCCGGGGAAAAGCCCGTCCTTGTGCGGCTGGCCGGCCGGGCGCTCGGTCATGCGGGCATAGATGGCATCGACCATCGCGCGGAACTCGGGGTCGAGCCGGTCGCGCGGCTGCGGTAGCTTCACCTCGATCTCGGCGGCGACGCGGCCGGGGTTCGACGAGAAGACCAGGATGCGGTCGCACATCAGCACCGCTTCCTCGATATTGTGGGTGACGAGCAGCATCGACTTGATCGGCATCCGCCCTTCAGACCAGAGATCGAGCAGGTCGGTACGCAGCGTCTCGGCGGTGAGCACGTCCAGCGCGGAGAAGGGCTCGTCGAGCAGCAGCAGCGCCGGATCGACGACGATCGCGCGGGCGAGGCCGACGCGCTGGCGCATGCCGCCGGACATTTCCTTGGGATAGGCGTTCTCGAATCCGTCGAGGCCGATCAGGTCGATCGCGGCGAGCGCCCGGGCGCGACGCTCGGCGGCGGGCACCTTGCGCGCCTCGAGGCCGAGTTCGACATTCTGTTGCACCGTCAGCCAGGGGAACAGGGCGAAGGTCTGGAACACCATCGCGACATCGGGGCTGTCATCCTCGCGCGGGGTGAAGCGCACCTCGCCCTGGTCGGGCTGGATCAGGCCGGCGATCGAGCGCAGCAGCGTCGACTTGCCCGATCCCGAGCGGCCGAGCAGGCCGACGATCTCGCCCTCGTGCAGTGTCAGCGATACATTGTCGATCACCGGCTTAGAGCGGCGGGCGCCATAATGATGGGTGAGCTGCTCGACCGAAACGAGCGGACGGCGGATATTCTGGGTGGCCATGGAACGAGGCTCCTCAGGCAAGACGCAGGCGGCGTTCGGCAAAGCGATACATCGGACGCCAGACAAGATGGTTGAAGGCGAGGACGAAGGCGGACATCGTCGCCACGCCCAGCGCCACGCGCGGATAGTCGCCGATCGCGGTAGCCTTGGCGATGAACGCGCCGAGCCCCGGCGCCTCGAGCCGCTCGCGGCCCCACACCACCACTTCGGCGACGATGCTGGCGTTCCACGAACCGCCGGATGCGGTAAGCGCGCCGGTGACGTAGAAGGGGAAGATGCCCGGCAACGCTACCTGCCGCCACCATTGCCAGCCCTTCACGCCGAACATGCCGGCGGCCTCGCGCAGGTCGTTGGGGATCGCGCTGGCGCCGGCGATCACGTTGAACAGAATGTACCACTGGGTGCCCAGGATCATCAGCGGCGACAGCCAGATGGCCGGGTTCAGCTTCCACGCGACGATGCCCATCACCGCGAAGGGGAACAGGATGTTCGCCGGAAAGGCAGAGAGAAATTGCGCCACCGGCTGGAGCCGTTCCGCCCAGGCCGGGCGCAGGCCGATCCACACGCCGATCGGCACCCAGATCAGGCTGGCAAGTGCGATCAACAGGACGACGCGCAACAGCGTCAGCAGCGCCAGCCCGAACGCAATGACGGCATCCGTCCAGCGCAGCGTGTGGGCGACATATTCCACCAGCGTCCAGCCGCCGGCCGCCAGCGTGACGAGCACCAGCCCGCGCCAAAGCCATTCGCCGGCTGCGCTGGCCTCGCGCCGCACCGGGCGAGCACGGCGCGCGCCGCGGTCGAGCGTCAATAGCAGCTGGCCGAGCGCACGGAACGGGGCGAACAGCACCGGCAGCATCCGCGTCGAGCGAAACAGGTCATAGGCCCAGCTTTGCGGGCGCTCGCCGCTTGCGGTCTGCTCGAAGCGGAAGCGATCCGCCCAGGCGACGACCGGGCGGAAAACGAGCTGGTCATAGGCGAGGATCACCGCCGCCATCATCGCCACCGCTTCCCAGATCGCGTGGAAATCCTGCCGCTCGATCGCCAGCGCCAGCCACGAGCCGAGGCCCGGGAGCGCGATGCTGGTGTGGCCTACGGTGATCGCTTCGGACGCGACGACGAAGAACCAGCCGCCCGACATCGACATCATCGCGTTCCACACCAAAGCCGGGGTCGCGAAGGGCAGCTCCAGCCGCAGGAAACGCCGGACCGGAGACAGGCCGAATCCTTGTGAGACTTCCTCCAGATCCGCCGGCAGCGTGCGCAGCGACTGGTAGAAGCTGAAGGCCATGTTCCAGGCCTGGCTGGTGAAGATGACGAAGATCGAGGCGAGCTCGGCGCCGAGCACGTCGCCGGGGAACAGCCCCATGAAGAAGGTGACAGTGAAGGTCAGGAAGCCGAGGATCGGCACCGACTGCAGGATGTCGAGTGCCGGCACGATGATCTGCGCCGCACGCTTGCTGCGCGCGGCCAGCGTCGCGAAAACGAAGGTGAAGATGAGCGAAGCGAACAACGCCGCGAACATGCGCAGCGTGGTGCGCAGCGCATACCAGGGCAGATTGGCGGGATCGAGCGTTACGGGATGGCGGATCAGCGCGTCGATCGGTTCGATCGTGCCGCGAATGCCGCGCAGCGCCAGCACAGCGCCGGCGCCGAGCAACACGAACGCGATCAGGTCGGCACGGTTGGGCGCCAGACCTAGCCAGATTCGGGGGGACGCGCGGAGCACGCGCGCATGCAATCGGATCTTGGACATCTACTACCTCGTCTCGAGCCGGGCGCCGTGCGCGGGGCGGACGAGGGCGGTGAATTAGCCCCGGTCGCGCACGCGCAGCGGCGCCAAACTTCGACTGCCGTCGCTGGGCATTGCGTTGAAAGCCTTTTGCTGCTGTCGCGAAGACGAGTCGCGACACGGGCGCCGGTGCGCGATCCCGGCGGCGCTGTCAATCGCGGTGTCGTTCGGACGCACGCGCTTCATGTTGGGATCATCCGTGGTGCTGCAGTGCAGCGCGGGAAACGAAAACGCCCGCTTCCTTTCCCTCCCCCGCGCTGGAGCGGTGAGGAGGCAAAGGAAACGGGCATTTCGATCCACCGGCATGTCCCGCTGGCGGACAGATTCGGGGAAGGATCAGTTGCTGAGCGACAGCGCGACGAAGCCGCCATTCGGTCCGCGCTGAACGAACAGCACGACTGTCTTCCGGCCTTCAGCCTTGGCGGCGGCGACGGCCTTGTTGACCTCCGCCGCAGTCGTGACCGGCACGCGGTTGACGGAGACGATCACGTCGCCGCGGCGCAGGCCCTTGGCGGCTGCGTCGCTATTCTGGTCGACCCCCAGGACCACCAGGCCGCGGGTGCCAGCCGGCACGCCGATGCTGCCGGCAATCTGCGCGTTGAGCGGCTGCACGGCGATACCCAGCGAGGCAGTGCTGCTGGTGCTGCCGCCGCCATTGCCATCGTCACCACCGGCGCCGTTGTCGTCATTGGGATCGAACTGCGCCAGTTGCTCTTCGGGCGGGCGGGTGCCGACGGTGACGTTCAGCGTCTGGCGCTTGCCGTCGCGGATCACTTCCACCGGCACGGTGCTGCCCGGCGGAACATTGGCGACGAGGTAGGACAGGGTCTGCTGCGGCGTCACGTCCTTGCCGCCGACGCGCACGATAACGTCGCCGGCCTTGATCCCGGCCTTTTCAGCGGGCTGGCCCGGCTCGACGCGCGAAACCAGCGTGCCGCGATCAGACGGCAGGCCCAGGCCGTCGGCCAGGTCCTTGGTCAGATCCTGCATGCCCACGCCCAGATAGCCGCGCTTGATCTTCTGGCCCTTCATTAGCTGGTCGATGACCGGCTTTGCCTGTTCGGCCGGAATCGCGAAGCCGATGCCGACATTCGCGCCGGTCGGCGACAGGATCTGCGAGTTGATGCCGATCACATTGCCCTGCAGGTCGAACATCGGACCGCCCGAATTGCCGCGGTTGATCGAGGCATCGGTCTGGATGAAGCGGTCATAGGCACCGCTGCCGGTAACGCGGTGGACGGCCGAAATGATGCCGGCGGTAACCGTGCCGCTGAGCCCGAAGGGGTTGCCGATCGCGACGATCCAGTCACCCACCCGCGCGCGGCTCGAATCACCGAAGCGGACGAAGGGCAGGTTGGTGCCCTCGATCTTCAGCACCGCCAGGTCGGACGCCGCGTCGTTGCCGACCAGCCGCGCCTTGAACTCGCGGCCGTCGGTCAGCGTCACGGTGATCGATTCGACCACGGCCCCGCGCTGATCGGCGGAGATCACATGGTTGTTGGTGACGATATAGCCGTCCGGCGAAATGATGAAGCCGGAGCCGAGCGACTCGGCCTTCTGGGTGCGGGTGCCACCGCCGCCCTGGCCGCCGAAGCCGAACATCTCGAACGGCGTGCCGGCGAACGGGTTGTTGTTCACCGGCACCTGCACGCGCTGGGTGGTGGAGATATTGACCACCGCCGGCTGCAGCTTGGCCACCATGTCGGCAAAGCTCATCGGCGCGCCGGCCTTGGGGGCGGCGGCCTGGATCGCGCCCGGCTCGTTCTGCGCGGTCTGCGCGCCGGCGGGCTGATTGAGCGACAGGGTGGCGGCAGCGCCGCCGAGCAGGATCGCGGTAGTAAGAGCGTAGGCGTAACGCACTGCGGTATTTCCTCTCGAAGGAACGGGGTCTCTTCAGGCGCGGATTCTTGCGACCAGTTGCTGAACAGGCATTGAATATGAACGGGTCGACAGCATCATCGTTGCCCCGTGAATTCACGCAAGTAACTATTCTGTGGCGACAGGATGATCTGCGTATCGCCCTTGGCATTCGGGTCCATGAAGGTCACCCGGTACGACTGCATCGCACGATAGAAATCGTAAAAGGCAGGATCCTTGTTGAATGCCTGGGCATAGATCTGCGCCGCCTGGGCCTGGGCATTGGCGCGGATGATCTGCGCGTCCTTCAGGCCCTGTGCCTTGATCGTCGCGGCTTCCTGACGACGGGCCGTGGCCATGCGCTCGAGGGCGCTGTTGAGCGGTGAGCCCGAGGGTAATTCGGTTTGCTTGATCCGCACGTCGACGACTTCGACGCCATATTGGCTGGCGAGCCGCTGCAGCGACTTCTGGATATTCTCCATCACATTGCCGCGTTCGGGGCTGAGCAAAACCTGCGACGGGCGCTTGCCGAGCTCGTTGCGCAGGGACGAACGCAGCAACGGCTGCAACTGATCACGCAGCCGATCCTCGCTGCCCACGGTTACCACCATGCGCAGCGGATCGGTAATGCGGTACCGGGCATAGGCATCGATCTGGAGCCGGAGCTGATCGGTCGACAGTACCGGCTCGTTCGGCAGGTCGACGCTCAGTACACGCTTGTCGACCCAGACGATCCGGTCGACGAACGGAATGCGGAACATCGGCCCGGCCTGGGTGCGGCCGAAATCTTCGCCCGGTTGATAGGCATTGACCGTGCGGAGCGGCTTTTCCAGCCGCAGCACCACTGCCTGCTTGGTTTCCGGCACGATCGCGACGGCACCCATCAGCACCACCAACACGACGATGACGGCGACGAGCAGCGTGATCGGGTTACGATACCAGGCGCCGTTCACTGATTGCCTCCCTTGGCTGCAGCATCGCCTTGCGCCTGGCTGTTCCCGCGCAGAGTCGGCAGCGGAAGATAGGGCGTCACGCCCGGCGCCTCGACGATGGTCTTGTTGGTGCGCGACAGCACCTGTTCCATCGTTTCGTAATAGAGACGACGCTTGGTCACTTCGGGCGCGGCCTTGTATTGCTCATAGATCTTGTCGAACTCGGCCGCTTCGCCCTGGGCCTGGGCGATCACCTGTTGGGCATAGGCATTGGCGTTGTTCTTGTTGGACTGTGCTTCCTGCTGCGCGGCGGTAACTGCCTTGAAGTCCTCGTCGACCTGCTGCGGTGCCTGCGCCTTCTGGATCGCGACGCCCTGGATGCGGATGCCCGAATTATATTCGTCGAGTATGCGCTGCATCAGCACCTGCGCCTCGGCCTCGATCCGTGAGCGGCCCTCGCCGATCGCTTCGTTGAGCGTGGTATTGGCGATGATGGCGCGCATCGCGCTTTCCGCCGTCGCCTTCACGGTTTCTTCGGGATCCTTGATCTGAAACGCATAGTCGGGCGCGCTGCGAATGTCCCAACGTACCGAATAGGCGAGATCGACGATATTCTGGTCGCCGGTCAGCATCAGGTTATCGCCGCTCTGCGGGAAATTCTGGGTGCGGATGTTGCCGACATCGACCACGTCGACCAGCTGCAGCGGCGCCGGCAGGGTGAATTGAACACCGGTATCGAGCGTTCCCGAATAGCGGCCCAGAAAGGTCACCACCCCTTTTTCGCGCGGCCCGATGGTGTGAATCGATGTAAACATTACCCACAGCGCGATCAGCGCGCCCAGGATCAGCAGCCATAGCCGGGGACCGGTGGGAACGCCGGGCAGGCCCGATCCGCCCCCGCCGCCGCCCATGCGGCGCAGCAGCTCGTCGAGCGCGCTGGGCCCGCCGGTGCGCGGACGCCGGCCCTCGGGCGGGACCGACCAGGGGTTACGCGGCCCGCTGCCCTTGCCGGAGCCATTGTCCGATCCGCCGCCGTTACCGCCCCAGGGGCTCTTCGGGGGCTCATTGTGGAAGGTGCCGGATGCGCCGTCACCGCCGGTTAGTATCGCCATGCAGGCCTTTATAGGGTTCGATCTGCGGATTTACAGTGGCAGCAACATAATGTCGCCTTATGTGGGCGGGCATGACGACATCCGAAGACCTTACCGCCGCGCTCGCCCCGGTTTCTGCCGGCCGCGCCACCGTACGGCTCGACGCGGGCCGGGCAAGCATCGTGCTCGACGTGACGGACCTTTCGCCCGAGGCGCGCGACGCGCTGGAGGCCGATGTCCGCGCCGCCGCCGCTGCGCTGCCCGGGGTAGCGGAGGTGCGGGTCTTGCTCACCAGCGAGCGCCGGACCCGCCGCATTCTGGCGGTGGCGAGCGGCAAGGGCGGGGTGGGCAAGTCCACCGTCGCCGCCAATCTGGCGATCGCGCTCGCCCGGCGCGGGCGCAAGGTGGGGCTGGTCGATGCCGACATTTACGGCCCCTCGCAGCCCAAGCTGCTGGGTGTAGAGGGGATAAAGCCCAAGGCGCGCGACAAGATGTTGCTGCCGGTCGAGACTGTGTTCGGCGTACGGATGCTGTCGATGGGCGGGCTGGTCGCCGAGGGGCAGGCGATTGCCTGGCGCGGGCCGATGGCGGGCGGCGCGCTGGGCCAGCTCGTCGATGCCGACTGGGGTGATGCCGAGCTGCTGTTGCTCGACCTGCCGCCCGGTACCGGCGACGTGCAACTGACGATGATCCAGAAGCACAAGCCGGCCGGTGCGGTGATCGTCTCCACCCCGCAGGATCTGGCGCTGATCGATGCGACCCGCGCGATCGACCTGTTCGCAAAGGCAGGCGTGCCGGTGATCGGCCTGGTCGAGAACATGGCCGGCTATTGCTGCCCGCATTGCGGCGGCATTTCTGATCCCTTCGGCAGCGGCGGAGCAGAGGCAGCGGCGGGACGGCTGGGTCTGCCGTTCCTCGGCCGCGTGCCACTCGACATCGCGATCCGCATGGCATCGGATGCGGGCAATCCGCCGGCTGCGGGGAACGGGCCGGAGGCGCAGGTGTTTGCCGAACTGGCCGCACAAGTGGATGCGTGGCTCGATCGAAAGGAATAAGGCTGTGCCGCTGACGCGCGACGAGGACATCCGGGCATTGCTCGAACAGACCCGCACCATCGGGATGATTGGCGCATCCGACCGGCCCGACCGGCCCAGCTATGGCGTGATGGCGTTCTTGCAGCGCCAGGGCTATCGGGTCATTCCGGTCAACCCGCAGATCACCGGCGAGCACATTCACGGCGAGTTCGTCTTCCGCGAACTCGCCCAGATCGGCGAGCCGATCGATCTGGTCGACATCTTCCGCCGTCCCCAGGCGGCAGGGGAGGCCGTCGACGAAGCCATCGCCGCGGGAGCAAAGGCCGTGTGGATGCAGCTCGGCGTGATCAACGAGGAAGCCGCGGCGCGAGCGGAGGCGGCAGGGCTGAAAGTGGTGATGGACCGTTGCCCGGCGATCGAGATTCCCCGGCTGGGGGCGGCGGCGGTGGGGTGAAGGCGGGTTTCGGTCACCCTCACCCTCCCACCGCCTGCGGCGGCGGCTCCCTCCCTCTCCCAAAGGGAGAGGTGTCAATTCCCTCTCCCTTTGGGAGAGGGAGGGAGCCGCGAAGCGGCGGAAGGGTGAGGGTGAAGATTATGCCGTCTCGAGCTCCCGCAACGCCGCAATCAGCCGCGCCGTATCGCGCGTGTCATGATACAGCCCGAAGCCGATCCGCAGCACGTCACCGCGCACGTCGGTAACGATGTCGTCTTCCAGCAACGCCGCCTGCCACGCCGCCGCCTTCGCCGTGCGCAGCGCAAGAAAGCGCGCCTGCCGGCCGTCCGCGCCGACGGGGTTGAGCAGTTCCGCCCCCTCGGGCAGTGCTGCCAGCACCTCGGCCTTGAGCGGCGCGACATGCGCGCTGATCGCGGCGGTAGTCAGCCCTTCGCGCGCCAGCATGTCGCGTACCGCGACGAAGCGGTAGAGCCCTGAAGGATCGAAGGTCGCGCCCAGAAAGCGCCGGGCGTCGGGGGCATAGCCGATGCTCCCCGGCGGCAGCGAAAGGTCGTCGAATTCGGCGTACCAGCCGGTGATGCCCGGTCGGGGGCCATAGCCAGGCGGCGCGTGCAGGAACGCACAGCTTTCGCCCGCCATCGCATATTTATACCCGCCGGCGGTGTAGAAGATGCGGTCCGCGACGTTCGACAGGTCGGTCTCCACGGCCATGAAGCCGTGATAGCCGTCGATCAGCACCCAGGGCCCGTCCGGTCGCGCGAGGGCAGCCAAGGCCTCGATGCCATCGAAAATACGGCCGGTGCCGAACTGGACATGGCTGGCAACGATCAGGTCATATTCGCCCGTCTGCGCGGCTGCGACCAGCGCGGTCATCGGCACGCGCGTCACGATTGCCGTGCCGGCTTCCTCCCAGCGCTGCGACTGGCGGCGGAAGCTGTGGAACTCGCCGTCGCTGGCCAGTATGCGAACCGCTCGGCCGGAAACGGGTAGCGCCGAGACCAGCCGGACGATCAGGTCATGGGTGTTCGACGCAAAGACGAGGGTCGCCCGGTCCGGCAGGCCAAGTTCCTGCGCCACCTGCGCCTGGGCGGCGGGCCAGATTTCGCCCATCACCCGATCCCATTTACGGTCGGCGAACCGTACCGCGTCTTCCCAAGCCGCCTGCTGCCCCAGCCACGAAGCATCTGGCCAGAGATGATGGCTGTGCGCGGCGAAGTGGAGCCGCTCGGGCGCCGCCGCCAGCGCGCGCTGGAACAGGTGCTTGTAGCTCACAGATCGGTCCGCAGCGACCAGAGTTCGGGAAAGGCGCGTTTGACCAGCGTCGATTCGAGATAGGTCACGCCCGCGGTGCCGCCCGTGCCCGGCTTGCCACCGATCACGCGACTGACGGTAAGGACATGCTTGTGCCGCCAGGTGGCGAGCGCATCGTCGATATCGACCAGCTTTTCGGCGAGCTGGTACAAATCCCAATAGCGGCTGGTGTCACGATAGACTTCTGCCCAGGCCGCGCGCACTGCATCATGCGGCACGTATGGCTGCGTCCAGTCGCGCGACAGAACCTCTGCGGGCAGTGCGAAGCCGGCAGCGGCGAGTGCGGCATTCGCATCGTCCCACAGGCTGGGGCTGGTTGACGCTTCATCGGTAAGCGGGCCGGGCACGCCACCGCCGCGCAGGCCCAGCATCGTCTCGACCGCGCGGAACTGGTCCGACTGGAAGCCCGAACTGCTGCCAAGCACGTCGCGGAATCGGGTATAGTCGGAGGGCGTCATCGTCGCGAGCACGTCCCAGCTCAGCGTCATGACCGCCTGGATGCGGCTTACCCGCGCCAGGCCCTTATACGCCTCGATCAGCCTGCCTTCGCGCACCAGCGCCTTGGCCAGCCGCAGCTCGGCGATCATCTGCTTCAGCCACAGTTCCTTGGTCTGATGGATGATGATGAACAGCAGCTCGTCGTGCCGGTCCGACAGCGGATGCTGCGCGGCGAGCAGATCGTCGAGGGCGAGATAGCGCCCATAGGTCATGTCGGATGCCATGGGCGAGTGATAGCCCCGGCGCGCGAAAAGCAAAGGGGGACAAGCATTCGGCTGCGCACTTTGCGACTGCCGACTGCCACGGGGTGAACGGCCGCTATCCTGATGTCCATGGGCGCGACGGATGGTCGGTAGCAAGGCCTCTTTCGGGCTCGCTCATGAAAAGGGCCGGCGGATCGTTCCGCCGGCCCCTCTTTTTGCGTCGAGCGCGGACTTAGAAGTCCATGCCGCCCATGCCGCCCGGCATCGCCGGGGCTGCGGGCTTGTCTTCCGGCAGCTCGGCAATGGTGGCTTCGGTGGTGATCAGCAGGCCGGCGACCGAAGCCGCGTTCTGCAATGCGGTGCGCACCACCTTGGTCGGGTCGATCACGCCGGCAGCCACGAGGTTCTCGTAGGTGTCGGTCGCGGCGTTGAAGCCGAACGAGGTGTCGGTCTGGTCGAGCAGCTTGCCCGAGACGACCGCGCCGTCCTGGCCCGCGTTGCTGGCGATCTGGCGAACCAGCGCGGTCAGCGACTTGCGGACGATGTCGATACCGCGGGTCTGGTCTTCGTTCGCGCCGGTCAGGCCTTCCAGGGCCTTGGTGGCATAGAGCAGCGCGGTGCCGCCGCCCGGAACGATGCCTTCTTCAACGGCTGCGCGGGTCGCGTGCAGCGCGTCGTCAACGCGGTCCTTGCGCTCCTTCACCTCGACTTCGGTCGCGCCGCCGACCTTGATCACGGCCACGCCGCCGGCGAGCTTGGCGAGACGCTCCTGGAGCTTCTCACGGTCATAGTCGCTGGTGGTGACTTCGATCTGCTGGCGGATCTGCTCGGTGCGAGCCTTGATCGACTCGGCGTCACCGGCGCCATCGACGATGGTGGTGTTGTCCTTGTCGATGGTGACGCGCTTGGCGGTGCCGAGCATGCCGAGCGTGACGCTCTCGAGCTTGATGCCGAGGTCTTCCGAGACGACTTCGCCCTTGGTGAGGACGGCGATGTCTTCCAGCATCGCCTTGCGGCGATCGCCGAAGCCCGGCGCCTTGACCGCTGCGACCTTCAGGCCGCCGCGCAGCTTGTTGACGACCAGGGTCGCCAGCGCTTCGCCTTCGATGTCCTCGGCGATGATGAGGAGCGGACGACCCGACTGCACGACCGCTTCGAGGATCGGCAGCATCGACTGCAGGTTCGACAGCTTCTTCTCGTGGATCAGGATGTACGGGTCAGCAAGCTCGACCGCCATCTTTTCCGGGTTGGTGATGAAATAGGGCGACAGATAGCCGCGGTCGAACTGCATGCCTTCGACGACGTCGAGCTCGAATTCGAGACCCTTCGCTTCTTCGACGGTGATCACGCCTTCCTTGCCGACCTTTTCCATCGCCTCGGCGATCTTCTCGCCGACTTCACGGTCGCCGTTCGCCGAGATGATGCCGACCTGGGCGACTTCCTGTGAACCCGAAACCGGCTTCGAGCGGGCCTTGACGTCCTCGACGACCTTGGTGACGGCGAGGTCGATACCGCGCTTCAGGTCCATCGGGTTCATGCCGGCGGCCACCGACTTCATGCCCTCGCGAACGATCGCCTGGGCGAGCACGGTCGCGGTGGTGGTGCCGTCACCGGCGGCGTCGTTGGTCTTCGAGGCCACTTCGCGCACCATCTGTGCGCCCATGTTCTCGAACTTGTCCTTGAGTTCGATTTCCTTCGCGACCGACACACCGTCCTTGGTGATGCGGGGCGCGCCGAAGCTCTTTTCGATCACGACGTTGCGGCCCTTCGGACCCAGCGTGACCTTCACTGCGTCGGCGAGAATGTCGACGCCGCGCAGGATGCGCTCACGAGCGTCGCGCGAAAACTTTACGTCCTTGGCTGCCATGGGACTGCCCTTTCAATCTGCGGAAGTTTAGGAAGTTTAGGGTAAACGACGTGCTCAGCCGACGATGCCGAGGATGTCGCTTTCCTTCATGATCAGCAGGTCTTCGCCGTTCACCTTCACTTCGGTGCCGGACCACTTGCCGAACAGGATGCGGTCGCCCGACTTCACGTCGAGCGGAGTCACCTTGCCATCTTCGGCCTTGGTGCCGGTGCCGACGGCGACGACTTCGCCTTCCTGCGGCTTTTCCTTGGCGGTATCGGGGATGATGATCCCGCCGGCGGTCTTTTCCTCGGCTTCGACGCGGCGAACGAGCACGCGGTCGTGCAACGGACGGAAGTTCATTGCCTGATCCTCTTTCAGGTGGATTTCGCTGTTTAGCACTCGGTCCCCCGGAGTGCTAACAGGCAGTCATATGTGAAGCCGTCTTCGCTTCGTCAACGGGCTGCCCGCGCAAATTTTTCAACCGTATTGGCGCGATAATACGGGTCGTTTACTCGCCCTCCCGCATCCGGTAGCACAGACGCTCAGACCTGTTGAGGAGCCGCCGGTGAAGCTGGTCCGTACTGCCTGGAAAATTCTTGTCGGAATCAAGGATCTGCTGGTCCTGGTCCTGTTGCTCCTGTTCTTCTCCGCGCTGTTCGCGGCGCTGTCGCACCGGCCGACGCCGGCCACGATTCGCGACGGCGCGCTGGTCGTCTCGTTCGACGGCGCACTGGTCGAGCAGCCGAGCGATGCCGATCCTTTCGCCGGTGTCAGCGGCAGTCGCCGCGCCAGCCAGATCGGCGCGCGCGACGTGATCCGCGCGCTCGACGCCGCCCGCGGCGATTCGCGCGTGAAGGCGGTGGTGCTCGATCTCGACAGCTTCATGGGCGGCTATCCCGCCACGGTCAGCGAAGTCGCCGACGCAGTCGGCCGGGTGCGCGCCGCCGGCAAGCCGGTGCTGGCCTATGCTACGGCCTATACGGACGGGGCCTATCGCATCGCCGCCAATGCCAGCGAGATCTGGGTCCACCCGATGGGCGGGTCGATCTTCATGGGGCCGGGCGGGCGCCAGCTCTACTATAAGGGGCTGACCGAGAAGCTGGGCATCAACGTCCATGTCTATAAGGTCGGCAAGTACAAGTCGGCGGTCGAACCCTATATCCGCGCCGACATGTCGCCCGAGGCGCGCGAAGCGAGCACGGCGCTCTACAGCGCCCTGCTCGATCAGTGGCGCGATGGTATCCAGAAGGCGCGGCCCAAGGCGCGCGTCGCCGAATTTATCGCCCATCCGGATGCGGCGATCGCCGCGGCGCATGGCGATATGGCGGCTGCCAATCGCGCCTATGGGCTGGTCGATCAGCTGGGCGACCGCATCGCCTTCGGCCGCCACGTCGCCGAGCTGGTGGGCGCGCCTGCGGGGGCGCGGGCCGGCAATTTCAACCGCATCAAGCTGCCCGACTGGCTGCAGGCGCATCCGCTGCCGACCAGCGGCGACGCGATCGGCGTGATTACCATCGCCGGCGAAATCGTCGACGGCAAGGGAAGCGCGGGCACGGCCGGCGGCGATACCATCACCAAGCTGGTGCTCGACGGGCTGAAGGACGGCAAGCTGAAGGCGCTGGTGGTCCGGGTCGATTCGCCGGGCGGTTCGGCGCTTGCGTCCGAACAGATGCGCCAGGCGATCCTGCAGGCCAAGGCGCAGAAGCTGCCCGTCATCGTCTCGATGGGCGGGCTGGCGGCCAGCGGCGGCTATTGGGTGTCGACGGCGGGCGACATGATCTTTGCCGAACCGAACACGATTACCGGGTCGATCGGCATTTTCGGCATCATACCCACCTTCGAAAACACGCTCGCCAAGATCGGCGTGACCAGCGACGGCGTGCAGACCACGCCGCTCAGCGGCCAGCCCAGCGTTGTGGGCGGCACCAATGCAACGGTCGACGCCATCCTGCAGTCGAGCATCGAGGCGGGCTATGGCCGCTTCGTCGGGCTGGTGGCGCAGTCGCGCAAGCTGACGCCGCAGCGTGTCGACGAAATCGGCCAGGGCCGGGTGTGGATCGGCGGCATCGCCCGCCAGATCGGGCTCGTCGACCGGTTCGGCGGCCTCAACGACGCGATTGCCGAAGCGGCGAAGCGCGCCGGGCTCGACCCCGCCAAGGTGCGGCCGGTCTATCTTGCCAAGAAGCCCAATGCGCTCGCCGCGGCGATCGCGGCGGCGATGGGGTCGTTCGACGATGGCGATGACGACGATGGCGACTGGGCCGATGCACCGGCGGGCGGCGATGCCTATGCCCGCATCGCCGGCGAGCGGCGCGCGCTGATCGCCCAGGCGCTGGGCGATGCCAAGCGGCTCTCCCAGAGCGGATCGGTGCAGGCACGTTGCCTCGAATGCATGGCGCTGGGCGTGCCGAGCGCCCAGCCGGGCGACATGGCGCTGCTCCAGTTCGCGCTGGGGGCTGCCAAGTGATCGATATTCGCGCGGCGACACCCGACGACGCGGCGGCGATCGCCGCCATCTATGCGCCCAATGTGCTGACCGGCACCGCCTCGTTCGAAAGCGAGCCGCCCGATGCGGCGGCGATGCGCGACCGGATGGCGGCATCGGGCGGGCTCTACCCCTGGCTGGTCGCCACCAATGGCGACGGCGCCGACGGAGGCGTGATCGGCTATGCCTATGCCAACCGGTTCCGCGACCGCCCGGCCTATCGCTATGTCGTCGAAAGCTCGATCTACATGGCCGATACGGTGCAGCGGCGCGGGGCAGGGCGGCTGCTCTACGAAGCGCTGATCGACACGCTGCGCGCGCAGGGCTTCGTCCATGCCTTCGGAATGATCACGCTGCCCAATGATGGCTCGATTGCGCTGCACGAGGCGGTGGGGTTCCGTCGCACCGGCGTGTTCCGCGAGGCCGGATACAAGCATGGCCAGTGGATCGATGTCGGCATCTGGCAGTGCGAACTGAACGAGCCGGCGCGGCCGCCGGTGGAGCCCAAGCCATTCCGCGAACTGGGCGTGGTGCGGGCATAGGGAACACCATCGTCTAGAATAGGCGCATGAACGATAGGATTACCCACAAGATTCGCGTCGACCGGGCGCATGCCCTGGTAGAGGTGACGATGTCGGGCGTGATCACGCCCGAGTCGATGGTGTGGATCGGCGAAGAAATTCGCGCGGCGGTGCGATCGCTGGGCGACATGGCGGGCAAGCACCTCACGCTCTATGATTCGCGCGGCGTGCCGGTGGTGCCGCAGGCGACTGCGGAGATGATCGTGCAGATCTTCAGCAACCCGGCGGTGGTACCGATCCGTGCGCGCAAGCTGGCCTTTGTCGTGTCCACCGCGCTCGCGCGCCGCCAGTTGCGGCGGCTGGCGGGCGTCGTGCCATCGATGGCGGTGTTCGAGGATCGCGACGCGGCGCTGGCCTGGCTGCTGACCGAGTAGCGCCTTACGCCCCGCGCAGCTCCACCACGCCGCCGGCGGCCATGTCCGGCAGATCGAAGCGGAGCCCTGCAGCGTCGGACTCCGTCTCCAGCGGTTTGCCGCCGAGCCGGGCCTGCGCGGCGCCCGCACCATGGATGGTGACGGTGATCCGCTGCCACCACGGCGCATAGCGCCCCTCCCGGCGATCGAACACGATCCGCGTCACGCCCTTTGCGTCCATTTCGCAGCGCACCGTCTGGCGGGCGAACTGGCCGCGCGTGAAGCCCATCGAATGGCCGTCGTCATCGTAGAGCGTGCCGGCGCAATCCGGGCCGGGATAGATGTGCAGCTCCAGCGGCCCCTCGGGCTTGCGGCTGGTTGACTGCACCAGCGGCTGGCGCGGCAGGATGGTGCCGCCGCGCACGAAAACCGGCAGCGTATCGAGCTGTGGCGTAATCGTCAGCAGGCCGAACGGGCCGTCGCGGGAAGGCTCCGGTGTCACCTTTGCGCCGGTCCAGTAATCGTACCAGATGCCGGCGGGCAGGCAGGCGGCATAGCTGTTGTGCTGTTCAGGGCGCGGGGCGCCCGCGACCAGCAACTTGCCGCCCAGCGTGAAGCTCATCGTCGTCACGCAGCTTTCGCTGATCATGACGGGGAAGTCATAGAAAAGCGGCCGGGCCATCGGGTCGCCGGTGCGCGCATTGGTTTCCGCCAGCCCATAGAGGAAGGGCAGCAGCCGATAACGTTCCTCGACATAATGCCGGCGGATCGCGAGCTGCTCGGGGCCGTCCACCCAGGGCTCGGCGCGCGGTGCCGCCTTTTGCGAATGGTCGCGCATGATCGGCAGGAACGCGCCATATTCGAACCAGCGGGTCATCAGCTCGGGCGTCGGCCCGCCGATGAAGCCGCCGATATCCGTGCCCGTCCAGGCAAAGCCCGACAGCCCCAGATTGAGCGTCTGCGCCACCGCCAGACGCAGATGGTCCCAGGTCGCCGAATTGTCGCCGGTCCAGGTTGCGGCATAACGCTGGCCGCCGGCATAGGAGGCGCGCGTCATCACAAAGGCCCGCTCGTCGGGACGCAGCGTGCGCAGCCCCTCATAGGTCGCACGGGTGTTGAGCATGCCATAGACATTGTGGATTTCGGCATGGGTGGCGGTGCGGGGCGCGAAATCGTCGCTGGCGATGCGGTGGCGCACCTCGGACGGCATGGTCTTGATCGGCGTTTCGAAGATCGCCGGCTCGTTCATGTCGTTCCAGATGCCGGCCACGCCCATATCGACCAGCGGCTTGAACATGCCGCCCCACCAGGCGCGGGTGCTGGCACGAGTGAATTCGGGGAACACCGCCGGGCCCGGCCAGACCGGCGCGACATAGAGGCTGCCATCGGCGCGGTGCAGGAACTGGTCGCCGGCGATCCCGCTGTCATAGGCGGCATAGCCCTGGTTCGGCGCGGCGGCGATGTGCAGATCGGTGATGGTGACAGTCTTGATCCCCTGCGCATCGAGATCCTTCACCATCTGCCCGAAATGCGGGAAGGTCTTGGTATCGATGGTGAAGGGGCGCAGGCGGTCCTGGAAATCGATGTCGAGCCAGATCACGTCGGTCGGCACCCGCTCGGCACGCAGCCGGTCGGCGAGCGTGCGCACTTCCGCCTCGCTCATATAGGACCAGCGCGACTGCTGGTACCCGAGCGCCCAGCGCGGCGGCAGCGGCGTGGTGCCGGTCAGCCACGCATAGCGGCGCGTCACCTCGGCAACGCTGGGGCCGGCGAGTACATAATAGTCGACCGCGCCGCCCGCTGCGCCCATCTCCAGCGTGTCGGCATCGCGGTGGCCGAAATCGAACCAGCCGCGCCACGTCGAATCGAGCAGCACGCCATAGGCGCGGTTCTCGTGACCCGTGCTGATGAAGAACGGGATCGACTTGTAGATCGGATCGGTGCCGTTGCCGAAGCCGAAGCTGTCGGTGTTCCAGGTGGTGAAGCTCTGCCCGCGCCGGTCGAGCGGGCCGGTCTTATCGCCCAGGCCGAAGATATGTTCGTCCAGCGCCAGCGTGGTGCGCAGGGTGAAGCTGGCGCCGTCGCGCGTCAGCGGCCGCTCGGCCTCGGCGAACAGCGTGTGGCCGGTGGCGTCCTCGAACCGCAGCCGCTGGCTTGCGCGGTCGAACACGGCGCGGAGCAGCGGCGTGGCGATGCCGTCTGCGGTGACGGTTGCGGAAGTCTGCGCATGGCGCTGCGCGGCGGGCACTGCCCAGCTCGCATCCTCGGGCGCCTGGCCATGCGGCGCGATCCGCACGCGCAGCACGCCGGGTGCAATCGCCGTGATGCGGATATCGTCGCCGCCGCGTGCGGTGACGAGCTCGGGCGGCGCGGTCTGGGCCAGGGCAATTGCCGGCAGCAGCGCTGCGGAGGCCAGCAGGCCGGCAGCGAGCGTCTTGCGGAGCGCGGGGCAGGCGGCAGGGATCGGGCGGGCGGTAGCGTGCAGGGCGCGGCGCATGGGCGGGTCTCTCCGGTATGCGGGTGCCTCTGATACCGGGAGGACGGGCACCTCACGGGCCCAAGTAACCGATTACAAAATGCCCGTCCAGCACGCGCGACCGGGGTGCGGCAAGGGTTTATGGCAATGGAGGGTGGCGCACCCGACAGGATTCGAACCTGTGGCCTCTGCCTTCGGAGGGCAGCGCTCTATCCAGCTGAGCTACGGGTGCCTGGAACGCAGCCGCCTAGCAAAGCATTTGCCGGCGCGCCAGCCCGTTTCAGCGTTTTGCCAGCGTCACCGGCTGGAATTTGCCCAGGCCGCAGGTTGCGCCGCGGCTGATGCCGGGGCCGGTGAGCACCGTGATGGTGTCCACCGAACAGATCTGCCCCAGCGTGCCATCATGCGCGTAGCGGCCCTCGAAGCCGAGGCTGGGGCAGGCATAGGGCAGGGTATTGCGATAGACTTTGCCATCCGTGGCGATGAAGTCGATCGTCCGGTCGTCGCGCACGCGGCTTTCGCGAATCCGGGTGAGCGAGAGACAGTCGACCGGCTTGCCTGCGGGTGTGGCGGCGGGGGCGGAGTCGCGTTGCTGCGGCGTCAGGGCTGGCGCGGCGAGCAGCGGCAGGGCGGCGGCGAGGAACAGGCGCATCGATCGATCCTTCGCGGTTCAGGCGCCGGGCGCGTCCTTCTTGCGGGCGGCCGGGGCCTTGGTCTTGGGCTTGAACGCACAAAGATCGGCGACGCTGCATCGCCAGCATTCGGGCGTCCGCGCCTTGCAAGTATAGCGGCCGTGCAGGATCAGCCAATGGTGCGCATGCAGGCGGAACGGCTGCGGCACCGCCTTTTCCAGCTTGAGCTCGACGGCGAGCGGCGTCTTGCCCGGCGCCAGGCCGGTGCGGTTGCCGACGCGGAAGATGTGCGTGTCGACCGCGAAGGTCTCCGCGCCGAACGCCACGTTCATCACCACATTGGCGGTCTTGCGCCCGACGCCCGGCAGCTGTTCCAGCGCGTCGCGGTCGGCGGGTACTTCGCCGCCATGGTCGCGGATCAGCGCTTCGGACAGGGCGATGACGTTCTTGGCCTTGGTGTTGAACAGGCCGATCGTCTTGATGTGTTCCTTCAGCCCCGCCTCGCCCAGCGCTACCATTTTTTCGGGCGTGTCGACTTCGGCGAACAGCCGCCGTGTCGCGCGGTTCACCCCGGCATCGGTCGCCTGGGCGGACAGCACCACCGCGACCAGCAGCGTATAGGTGTTGACCGATTCCAGTTCGGTCTCGGGATGCGGATTGTCCGCGGCCAGCCGCGAGAAGAATTCGACGATATCCGCCTTCTTCACACGCCCAGCACCTGCGCCATGGTGTAGCGTCCCGGCGCGCGACCGGCGAGCCACAGCGCGGCGCGCACCGCCCCGCGCGCGAAGATCGCGCGGTCGTCGGCGCGGTGCGTCAGCTCGATCCGCTCGCCATTGCCCGCGAACAACACGGTGTGGTCGCCGTAAATCGCGCCCCCGCGCACGCTGGCAAAGCCGATCGTGCCATCGCTGCGCGCGCCGGTGAGTCCCGCCCGGCCGACCACCGCTGCATCCGCCAGCGTCGTTCCCAGCCCGTCGGCCGCCGCCTCGCCAAGCAGCAGTGCGGTGCCGGAGGGCGCATCGACCTTGTGCTTGTGATGCGCTTCGATGATTTCGATGTCCCAGTCGGAGAGGCGCTTCGCCGCCTCGCGTACCAGCTGCGCGAGCAGCGTCACGCCGAGCGAGGTATTGCCGGTCTGCAGCACCGGGATTTCGGCCGCGGCGGCATCGATGCGGGCATGGTGCGACGCTGCCAGCCCGGTGGTGCCGATGACGACCGGCTTCCGCGCGGAGACGGCCGCAGCGAGGTGCGATTCGAGTGCCGCGGGGGTTGAGAAATCGACGAGCACATCGGCCTTGCCGGCAAGTTCGGCGGGATCGTCGGCGATATCGGCGCCGCCTGCCAGCCGGGCGCCCAGTTCGGGTGCCACTGCCGCGATTGCCTGACCCATCCGTCCCAGGCTGCCGTAGATGCCGATGCTCGTCATGGGCTGCGCTGTGGCACAAAGGGGCGCGCTTGCGAAGCAGGCAGTTGTTGGCGGCCGGCGGCTTTTTCTTTTTCCTGCCGCCGGGGCCTATTCACGGCGGCTGCCATAGCGGCTTAGGGTGGCGCCATGGCCAGCAGCATCCGCAGCATCTTCATCCTCATCCTCACCGGCGCCGGCATATCGGCCGAAAGCGGCGTCGCCACCTTTCACGGGCCGGGCGGTCCGTGGGAGGGGCATCGGGTGGAGAAGAGATGGGCGTCCGGTAAACGATTATAGGAGAGCGTACGTGTCCGCCTTTTGCCAAACCTGTGGACGGCCGCTCAATCGTGAGACCGATCCGTTATCTACCGACTGTGGCGGTGATTGCTGGGGGTGTGTCGGAGAGCTAGAGGCAGATGGCTGGCCTCCATCTGCAAAGAAGGTTGCGCAAGAGATTGCCGAGGGCTGGCGGAACCACGACGGTTCGGCAAAAACGCCCCCTCACGGCAGGACTACATGAGCGGAAAACAGAACATTGTGATTCTGACTGGCGCGGGCATTTCCGCCGAGTCCGGGCTGCCGACATTCCGCACCCAAGGCGGTGCAACGTATTGGGATGGCTATAAAAATGGCATTCTTCACAAATGCCATCGGGTGGAGGATGTTTGCACGCCCGAGGCGCTGGCGCGCGATCCGGCGCTGGTGCATCGCTTCTACGATCTGCGCCGCGCCGCGCCGCGCTTGCCACCGTCGTGCCCAATGCGGCGCATCATGCGCTGGCGCGGCTCGACGCGGCGTGGCCCGGCGAGTTGCTGATCGTCACGCAGAATGTCGACGACCTGCACGAGCGCGCCGGCGCCACCCGGCTGCTCCACATGCATGGCGCGCTGTTGTCGGCGCTGTGCGCCGCATGCGGGGTGCGCGAGCCATGGGCCGATTCCCTCCCGCCCGAAACCGAGTGCCCGAATTGCGGCACGCCGGCGCTGCGCCCCGACATCGTCTTCTTCGGCGAGATGCCATATCAGATGGAGCGGATCGAGGCGGCGCTGGCGCAAGCCGATCTGTTCGTCTCGATCGGCACGTCGGGCGCAGTCTATCCCGCCGCCGGCTTCGTCCAGACCGCGCGGCACTATGGCGCCGAGACGCTGGAGATGAACCTGGAGCCGTCGGGCGGCAGCCACTGGTTCGACGAAAGCCGAATGGGCCCGGCGGGAACGCTGGTCCCCGCATGGGTGGATGCCATTCTCGCGCGGGCCTGATCGTCAGGCTGCGGCGGGGGCGTCCTGTCGCAGATAGGCGAACATGTGCGGCACATACTCGGCCTTGCCGATCTCCACGCCTTCGGCACGCAGGATCGCATAGGCGGTCACGGCGTGGAAATAGACCTGGGGCAGCGCCCAGTCGCGGGCATAGGTCGCGCCGGTCATGTCAAAGGTCATGCCGTTGGGCAGCGTGATCGCCAGCGCCGTGTCGGCCGCAGCATCAATCTGGGCGGTATCTACGGTCTCCAGAAACGCCAGCGCTCCGTCGATCCGGGCGCGGGCATCGGCGATGGTGCCCGGCGCCTCCCCGGCATTACGACCTTCGGCCCCGAGCTGCGCCAGCGTGTCGGGTAGCGGCTCGCCCCGCAGGCGGAAGAACGCTTCCTGCGCCTGCAGCGCGACGAAGCGAAGCTGCGATGCCAGCGGGTACATGTCCGGCCGGAGCCGCGCGGCAAGCAGCGCTTCGGCATCTTCGCCGTGCTGGGCAACTGCCTTGTCGAGCAGGCCGGACAAGGTCCGCAGCAGGTTGCGATAGGTCGGGACGAGCAGCTCGGTAAGCGACATGCGACACCTCGTTTGGCCGGAGGAGAGGGCCTTGGGCTAATCGATGCGCGGGCGCCCGGCAATCGCCGAACCGGCGCGCGGACTCAGCGCGCCAGCAGGTTGCCGAGCCCGCCGTCGCCGATCGCGGCAAAGGCTTGCGCCAGGGCGCTGCGATAGCGGGGATCTTGCGCGACACGAGTCGGGAAGATCTGGCTCAGCGCCAGCACGGCCTCCACCGGCGCCGCCGCCGTCGCGGCCGCTGCCAGAATATCGGCCAGCGGATCGGTGATCGTCTCGCCCGCGCGCGCCTTTGCGCCGAGGAACGCGATCCACGCCGCCACCGGCACGGCCAGCCGATCGACCGGGCGCCCCGCATCGAGCGCCGCTGCCGTGGTGTCGAGCAGGCGATAGGGCAGCTTTTGCGAGCCGTCCCAGGCAATCTGCGACAAGAGGTGCCGGATCGCGGGATTGCGGAACCGGTCGAGCACGGCATCGGCATAGCCGGCGACATCGAGCCCTTCGACGGGGCCTAGCGACGCGGCGATTTCCTGATGCGCCAGCCGCGTGACGAAGCCGCCCAGCGCGGCGTCCGACATCGCCTCGAACACCGTCTCATGGCCGAGCAGCAGGCCGATATAGGCCAGGCTGGAATGGCTGCCGTTCAGGATGCGCAGCTTGGCCTGTTCATAGCCGCGGACATCGCCGGTCAGCGTGACCCCGGCGGCGGCGAGATCGGGGCCGTCGGCGAGGTCGAAGCGCTGCAGCACCCATTGGGTGAAGGATTCGCGCTGCACCGCGGCCTTGTCTTCCAGGCCGAGTTCGCCGGCGACTTTCGCCAGAAAAGCCGCATCGCTGGCGGGCGTGATCGAATCGACCATCGAATCCGGGAAAGCGACTTCGGCGGCGATCCAGTCGGCCAGCCCGGCATCCCATTCGCGGGCCAGCGCGACGCAGGCAGTGCGGAGCTTGCTGCCATTGCCGGTCATATTGTCGCAGCACAGCATGGCGAAGGGCGGCACGCCGGCGGCGCGGCGATCGGCGAGGCCGGCGACGATCCAGCCGATCACGCTGGCGGGCTCATCGGGGCGGGCGCGATCGTGGGCGATGTCGGGATGCGCCATGTCCAGCGTGCCGTCGCCGGCCAGGCAATAGCCCTTTTCCGTGACAGTGCTGGTGGCGATCCGCACATCCGGGCTGGCCAGCAGCGCGCGCAGGCGACGGCCTTCGCCGGGGCCGATCGCGTCCGAATGGGCGGCGATAACGCGCATCGATGGCGCGCGATCGATCACCGCCAGCGTGTACAGCCCGTCCTGCGCCTTCAGCGCATCGGTGGTGCTGCCGCTGCGCAGCGACACGGCAGCAATGCCCCAGCGCGGATCGTGATCGAGCACGCGGTCGACAAAGGCAGCCTGATGCGCGCGGTGGAACGCGCCCGGCCCGAAATGGACGATGCCGGTGCGCAGCGCGGCGGGGTCATGCCCGGGGCGGACAATGCTGGCGGGAAGCGAACCGAGCGTGGCGCGGGAAAGGATCGTCATGGCGCCCGCACAACCAGTTGGTCAGGCCAATGTCAATCGCCGCGCGGCTCAAGGGAAGTCGTTGCGCGTCTGGAAGCTGAGCGGCGAATCCCAATTGGCGGGGCGGTGCGGGCGCCGCGCCTCTGGGGGCATCAGGAAGCGCACCTGCCGGTTGGGAAAGTCGATCTCAATCCGCCGGAAGCTGCGCATCGCGTCCATGCCCAGCAGCACCGCCGGCTTTTTGGTCAGGCCGAAGCGGCGGAACGGCTCGACATCGGCAAAGGCAACCGGCAGCGTGCCGAACGCGATCTCGCCGATGCGGACATCGGGAACCTGGCTATATTCGGCCTGTAGCGTGTCGCCGGTAACGCCGGTGAGGCGGATCGGCTCAGGCCGGCTGCGGTCGTGCACCAGCCGCCGGAATGCCGAATTGCCCATGGTCACCTGCGAGCCGGTGTCGAGCACGACGCGGATTCGGTTGCCGGCGTAAAAGGCATCGGTGACGATCAGCTGGCCGAACAGGCTCTTCGCCGTGACGATGATTTCGTCGGGCGCGTGGCGTTCGTGGCGCTTGCGCGGCGTGCTGGGGCGTACCTGCATCGTGCCGGTGTCGAAGTCGATCGTCACCTGGTGCCGGCTGAGCGTGTCGATACCCAGCAAGCCCGCTGCGCCGAGATTGGCAGCGGCAAAGGCGGGGGCAATGATGCGGTGCGGTTCGCCGATCGACTGGATGGCAAGCTCGGGCACGACCACGGTATCGACCAGATTGCGGCCGGTCATCGAGGTGACGGTTACGGGTGCGCCCGGCAGCAGCGCGAGCGTCCGCGCCAGTTCATGCGAAATGACGGTGCGTTCGGCGCCGGTATCGATGATGAAAGGATAGGGCCCCTTGTTGCCCAGTGCGACCGGCACTGTCAGCCG
The DNA here is from genome assembly GCF_056314185.1 of Sphingomonas sp. DMC8. NCBI lineage: Bacteria > Pseudomonadati > Pseudomonadota > Alphaproteobacteria > Sphingomonadales > Sphingomonadaceae > Sphingomonas > Sphingomonas sp. DMC8. The sequence goes on along the minus strand of NZ_JBQUYV010000011.1, from coordinate 58,168 downwards.
CGCGGCGGCATCGCCCAGCGCCAACTGAATGTCGCCCGGCTGGCTGGCGGGAATGGTCGAATCGGGATCCTGCGGCAGTATCGGGGGCGGCCCCACAAGCAGGCTGGCCTGCAGGCTCCAGAAGATCAGCGGACTCAGCACACTGAACATGGCGCGAGAATATGCCTGTTCGTGCTGCGCAGCAATCCCGCAAAATAAAAGCCTTAATCGATGCGCATCGCTTCGGCTGCAATCGCTTCGGCTTCTTCGAGCAGCGCGTCCTCGGTACTGCCCTGCGCTACGGTTTCACGACCGATCATGATCAACACCGGTACCGCCATAGGGCTGACCCGCTCCAGATCGATGTGCAGCATCCGCTCGCCGGCCTCGTCGAGCAGGCGGGCGAGCCGGCCAACATCGGTCATGCGCGCGCGCGCATCCTCCCAGGCGGCGCGCAGCAGCAGATGGTCGGGCTCGTATTTGCGCAGCACGTCATAGATCAGGTCGGTCGAGAAGGTTACTTGCCGCCCGGTCTTCTTCTTGCCCGGATGCTGGCGCTCGACCAGGCCGCCGATGATCGCGACTTCGCGGAAGGCGCGCTTGAGCAGTGCCGAGCCCTGGACCCAATCGACAAATTCATGCTCGAGAATGTCGGGCGAGAAGAGCGGGCGCGGATCGGTGATCTTCTCGAGCCCGTACACCGCCAGCGCATAATCATTGGCGACAAAGCCCAGCGGCTTCAGCCCCAGCGCCTCCATCCGCCGGGTGACGAGCATGCCCAGCGACTGGTGCGCGTTCCAGCCTTCGAAACTGTAGATGACGAGGTGGTGGCGCCCCTCGTGCGGGAAGGTCTCGACCAGCAACTGCCCCGGGGCGGGCAGGGCGGAGCGGCGATCCTGCGTCTCCAGCCATTCGCGAACATCGGCCGGAAAGCGCGACCATTGGCCGCGATCGAACAGGAATCGCCGGACCCGGTCCGCCAGATTGGCCGTGATCGCCAGCCGTGCGCCCATATAGCTGGGCATGCGCGCCTGTTTGGCGGTGGCGCGAACGATCAGGTCGGTGGCCTCCACGCGCTCCACTTCCAGCGCCAGACCGGCGAAAAAGAAGGTGTCGCCGGGGGACAGCGAGGCGGCGAAGCCTTCCTCCACCTTGCCCAGCCGCCGGCCATTCTTGAAGCGCACCTCCAGCATCGGCGCTTCGACAATGATGCCGGCGTTGAGGCGATGCTGCGCAACAAAAGCGGGCTGGGTGACGCGCCAGCGGCCGTCCTTGCCCAGCGTCAGCCGTTTGAACTTGTCATAGGCGCGCAGGGCATAGCCACCATCGGCGATGAAGTGCAGCACCCGGTCGAACGTCTCTTCGGTCAGCGCCGAATAGGGGAGGGCCGCACGCACCTCGCCCAGCATTTCCGCCGCGGTGAACGGCTGGGCACAGGCGCAGCCCATGATGTGCTGGGCAAGCACGTCGAGCGCGCCGGGGCGGAAATGGTCGGGGTCCAGCTCGCCTGCTTCCACGGCGTCCAGCGCCGCCCGCGCTTCCAGATATTCGAAGCGGTTGCCGGGGATCAGCACCGCCTCGCTCGCCTCGTCGAGCCGGTGGTTGGCCCGCCCGATCCGCTGCAGCAGGCGCGAGGCACCCTTGGGGGCACCCATCTGGATCACGCAATCGACATCGCCCCAGTCGACGCCCAGATCGAGGCTGGCGGTGGCGACCAGCGCGCGCAGCCGCCCGTCGGCCATCGCCTGCTCGGCGCGCTGGCGTGCCTCGAGACTCAGGCTGCCATGATGGACGCCGATTGGCAGCTTGAGGTCGTTGACCTTCCACAATTGCTGGAAGACGAGCTCGGCCAGCCCGCGCGTGTTGCAGAAGACGATGGTGGTGCGGTGCGTCTCGATCTCCGCCATCACCTGCGGGATGGCATAGATGCCCGAATGCCCGGCCCAGGGCACCCGGCCTTCGGGCAGCAGGATGGCGATGTCGGGCTCGGCGCCCTTCTCGCCCTCGACCAGCGCGACCGTGTCGATATCGCCGTGCGGCGCCAGCCAGGCGCGGTAGCCGTCGGGATCGGCCACCGTGGCGGACAGGCCGACACAGCGAAAGCCGGGCGCCAGCCGCTCCAGCCGGGCGAGCGCGAGCGCCAACAGGTCGCCGCGCTTGCCGGTGGCAAAGGCGTGAATCTCGTCGATCACCACCGTCTTCAGCCCTGCGAACATCGTCAGGCTGTCTTCGTAGGACAGTAACAGGCTCAGCGATTCGGGGGTGGTGAGCAGGATCTGCGGCGGCCGCGCACGCTGGCGGACCTTTTTTTCGTGCGGGGTGTCGCCGGTGCGTGTTTCGACGCGGATCGGCAGCGCCATTTCCTCGATCGGCGTCAGCAGGTTGCGCTGCACGTCGACCGCCAGCGCCTTGAGCGGCGAGATATAGAGGGTGTGGAGCCCGTCCCCGGGCGCCTCGATCAACTCGGCGAGGCTGGGCAGGAACCCCGACAGCGTCTTGCCCGCGCCGGTGGGTGCGACGAGCAGTGCATGCTGCCCGGCGCGCGCCGCCGCCAGCATCGCCTGCTGATGCCGCCGCGGCGCCCAGCCGCGCGCGGCGAACCAGTCGGCAAGCGGGGCGGGAAGATCGGCGGGCACGCCCTTATGTAGGGCGTCGCGCGGCCGTTGGGGAGGCGCTTGTCAGTGCGCCCAGCCCGGCACCTGCCGCTGCCAGTGATCGGGCTTGTCGTTTTCGCGCGCTAGCGGCTCGCGGTCCGTCGCCTGCGCAAAGGCGGGTGCCGCGGGAAGCGCGAGCAGGCTGAGCAGATAGCCGATCACCGCGCTGCCGCCATAGCCGACCACGGGCGTCGGGTAATTGCCGAGCGCCGCTGCGCCGAGGGCTGCGAGCCAGACGATGCCGAAGGTCCAGCCGGTCAGCCGGTCCTCCGGCGTGCCGCTGCGGCCGGATGCCATCGGCACCAGCAGCAGCGCTGCGCCCGCCAGCACCACCAGGCCCAGCAGCGCATGGGCGGCGAAGGCCGAATAGAAGATTTGTTCGACAAAGGCCGCCGCCGGCAGATTGTCGGCCTGCGCCATCGCCGCCGCCAGTCCCACCAGCGCCGCAAGGGCTGCAAAGATGGTCGCGCGATGGGGGCGGGTGCCCGCGATCCAGGCGGTGCCGGCTGCCAGCATTCCGGCCATTGCTCGATCGGGCTGAAGTGCCAGCGCCAGCGCGGCCACCGCCATGGCGATGCCGGTCAGCTTGTTCCGCACGCGGGCATGGGTGAGGATCATCAGCGGCAGCAGCACGAAGCTCGGCTGGATGAGCAACCCGCCAAGCCGCACCCAGCGCGCGGCACCGTCATAGGTTGGGCCGGCCAGTGCTACCGCGAGCAGCAGCCCTGCCATTGCCAGCGTGGCAGCAGGCAGGACGCGGTCGACAACGCGGTCGCGGCGGAGCGCCCACAACAGCGCCAGCCCCAGGACGAAGGCAAATGCCTGCACGATCAGGAACCGCAGCGGCGCACCGGCGCCGGCGAGATAGACGAGCCCGAGCGACGTGGCGCCGGTCGCGCAGGCGATGCCGCGCAAAGGCAAAGGACGAATCACGGCTGGCACTCCCCCAAGGCTGAGCACGATGGGCGCAGCCTAGAGCGTCGCCGGCGTCGCACAATGGGCAAGCGGCGGTATCGTCATCGGCCGCTGCCGCGATCGGCACGGATCGTACACCTTTCGATCCGCCGGCCAGCCCCCATATCGACGGCATGGCGCTCGGCAGTTGGCTCACCCCCGATCCTACCGGCATCTATCTGCCGGCGGCGGATGCGTGGATCGATCCGTGCAAGCCTGTCGCACGCGCCCTTGTCACGCATGGCCATGCCGATCATGCGCGCGGCGGCCATGGCGAAGTGTGGGCGACGCCCGAAACGCTGGCGATCATGGCCGCGCGCTACGGGCCGCAGAACGGCCATCCGGTCGGCTATGGCGAGTCGATCCGGCTGGGGCCGATCGACATCGGCTTCGTCCCCGCCGGCCATGTGCTCGGCTCGGCGCAGATCGTGCTCGACCATGGCGGCGAACGGATCGTCGTCTCGGGCGATTACAAGCGCCGCCCCGATCCCAGCTGTGCGCCATTCGAGCCGGTCCCGTGCGACGTGTTCGTCACCGAGGCCACGTTCGGCCTGCCGGTGTTCCGCCACCCCGAGACTGGCGACGAGATCGACAAGCTGCTTGCGGCGTTGCGGGCCGAGCCGGAACGCTGCGTGCTGGTCGGCGCCTATGCGCTGGGCAAGGCGCAGCGGGTGATAACCGAGCTGCGCGGCATGGGGTTCGACGATCCGATCTACATCCACGGCGCGCTGCAGTCGCTGTGTGACCTTTATGCCGCGCACGGCGTGGCGCTGGGCGAGCTGCGGCCCGCCACGGGGGCGGCGAAGCAGGAACTGGCCGGCCGCATCATCCTGTGCCCGCCCGGCGCGCTCAACGATCGCTGGTCGCGGCGGCTGCCGGACCCGGTGACGGCAATGGCCAGCGGCTGGATGCGGGTGCGCCAGCGCGCCCGTCAACGCAATGTCGAGCTGCCGCTTATTCTGTCCGACCATGCCGATTGGGACGAACTGACGCAGACGATCGAGGAACTGGCCCCGCGCGAAGTGTGGGTGACGCATGGCCGCGAAGATGCGCTGGTACATTGGTGCCGGCTTCGGCAGATACGCGCGCGGGCGCTCGACCTTGCCGGGTTCGAGGACGAAGACGATTGAGGAGGTGCAGGTGGCGAAGCGGACGAACTGGGCGCTGATCGGCGGTATCGTCGGGGGAACCGTGATGGCGGCTGCGGCAGCCTATTACGCCTTTGAGCGGGCGAGCGAGCAGCCGAAATTCACGCTGGTCGAACGCGACGGCGCCTTCGAGATTCGCGACTATCCCGAACTGGTCGTCGCCGAAACGCGCGCAATCGGCGCGCGCGAGCCGGCGCTGAATGCAGGCTTCCGCCGCCTCGCCGACTATATCTTCGCCAAGCGGCGCGGCGATGGTGGCGGCAGCGGCGGCGAGAAGATCGCCATGACCGCGCCGGTGCTGAGCAGCCAGGAGGAAGGCAGCTGGCGCACCCAGTTCGTGATGCCGTCCAAATTCTCGCTCGATACGCTGCCGACACCTGCCGACGAGGTGCGGCTGACGAAGCGCCCGGCGCGGCGGGTTGCAGTGCTGCGCTTCTCCGGTGCCGCCAGCGACGCGGTGCTGGCGAACCGCGCCGACGAATTGCGCGGCTGGCTGGCGAAGCGTGGGCTGCACGGCGGGGCGGTCGAATATGCCTTTTACAATTCGCCCTTCATCCCCGGGCCGCTGCGCCGCAACGAAGTGTTGATCGCGCTGTAAGCGCAGCGATTTGCCGCGGCGTTGCCCCGATCTTGCCGCGGACCTTCGCTAGCGGGAGCACCATGTCGATTCGTATCGTGCTGGCCGCCGGGGCGGCCTTTGCTTCATTCCTCGCGGCGCCGGCTGCACAGGCCCAGGCGCGCGACCCTTTTGGCGAGTGCCTGCGCGCGCACAGCAGCCGGGCCGACCGCGATGTGCTGATCCGCTGGGTATTCGCGGACGTGGCCCAGGGCGCTGCGGTGCGGGACATGGCGCATGTCGATGAAGGCCGCAGGCTGGAAGCGACTCGCCAGGCCGGGCAGCTGATCACGCGGCTGGTGACGCGCGACTGCCGCACCGAGGCGATGGCGCGGATCAAGGGCGATCCGGCCGCGCTGCAGGACAGCCTGGCGGTGCTGGGCCGCGCCGCGCTGATGGATCTGGCGCAGGATCCGCAGGTGGTCGGCAGCTTTGCGGGCGTCGTCCAGTATGTCGATATGGGCAGCATCACGATGATGCTGATGCAGGGCGGTCTGCGCCCCTGAACGGCGCGATCGCTGCCGGATCAACCCGCGCCTTCGAGTGCCTTCTGGCGCCGGCGCTGGACCGAGCTGCCGATTCCCATCGCCTCGCGATATTTGGCGACGGTGCGCCGGGCAATGTCGAATCCGCGTGCGTTGAGCAGTTCGACCAGCGTGTCGTCGGACAGGATTTTCTTCGGGTCTTCGGCGGCGATCAGTCCCTTGATCGCGCTCTTCACCGCTTCGGCCGAAACCGCCTCGCCGCCATCGGCCGACTGGATGGCCGAGGTGAAGAAATATTTGAGCTCGAACAGCCCGCGCGCGCAGCTCAGATATTTGTTGCTGGTGACGCGGCTGACGGTCGATTCGTGCATCTCGATCGCGTCCGCCACCTGGCGCAGGGTGAGCGGGCGCAGATGCGCGACGCCGTGCAGGAAAAAGCCTTCCTGCTGCTTCACGATTTCGCTCGCCACCTTGATGATCGTGCGCTGGCGCTGGTCGAGCGCCTTGACCAGCCAGTTGGCGCTGGCGAGCATGTCGCTGAGCCAGGCCTTGCTCGCCTTGTTCTGCTTGCCGCCCGAAACTTCGGCATAATAAGCGCGGTTGACGAGCAGCCGGGGCAGGGTGGCGGCGTTGATCTCCACCGCCCAGCCGCTGCCGCGACGGGCGACGAAAATGTCGGGCGTCACCGCCGGCACCGCTTCCCCGCCATAGCGACAGCCGGGCTTGGGATCATAGCCGCGCAGCTCGCGGATCATGTCGGCCAGATCCTCGTCGTCGACATCGCAGATGCGCCGCAAGCGGGCGAGATCGCCGCGCGCGACGAGTTCGAGATTGTCGATCAGCCGCGCCATGCACGGATCATAGCGGTCGGCTTCCTTGGCCTGCAGCGCCAGACACTCGGCCAGGTTGCGCGCCCCGACGCCGGTGGGGTCAAAGGTCTGGATCACCGCCAGCACTGCTTCCACCTGCGCCAGCGCCACCCCCAGCCGCTCGGCAATGTCGAGCAGCGGCGCGGTCAGGTATCCGCACTCGTCGATCTGGTCGATGAGATGCTGGGCGATGAACAGGTCCGCGCCCGACAGGACGGAGCCCGCCTGCGCCAGCAGATGATCGGCAAGGCTCAGGTCCGAACTGCCGAGATTGTCGAAATCTGGCCCGTCTTCCGAACCGCCGGCGCCGGTGCCGGAAAGACCCAGGCTGCCGTCCAGTCCGCCGATCATGTCGGCAGCGGAGTCATGGTGGAAGGTTTCGGTCGCAAGATCGACATCGAGCGCCGCTTCGCCGCTCGCCTCGCCGCCGCCCAGGATCAGTTCGCTGGCGTCGGCCGGGCCGTCCCGGGGCTCCACGTCGGAATCCGGTTCGGCAACCGGCGCGTCACCGCTGTCGTCGCTCGACTGGGCGTCGAGCAGCGGGTTGCGCTCCAGCTCCTCGGCGATGAAGGTTTCCACCTCGAGGTTCGACAGCGCCAGCAGCTTGATCGCCTGCTGCAGCTGCGGCGTCATCACCAGCGATTGCGACTGGCGCAGATCGAGGCGAGGCGCGAGGCTCATGGCGGATTAGAGCGAGAAGCTTTCGCCGAGATAGAGCCGGCGGACATTCTCGTCGCGCACCAGATCGTCGGGCGAGCCGGCGAACAGCACGCGGCCGTCATAGATGATATAGCCGCGATCGACGATCTCCAGCGTCTCGCGGACATTGTGGTCGGTGATCAGCACGCCGATGCCGCGGGCGCGGAGCTGTTTCACCAGATCGCGAATGTCGCTGATCGAAATGGGGTCGATGCCGGCGAACGGCTCGTCGAGCAGGATGATCGTCGGATTGGCGGCCAGCGCGCGGGCGATTTCGGCCCGCCGCCGCTCGCCGCCCGAAAGCGCCATGGCCGGCGAGGTACGCAGCCGGGTGAGGCCGAATTCGTCGAGCAGCTGCTCCAGCCGCGCCTGGCGCGCATCGCGATCGGGTTCGGCGAGTTCGAGCACCGCGAGGATGTTCTTCTCGACGCTGAGGCCCCGGAAGATCGACGTTTCCTGCGGCAGATAGCCCAGGCCCAGAATCGCGCGGCGATACATGGGCAGGCGGGTAATGTCCTCGCCGTCCAGCATGATGCGGCCGCTGTCCGGCTTCACCAGACCCATTACCGAATAGAAGCAGGTCGTCTTGCCCGCGCCATTGGGGCCAAGCAGCCCCACGACTTCGCCGCGCCCGACAGACACCGAAACATCGGTCAGCACGGTGCGCTTGTCATAGGATTTGGCGATCGAAACCACCGCCAGCCCGCGTTCGGGCGTCGGGGCCGGATCGGCGATCGGCGTTTCGAGGATGTCGATGTCGCTCATCACGACTCCTGCTGGGAACTGTTCGCGGGTACCGACCGGCCAGCATGGCCGATTGGCAGGATTCCTGCATGATAAATGCCGGGAAGAAAAGGCCCTGCGCGGCGTGCCGTGGCCCGAACCCGGTTATTGCTTCGGCGAGGCCGGCGTCTGCGGCTGCTGCGAATCGCCGGAGTTGTCGCGCTTGGGCACCGAGAAGCGGCCGGTCACGCGGCCGCCCTGGTTCTGCACGCCCGACTGGCCCGCGCCCGAACCCGAGCCGCGCACGCCCGATCCGTCGATCGTCGCGCGACCGGTATCGAGGTTGATCGAGAGCCGCGCACCCGAGACATTGTTGCCGGCCTGGCGCAGCGTGACATTGCCGATCATGGTGATGATGCGGCGATCGACGTCATAGACAGCGAAATTCGACCGCGCGGTCTGGTCCGGGCGCGTGACGAGGACGTCGCCCGAGGCATCCAGCCGCGACGCTTCGGGCGAACCGCTGAGCGCACTGCCGGTATAGTTGACCACCACCCGCTGGGCCTTCAGCGTCATTTCCGCCTGTTTGATGGTGACGTCGCCGGTCAGAATGGCGCGATTCGCCTTGTCCTGCAGTTCGGCATTGATCGAGGAAACGTCGATCGGCGCGTTCGAATCGTGCCGCGACTGGGCGACGGCCGGCACCGATGCCGCAGCCAGCAGCGGCAGCCCGAGGGCGAACAGGGCGGAACGATGCATCATGGCTGCCTATTTGCGCGCTTCGGCATGATCCGCAAGCGGGCATTGCCGGTAAGCTTGACGATACGCTGGTCAAGATCGGCTGTCATTCTGTCTGCGCTGAACGGACCGCTGGGGGTCGTGCCGCGCACGCCACCCTGGCTCGCCAGCCGGCGCGTCTTCAGGTCGACCGTAGCGTTCTGGGTGTTGAGCACATAGCCGTCGGCGGTCTGGAAATGGATCGGCCCGTCCACGCCCACCTGGTCGCTGTCCATATTGTACCGGCCTTGCGGCGCCACCAGCGTGGCGGGCCCGTCGGTAAGGCGAATCTGCGCGCTCAGGTCGCGCAGCTGCACGATCGGCTCGGCCGAACTCTTCTGTACCGCCGAACCGGCATGCAGCTCGAACTGCTGCCCCTTGGCATCCTGGCCGCGATAATCGGCGGTTTCGATTCGCAACCGCTCGGGCGACATCGCCACCTTGTTCTTGTCGAGCACGAAGCTGACATCGCCGCCCATGAACAGCGGCGCCGTCACCAGAAACGCGCCGAGCACGCCGATCCCCATGGGCAGCACGACGAGCGCCAGCCGCACCATGCGATCATGGTGGCTCCCGGGATGGGCCCAGGACCGTCGCTGCGAGCGCAACCGGGCGGCGAGTTCAGACATGGCAGCCTTTGTGGGTAGCCGACTGGGGATCGGCAACCCCGGGATCAGATATGGGCGAAGATATCGACTTCGGGCCAGCCGGCGAGATCGAGTTCGGCGCGCCAGGGCAGGAAGTCGAAACAGGCCTGGGCCAGCTCGGTACGTCCCTCGCGCTCCAGCCGGCGATCCAGTTCCTCGCGCAGGGCGTGAAGATAGCGAACGTCCGACGCGGCATAATCGCGCTGCGCATCGCTGATGTCCGGGCCACCCCAGTCGGACGACTGCTGCTGCTTGGAAATTTCCGCGCCCACCAGCTCGCGCACCAGATCCTTCAGGCCATGCCGGTCTGTGTAGGTGCGCACCAGCCGCGAAGCGGTCTTGGTGCAATAGACCGGGCCTGCCGTGACGCCGAGGTAGAAACGAATCGCCGCCAGGTCGAAGCGGGCGTAGTGATAGAGCTTCACCCGCTCGGGATCGGCGAGGACCATCCGCAGATTCGGCGCGTCATAGCTGGAGCGCGGCCCGAAGCGAACGAGATGCTCGTTGCCCGACCCGTCGGACAGCTGGACCAGACACAGCCGGTCGCGCGGGGTGATCAGACCCATCGTCTCGGTATCGACGGCAATCGCTGCGCCGGGGGCGAACACGTCTTCCGGCAGGTCTTCTTCGTGGAAATATACAGCCATCCGAATCGCCTAGACCGCTTGCCGTCGCATCTCAATGCTTTGCCGCATCGGACGGCGCGTTTTCCGGGCGTTTTCCTGCACAGCGGCGGCCGGAAACGGGAGGATGTGCGGCGTTTCGGACACTTTGATGCCATAAAGGCGCTGATCGGCACGAAATTTGTTCGCGTGCCCTATTGTTTTGCGTTATGAACGGTGCCGGTGGCGCTATGTTAGTGCCGGAAGACCTGCGTTTTTCGTCCGGCGCTCGGGTTTTGATTGGTTACGTAGGGCGAACCGGGAAGACGAACAGGGCATGAGTTTCGATAGAGGGCGCCGCGGTGATCGCGGCGGGCGCGGTAGGGACAAGCGCGACGGCGGCTTCGGTGATGACTTCGGCGGCGGCTTCGGCGGCGGCTTCGAAGACCGTGGCGGTTTCGGCGGTGGCCGCGGTGGCTTCGGCGGCGGTGGTGGCGGCGGCTTCGGCGGCGGCGGTGGCGGTTTCCGCGGCGGCGGCGGCGGTGGTGGCTTCGGCGGCGGTGGTGGCGGCTTCGGCGGCGGCCGCGGCATGCCGCCCCAGGTCGTCGGCGAAGCAACCGGTGTCGTGAAGTTCTTCAATGCACAGAAGGGTTTCGGCTTCATCGTTCGCGATGACGGCGGCGAGGACGTGTTCGTGCACATCTCCGCCGTGGAACAGGCTGGCCTGACCGCACTGGCCGAAGGCCAGCCGCTGGGCTTCACGCTGGTCGATCGCGGTGGCCGTATCTCGGCGACCGAGCTGAAGATCGATGGTGAGCCGATGCCGGTGACCGAGCGCGCTCCGCGCGACGCCGCTGCCGGTGGTCCGGGCGGTGCGCCGCGCGGCGGCCCGCAGCGCCAGCTGACCGGGGAGAAGGCGACCGGCACGGTCAAGTTCTTCAACGCGATGAAGGGCTTCGGCTTCATTCAGCGCGACGACGGGCAGCCCGATGCGTTCGTGCACATCTCCGCCGTCGAGCGTGCCGGCATGCCGACGCTCAACGAAGGCGACCGGCTCGAATTCGAGCTGGAGGTCGACCGTCGCGGCAAGTACGCAGCGGTGAACCTGACGCCGCAGCAGTAACCCTGCCAAGGGCTACGCGAATCGAAGAGGCCGGGTGGAAACGCCCGGCCTTTTTGTTTGTCGGGGGAGCATCGGATGATTTCGGCTGTCCTGTTCGACCTGGACGAGACACTCCACGATCGTGCTGCATCGCTCGCGAGCTTCCTGTGCGATCAGCATCGCCGCTGGTTTGCACCGCGCATCGATCTGGCGACGTTCGTCGCGCAGTTTCTGGCACTGGACGCACATGGCAGCTTGCCCAAGCCACTGCTTTACCCGCGGTTATTGGCGGCGCTTGGCATCAACGATCTCGATTCTGTCGATCTCGCCGATGCATATGAATCCGATTTCGAGATGCACGTTGAGCCGATGGAAGGCGCCGGGGAACTGCTGGCGGCGCTACGGGAGCGGGGGCTGCGCCTCGCTATCGTCAGCAATGGCATGACGGAATTTCAGAACCGCGTTATCGACGCGCTCGGGTTTCGAGAGGCGGTCGACGCGATCCTGATCTCGGAAGCGGAGCAACTCCGTAAGCCGGATCCCCGCCTGTTCCACCGCGCAGCTGCCCGACTTGGAGTGGCGGCGGAAAACAGCCTGTTCGTCGGCGACAACCCACGGGCGGACATATTGGGCGCGGCGGCGGCAGGAATGCAGGCTGTTTGGTTTCCCCGCGCCATGGCATGGCCCGAGGGCGTTGCCGCGCCTCTTCGAACGGTTACGCATCTCCGCGCCCTTTCTGCGTTCATTGATGCTGGCAGTTGAGCGCTCAGGCCCTCTACAGCAGCCCTCTTTCGCGCAGCCAGGTTTCCATCAGCACTGTCCAGCGATCGACGCCCGTGCCCGTCCGGCGAAAGCCGAAGGCGTGGCCGCCGCTGCCGAACAGATGGATTTCCGCCGGTACCCCCGCCGCGTCGAGCGCGCGGGCATAGAGCGTGCTGTTGCAGACCTCGTCGACCGGGTCGTTCCATGCCTGGACGAGGAACGTGGGCGGCGTTTCCCTGGTCACATGGATCGCAGGGTCGAGCGTGTCGTCCTTGCGGCAGAGATGGCCGGGATAGAGCGGCAGGGCGAAGTCAGGCCGGCTGCTGATCCGGTCGAGCGCGTCGACGGGCGTATAAGCGGGTTCGACGATGTTGCTCGTCTGCACGACCAGATAGCCTCCCGCCGAAAAGCCGATCACGCCGATCTTGTGCGGGTCGACATGCCACTCGGCCGCGCGGGCGCGGAGCAGGCGGATTGCGCGCTGTGCATCCTCCAGTGAAGTGAGGTGCGGCGGCGTCACATGGCAATCACAGGCCGCGTCATAATGGTGATTGCTGTCCGGCACGCGATATTTGACGACCGCACAGGCGATGCCGCGCGCGGTCATCCAGTCGCACGCCTCGGTGCCCTCCAGGTCGATCGCCAGCAGCTTGAAGCCGCCGCCCGGGAAGACCAGCACCGCGGCGCCCTTGCCCGCGCGCTTGGGCGGATAGAAGGTGAGCGTGGGCGTGGTCACGTCGAAGATGCCGGTGACCGGCCGCCCCTCAAAGCGCTTCGGATTGACCGAGGTTTCGGAATGTTCGGGCGGGCGCGTGGCATCGGCGCTGTCGGGCGGGCTGCCGGGCCACAGCGGCATTTGGATGAGGCCGGCCGGTGGCTGCCACATGCCGATGACCGGCGGCGTGGTCTGCTGCTGTCGCGCCGCCTCGGGCGCTGCCCCACCAGCGACCGCCGCCATCACCAGCGACAGCGCCAGTCTAACCCCGACCATTTGCTTCCCCCCACAGGATGAAGCGGCAGCCTCGCACGGCGGCGCGGTGCTGCCAATGGGCTCACGTCACCAGTCGTCGCAGCCCCTCGATCGTGTCGGCTTCGTGCGGCGGCTTGTCGGTGCGGATGCGGGCGATGCGGGGGAAGCGCATCGCCAGCCCCGATTTGTGGCGCCGCGACTCGTGGATCGAATCAAACGCGACTTCCAGCACCAGCGACTTGTCGGTCTCGCGCACCGGGCCGAAGCGGTTGACCGTATGGGTGCGGACATGGCGGTCTAGCCATTGCAGCTCTTCATCGGTAAAGCCGAAATAGGCCTTGCCGACGGGCAGCAGTTCGCCGTCGGCGGTCCAGGCGCCGAAGGTGAAGTCCGAATAGAAGCTGCTGCGCTTGCCCGATCCGCGCTGGGCATACATTAGCACGCAGTCCGCCGTGAGCGGGTCGCGCTTCCATTTATACCACAGCCCGACGCGCCGCCCGGCGACATAGGGCGAATCGCGCCGCTTGAGCATCACGCCTTCGATCGCGGCATCGCGGGCGCCGGCGCGGATCTCTGCCAGCGCATCGAAATCGGGCGCATCGATGACCGCGGAGAGATCGAAGCGCTCCCGATCGAGCTGCGGCACCAATGTTTCCAGCCGCGTCCGGCGCGCGTGCCAGGGCAGTGCGCGGACATCCTCCGCGCCGTCGAACAATATGTCGTACAGGCGGACAAAGGCGGGAAATTCGGCAAGCGTCTTTGCCGACACCAGCTTGCGCCCCAGCCGCTGCTGCAGCGCGTTGAAACTGCCGGCCTCACCGCCCTGCGCCTCGCCGCGCACCAGCAGCTCGCCGTCGAGCACGCCTTGTGTCGCGAAGGCCGCTGCCACTTCGGGGAAGCTGCGGGTGATGTCGTCGCCCGCCCGGCTGTACAGCCGCGTCTCGCCGCCGGCATGGACGAGCTGGACGCGGATGCCGTCCCATTTCCATTCGGCGGCATAGTCGGCCAGGCTGACCGCCGTTTCCTCGAGCGGATGGGCGAGCATGAAAGGCCGGAAGACCGGCACATCCTCGGCGCGCGGCTGTTCGGCGCGGCCCTCCGCCCAGTCGAAAAGGCGGGTATAGGGCGGGGCAAGCCCGTGCCACACTTCCTCCACCGCATCGACATCGAGCCCGAACGCCTGGGCGAGCGCAGTCTTGGCAAGCCGGGCCGAAATGCCGACGCGCAGCGCGCCGGTCGCGAGCTTGAGCAGCGCGAACCGTTCGTCCGCCTCGAGCCGGTCGAGCATGGCCGCCAGCGTCGCGGGCGCGTCCGATTTCGATATGGTGGCGAGCGTGTCGACGACCTGGCCAAGCGTGAGCGGCGCCGATTCGGCTGGCGGCCGGTGCGGGCTGGGCCAGAGCAATGCGATCGTCTCGGCCGAATCGCCGACAAAGTCGCGGCTCATCGCATAGAGTACGGGATCGACGCGCGCCTCGATCATCGCGCGGAGCAGCGCCGGCTTCACCGCCGGCAGGTCGAGCGTCCCCGTCAGCGCCGCCATGGCCCAGCCACGGTCGGGATCGGGCGTGGCACGCAGATAGGCGCCGATCAGGCGCAGCTTCGCGTTGCGCGATCGCGTGTAGATCAGCCGGTCGAGCAGGTCGGCAAAGGCGCGCATATCGAACTAGATGGGCGCGGCCGCGTCCAGGCGCTAGAGGGCCGCACATGCGCCGCGCCGTCACCCTGTTGCTTCTCGTCCTGATCGCCTTTCTGTCCATCGGTTACGCTACCGCCATTCGCGACCCGGCGGTGCGGCGGCTGGACGTGCATATGGCCGACTGGCCGGCCAGCGCGCCGCCGATGCGGGTGGTGCTGCTGTCGGACCTGCATGTCGTCGGGCCGGACACGCCGCCATCGCGGCTGGCCCATGTCGTCGCGCAGGTGAATGCGCTGCACCCGGACCTGGTGCTGATCGCCGGCGATTTCGAATCGCATCGCGATGCTGCCACGCACGAATATTCGCAGGCGGAAATCGTCGCGCCGCTGCGGGAGGTGCAGGCGCGCTATGGCGTGGTCGCGGTGCTGGGCAATCATGATTACAGCGTGGCCGGCGTCGCGCTGCTGCCGCGCCACATGGCGCAGGCCGGCATCACGTTGCTCCGCAACCAGGCGGTGCGGCGCGGGCCGCTGACGATTGCCGGGGCGGACGATCTGTGGAGCGATCAATATCGTTTCGCGGCCATGGACCGGGCCGCGCGCGCGCTGCCGGGGCCGACGCTGGTGATGGCGCACGAACCCGACATCGCCGCTGCGCTGCCGCCGCGCTACGGGCTGGTGCTGGCCGGACACACCCATTGCGGCCAGATCAGCATGCCCTTGCTGGGGCCGTTGTTCACGGCTTCGGCCTATGGCCGCCGCTATGGCTGCGGCGTGATTCGCGAAGCTGGGCGCACCGTGGTGGTGGGCGCCGGCATTGGCACCAGCATCGTGCCGCTGCGCTTCTGGGCCGTGCCCGACATGTGGCTGCTGACACTCAGCCGCTAGCGGTTCGAAGCGTCTCGCGCTTGCCGCAATTCCGCTCTAGCGTGTGTCACGAATGCAATACGCATTCATCTTTGGAGCGCGGATGCGATGAAGCTTGCAGTTTCGTTCGGCCTGGTACTGGCCACCCTGACCCCGCTGGCTGCGAACGCCCAGAATGCGCCGGCGCCCGCCGCGCAGACGGCAACTGCCACGGCTGCGAAATTCACCCTCGACACGCCGATTCAGGATCTGATCGCCGACGCCAAGGCCAAGGCGGTGCTCGATTCCGACCTGCCTGGCCTCAGCAGCCATCCGGCGCTCGAGCAGTTCAAGGCGATGAGCCTGCACGCGGTGCAGCCGTTCTCGAACGGCGCGTTGTCCGATGAGATGCTGAAGAAGGTCGAAGCCGACCTCGCCGCCATCAAGTGATTCGGGGCGGCCGGCACGCGGAATAGCGGTGCCGGCCCCTTTCCGGCCTCAGCCCTTGCGGCTGGCCTCGAACAGGAACCAGGCGCGTTCCTCGGCCTGGTCGGTCCATTCGTCGACAATGCCGCTGGTGGCATTGTCCCGCGCCGCTTCGGCCGCGTCCTTCACCGCGCGGAAGCTTTCGACCAGCTTCAGATTGTCGTCGCGCAGCTCGGCGAGCATGTCGCCCGGGGCAACAAACTCGGCATCATTGTCCGCAAGCGTCTGGCGGCGCGCGATGTCGCCGATCGAGCGCAGCGTGGTGTTGCCGGTCTTGCGCACGCGCTCGGCAATCGCGTCGGTCACGCCCAGGATCTGCGTCGCCTGATCGTCGAGCAGCAGGTGATAGTCGCGGAAATGCGGGCCGGAGACGTGCCAGTGGAAATTCTTGGTCTTGAAATAGAGCGCGAAGCAGTCGGCGAGCGCGCTGTTCAGCGCATCCGCGACGCTCTTGGTGTCGTTGCGGTTCAGGTCGGTGGGAGTCGCCAAAGCTGCGCTATTGTCTGCCATATATTCCTCCGGTGGGGTTCGATACGAGAACCCAACGAACGGCATATAGGGCCGGGTTCCGGCCGCCGCAGCGAAATTTTGGCGATCAGGATGATCGGATAGGGTAATCAGAGCAGCCCGGCTGCCGACAGCCCGTTTACCAGCCCGGCAAGCGTCAGCAGCACCGCCGCAACCAGCCGTACCACCATGCGTGGCAGCGCATGCCAGAGCGTTCCCGCCAGCGCGGCGACGGTGAAGAGCGCCCATGCCCCCAGCGCCGCGCCGGTTGCGGCAAGCCACGGCGCGCCGCCGAGCCCCAGCGCGAGCACGAACAGCGGCGTCGCCCCGCCCGCGCCGAGCACCGCTCCGCCAAGTAGCGCAGTGAGCAACGTGCCGAATCGTCCGTCCAGCCAGCGGGGAACGCCGCCGGCGGGCCAGAACAGCGCGATGCCGCTCACCGCCAGCGACACCGCCAGAAAAACGGTCTGCGCGCGCGGCGGCATATGCGGTGCGATCGCCACGGCCGCCGCACCCGCAAACAGGCAGGGTACGGCATGGCCCAGCCCCGCCGCCAGCGCGACGGGAATCGGCCCCGGGCGCCGCTCGCCCAGCGCGGCCATCAACAGCGTCAGCCGATCCCCGGCCAGGCTCAGCAGCGCCAGCAGAAAGGCGGGAACCAGCACTTCCATTCGATTTCCCCTTGCGCCAGATGCATGGCGCGGGTGCCGTTAAAGTCGCGTGAAGCGTCCGTCCCTTGACTTTTCCGGCCGATTCGCGCATCCGCCCGCGTCTGTCAGCGGTGCGCCTTGGCGTGCCGCTCTTTTCATTTCGCACGAATTGAGGGTTCCGGGTCATGGCAAAGCCGACCACCGTAAAGATCAAGCTCGTCAGCACGGCGGATACGGGCTTCTTCTATGTCACCAAGAAGAATCCGCGCACGCAGACCGAGAAGCTGAACTTCCGCAAGTACGATCCCGTCGTGCGCAAGCACGTCGAGTTCAAGGAAGCCAAGATCAAGTAAGCCGGCCGCGCGGAGGCTTTACGCCTCCGCCGCCCCGTCCGGGGTGTCCGATTCGGGCGAGGACGGGGCTTCTTCTGCCGCTTCTCCCTGCGCGTCGTCGATGGTTGCGACCGGCTCTGCCGGCAACAGCGCGCGCACCTGCTCCATGAAGCGCATCAGCGAGATCGGCTTGGCGACATAGGCCTTGGCGCCCGCGCTCCGAATCCGCTCTTCATCCTCATGGCCCGAATAGGCCGTCACCGCCATGATCGGGATCTGGCGCAGCGCCGTATCGCGCTGCATCTGCTGGATCAGCTCGAATCCGGTGACGTGCGGCAACTGGATGTCCATGATCACCAGGTCGGGCTCGAACTGGCGCGCCGTCGCCACTGCTTCGCGCCCGTCGCGCACCGGCTGGGTGGCGAAACCGTGCGCACGCAGCAGATCGCAGAACAGCTTCAGATTGAGTTCGTTGTCCTCGACAACGAGCACCCGGTTTGGCACGCGCAACCCTTCGAATGATTAAAGCGATACTTAGGGCATGAAACGCGCAGAAACAAATGCGGAAGCATTGGCTTTGCAGGCATTGGTGTGGACGCTCGGTGATTCGGGCCGCGCGAATCGGCTGCTCGATCTGACCGGCCTCGACCCCGATGGACTGCGGGCCGGGGCCGGCGAACCGGCGGTGCTGGCGGCGACCCTGGGTTTTCTGGAGGCGCATGAGCCCGATCTGATCGCCTGCGCGTCCGCGCTCGACGTGGCGCCGCAGCTGCTGGTAGAGGCGCGGCAGAAACTGGAGCGCGCATGAAGCCCCTGCTGATCACCGATTGCGATGAAGTCCTGCTGCACATGGTCCGCCATTTCGGCACCTGGCTGGATGAGGAGCATGATATTGCGTTCGACATGGCCGGCGGTGATTTTTCCCGCGCGATGCGACGGCGCAGCGGCGACGGCGAGCTTTCGGCCGAAGAGATGTGGGCGCTGATCGACGGGTTCTTCCCGGCCGAAATGGCGCGACAGACGCTGGTGCCGCACGCCCGCGAAGTGCTGGCCCGGATCGCCGAGGTGGCCGACATCGTCGTGCTCACCAATTTGCAGGACCATTGCCGCGAGCACCGCGTGGCCCAACTCGCCACCCATGGCATCGCCCATCGCGTCGAATGCAACCAGGGCGGCAAGGGCAATCCGGTCGCGCGGCTGGTGGCTGAATTCGGCGCGCCGGTGGCGGTGTTCGTCGACGATCTGCCGGCGCATCACGAATCGGTAGCGAAGCACGCGCCTGAGGTATTCCGGCTCCATATGGTCGCCGAACCGGATCTGGCGCCGCATGTGCCGCCAGCGCCCCATGCCCATGCCCGCATCGACGACTGGCGTGAGGCGGAAGGCTGGATCCTCGACAAGTTCGTCCGGGCTTGACCGCGCCGCGCGGCAGTGGTTGAGCGGCGGCCATGACGACTGCCATCGATCGCAAGCTCGAAGAGCTGGGCCTCACCCTTCCCGAAGCCGCCGCGCCCGTCGCGGCCTATGTGCCCGTCGTCGAGGCGGGCGGGCTGCTCCACATTTCGGGTCAGCTGCCGTTCAAGGACGGCGCGCTGATGACCGGCCGGCTGGGCGAGGACCGCGACATCGCGTTCGGCACCGAAGCGGCGCAGCGCTGCGGCCTGATGCTGGTGGCGCAGATCAAGAAGGCGCTGGACGGCGACCTGTCGCGCGTGAAGCGCGTCGTGAAGCTGGGCGTGTTCGTCAATTCGACGGCCGATTTCGTCGATCAGCCCAAGGTCGCCAATGGCGCATCGGAGCTGATGCAGGCGCTGTTCGGCGATGCCGGCCGCCATGCGCGCAGCGCCGTGGGTGTCGCCGTGCTGCCGCTGGGTGCGGCAGTCGAAGTGGACGCCATCATCGCCATCGACTGAACCCATATCTTTCAGGGTTGCAGAAGCGCTTCCGGCCTCGTGCCGGGAGCGCTTTCTTCATTTGGTCTTATCTTGGTCATGTTGCGGCGCCGCAACAGTTTGTCACGATCCAACTGGCGATTGGGCGAATAATGTTGTGCAACGCAGCGCATTTCGGCAATCAACTTGTGTCGCCCCAAAGTTGCGCTGGCCAAAGAGCCTCCAACCAAGCAATGCCGGGCGCAGCAGGTGGGGACCCTTTGGTTCAGAATTGAAAGGGATTCCATGCGCTTCACCATGATCAGCTTCGGCGCGCTGATGCTCGCCACCACCGCCCCCGCGCTGGCGCAAGAAACCGCTCCCGCTCCGGCCGTGACGATCAACGGCACTGCCACGCTGGTCAGCGATTACCGGTTCCGCGGCATCTCGCAGACCGACGGTAATTTCGCGGTGCAGGGCGGCGTGACGGTCAGCCACGCGTCGGGCTTCTACGCCTCGTTCTGGGGTTCTTCGGTTGACGATTATGTCACCGCGCACGGCACGGCCCATCAGGAACTCGACCTGATCGCCGGCTACAAGCATGCTTTCAAGGGCGGCGTGACGCTCGACGTCGGCGCGCTCTACTATGTGTATCCGGGTACGCGCCCCGGCTTCACCGGCGACAAGACTTCTTCCGACTTTATCGAGCCCTATGCCTCGGTCAGCTACGCGATCGGCCCGGTGACTGCCAAGGGCACGGTCAACTATGCGCCGAAGCAGAAGGCGCTGTCGCTGGACCAGGGCCAGACCAATCTCGCCAAGAACGACAATGTTTACCTCGCCGGTGACCTGTCGGCTGCCATTCCCAAGACGCCGATCAGCCTGACCGCGCATCTGGGCCACACCTTCGGCCCCAGCTGGCTGTCGATCGGCAAGGAATATACCGATTGGAACCTGGGCGCCGCCTATACCTACAAGGCGCTGACCTTCGGCATTTCCTATGTCGATACCGACGGCAAGTTCATCACCCCCAGCGGCAAGAATGCCTCGAAGGCGGGTGTGGTCGGCTCGGTCGGGGTCAGCTTCTGATCGCGATGGTTTGACGGAATCGGGGTGCGGTTGCGGCCGGGAGCCGCATCGCGCCCCTTCCGCCAGGGAACAGGAGAGGGCAGGGCACAAGCCCGCCGCAAACGAAAACGCCGGCCCGCACATGGCGGACCGGCGTTTTTTCGTGCGCTGCGCGGTCGCTTATTGCGGCGTGCTGACGCTGGCGTCCTTGCCGTTGCCCTGCGGCGCGGCGATGATGTCGCGGGTGGTCTGGCCCTTGTCGACCACATTGGTGTTCGGGCTGCCCGCCATGCTGCGCGCGCCGATATCCGCGCTGGTGCGGCCGGCGGCGTCGAGCGTGGCATTTTCCGCCGGGCTGCGCACGGCCGAGCCGCCGAACAGCGCCTCGAGCGCCTGATCGGCTGCCGAGGTATCCTGCGGGCGCGCGGCGCCCGGCTGCGGCGGCTGCAGCGAGAAATCGGGCGGGATCACCAGCGGCGCCTGACGCGCCACGGCAAATTCGTCGGGACGGGCGCGGTCGTAGCCGCGCTTGCCGCAGGCGGAGAGCGAAGCCATGCACGCCAGGCCGGCCGCGACGAGGACAATCTTACGCATTCAGTTTATTCTCCACAGGGGCCTGCGACTTGGGTGCCTTGTCGCGAACGAGCAGGGCGCGGATCAAGAGGATGACCACGCCGATGGTAATCGCCGCATCGGCGACGTTGAAGACCAAAAAGGGGCGCCACTCGCCGAAATGCAGATCGGCGAAGTCGACGACATAGCCGAGGCGCGAGCGATCGAGGATGTTGCCGCACGCGCCGCCCAGCACCAGGCCGAGCGCCAGCACGTCGCTGCGCTTGCTCTCGCGCAGCATCCACACCAGCACGCCGACGGCGATCGCCGCCGTCATCAGCACCAGCAGCCAGCGCGTCGCCGGGCTGTTCGCCGAGAGCAGGCCCAGCGACACGCCGACATTCTTGACGAAGCGCAGGTCGAAGATGGGCAGCAGGGTCAGCGAATCATTCTGCACCACCAGGCCCAGCGGCCCGGTGACGATATATTTGCTCAACTGGTCGAGCAGGAAGACGATCGCCGCCGCCCCGAAGCCCAGAAACCGTACCGACTTCATCACAACACCACCTTCGCGCAGCGGTCGCACAGCGCCCCGTCCTGCGTCACTTCGGGAAGATGCCGCCAACACCGGCCGCATTTGTGGCGCTGGGTGGGCGTGACCGTGACCGTTTCACCTTCGGCAACGGAGGCGACGATGAACAATTCGGCCAGATCGTCGGCCGCCATCGGCAGCTTCGGCACCGTCACTTCGGCTTCCAGACTGGAGCGGACCTGCTTTTCGCGGCGATAGGGCTCGATCGCCTCGGTCACGGTCTGGCGCAGCGCGCGCACCTCCGCCCAGTCATGCTCGACCGTGGCGCCTTCCGGCAGCACCGGCCATTCCAGTTCATGGACCGACCCGTCCTCGCTCGGGAAGCGGGCCTGCCACACTTCCTCGGCGGTGAAGGCGAGGATCGGCGCCGCGTAGCGGACCAGCGCGTGGAACAGCACGTCCAGTACCGTGCGATAGGCGCGGCGCTTCGGATCGCTCTGCGCATCGCAATAGAGGCAGTCCTTGCGGATATCGAAGAAGAAGGCCGACAGGTCTTCGTTCATGAAGTCGCCGAGCGCGCGCGCATAGCGGTTGAACTCGAACGCCGCCGCCGCCGACCGCAGCTCCGCATCGAGCGCCGCCAGCTTGTGGAGCACATAGCGCTCCAGCTCGGGCATGTCGGCCACCGCCACCTTCTCGCCCTCGCTGAACCCGTCGAGCGCGCCGAGCAGATAGCGGAAGGTGTTGCGGATCTTGCGATAGGCGTCGCCGGTGCCGGCCAGCACTTCCTTGCCGATGCGGACATCGTCGAAATAGTCGGTCTGCGCGACCCACAGGCGCAGAATGTCCGCGCCGCTCTCGCCAATGATCTTCAAGGGATCGACGACATTGCCCAGCGACTTGGACATCTTCTTGCCCTGGCCGTCGAGCGCGAAGCCGTGCGTGAGCACCGCGTCATAGGGCGCCCGGCCGCGCGTGCCGGCGGATTCGAGCAGTGACGACTGGAACCAGCCGCGATGCTGGTCCGAGCCTTCGAGATAGAGGTTGGCGCGCACGCCCTCGCCATAGCGCGCCTCGATCACGAAGCTGTGCGTCGAGCCCGAATCGAACCACACGTCGAGAATGTCGGTGACGACTTCATAGTCGGCCAGGTTGTAATCGGGGCCGAGCAGCGCCTGATGGTCGGCCGAATACCAGGCATCGGCCCCGCCGGCGCGGAAGGCGTCGAGAATGCGGGCATTGACCGCCGGATCGCGGAGATAGTCGCCGGTCTGGCGGTTCACATAGAGCGCGATCGGCACGCCCCAGGCGCGCTGGCGGCTGATCACCCAGTCCGGGCGCCCCTCCACCATCGCGCGGATGCGGTTGATCGCGCGTTCGGGCACCCAGCGGGTGCGCTCGATCGAATCGAGCGCGATTTCGCGGAGCGTGGGGGCGTTATGCTCCCTCTCCCCTTCAGGGGAGAGGGCCGGGGAGAGGGGCATATCCGCAGAGGACGCCGCTTGTGGAGAGTCCCCCCCCCCCCACCCCCACCCCCCAAAAGGAGAAAGAGATTTAGCCCCCACAAAAC
>NZ_JBQUYV010000011.1:0-35119 GCF_056314185.1 Sphingomonas sp. DMC8 | reverse complement strand
GGGGGGGGGGGGGGGGGGGGTGGGGCCCTAATTTTTTTTTTTGTGTTTTTTTGGGGGGGGGGGGGGTTTTTTTTTTTTTTTTTTTTTTTGGGGGGGGGGGGGGGGGGGGGGCCCCCCCCCTATCCGCAGAGGACGCCGCTTGTGGAGAGTCCCCCTCTCCCAACCCTCTCCCCTGAAGGGGAGAGGGCTTTTGCGCCCGATCCATCGGGATGAACCATTGCGGGGTGCAGCGGAAGATGATCTTCGCCTTGCTCCGCCAGCTGTGCGGATAGCTGTGCTGGAAGTCGTCCGACGCCGCGAGCAAGGCCCCTGCCGCGCGCAGGTCCGAGCAGATCGGCCCCTCGGCGCTGACGAACTTCTTGTTGATCACCGATCCCTGGCCGCCGAGCCACAGCCAGTCGGCGCGGTACATGCCGGCGGCATCGACGGCGAAGACCGGATCGATGCCGTGCGCCTTGCACAGCAGGAAGTCATCCTCGCCATGATCCGGCGCCATATGAACGAGGCCGGTACCCGCATCGGTGGTGACGAAGTCGCCGGCCAGGAACGGCCGCGGCTTGGCGAAGAACCCGCCGAGCGCGTGCATCGGGTGGCGGGCGACGGCTCCGGCGAGGTCAGAGCCTTTGATGATCTTCGAGACGTGACCGGCCAACGGCTGCAACGAGCAACCCCATCGCTTTTCCAGCGTCGGGATCAGGTCAACGGCAACCAGAACACTTTTACCTGCTGCATCGGGGTGCGGATGGCCTGCGAGCCCGCTGACTTGAGTCAGCTGGTATTCAACCTCCGGCCCATACGCGAGCGCCTGGTTCACCGGGATCGTCCACGGTGTGGTCGTCCAGATTACCGCGTAGGCGCCCTCCAGCTCCGGCGCGTTCGGCGCCTCGGTGATCTCAAACGCCACGTCGATCTGCGTCGACGTGATGTCCTCATACTCGACCTCGGCTTCGGCCAGCGCGGTCTTTTCGACCGGGGACCACATCACCGGCTTGGCGCCGCGATAAAGCTGGCCGCTTTCGGCGAACTTGAGCAGCTCAGCCGCGATCCGCGCCTCGGCGTCGAACTTCATGGTGAGATAGGGATCGTCCCAGTCGCCCATCACCCCCAGACGCTCGAACTGGCCGCGCTGCACCGCCACCCACTTTTCGGCATAGGCGCGGCATTCGGCGCGGAAGGCGACGGGGTCGACTTCGTCCTTGTTGAGCTTCTTGGCACGGTACGCTTCCTCGACCTTCCACTCGATCGGCAGGCCGTGGCAGTCCCAGCCGGGGACATAGGGCGCGTCCTTGCCCATCAGGCTCTGCGAGCGGACGACGATGTCCTTCAGGATCTTGTTGAGCGCATGGCCCATATGGATGTCGCCATTGGCGTAGGGCGGGCCGTCGTGCAGCAGGAAGCGCTCGCGCCCGGCGCGGGCCTCGCGCAGCTTCTGGTAGAGGTTGATGCGCGCCCAGCGCTCGAGAATGGCGGGCTCCTTGGCGGCAAGCCCCGCCTTCATCGGGAAATCGGTCTTCGGCAGGAAGACGGTGTCGCGCCAGTCGCGCTGGGTGTCGGTTGCGTCAGTCATGGGTCGCGCGGGATTAGCCGGTGTGGCGGGGGAAGTCATCCCTTTCGCACATGTTCCCGACACCCCTCCCTGCAAGGGAGGGGAAGGGGGTGGGTGCGCGCGTCCGCGCGCTTCAAAGACTCTTCATGCCTGCTGCAAGCGCGCTCCGCCGCCGCGTGGGCGGCGGACCCACCCCCGGCCCCTCCCTTGCAGGGAGGGGAGCGCATGGGGACAGGGCAGGCGGTTACCCCTGCGCCAGCCGCACCCGCGCCTCGGCGGCGTCGCGGTGCATCTGTTGGGTCAGCGCGTCGAGGCTGTCGAACTTCGCTTCGGGCCGCAGATAGTCGATCAGGTCGATTTCCAGCACCTGCCCGTACAGGTCGCCCGAAAAATCGAAGAAATAGCTTTCCAGCAGCTCGATCGGTTCCTCGATGATCGGCCGGATGCCCAGATTCGCCACCCCGTCGAGCATGCGCCCGTCGGGCAGCCGCCCGCGCACCGCATAGACGCCATAGGTGGGGCGCAGATAGTTGCGCAGCACCATGTTGGCGGTGGGAAAGCCCAGCTGCCGGCCCAGTTGCGCGCCGCCCTCTACCACGGCCTCGATCGCGAACGGCCGAGTGAGCAGCGCCGCAGCCGCGCGCGGGCGGGCTGCCTGCAGGTGGGCGCGGATGCGGCTGGAGGAGACGACATCGCCGTCAAACGCCACCGGCGCCACCGCTTCTGCGGCAAAGCCCAGCTCGGCGCCCAGCGTCGCGAGCACTGCGACATCACCCTCGCGGCCCTTGCCGAAGGTGAAATCCTGCCCCGTCAACACCCCCGCTGCGCCGATCGTGTCGACCAGATGCTCGGCAAACTGGCGCGCAGTCAGCCGGGCCAGCGTCGCGTCGAAATGGAAGACCAGCATCGCATCGGCACCCGCCGCGCCGAACAGCCGCTGGCGCTGGTCGAGCGTGGTCAGGCGAAAGGGCGGGGCGTCCGGCTGGAAGAAACGGCGCGGATGCGGATCGAAGGTGGCGACGATTGCCGGCCGGCCCTCGGCACGCGCGCGGGCGACGGCGCGGCCGACCACGGCCTGATGGCCCAGATGGAAACCGTCGAAATTGCCCAGCGCGACGATCGCGCCCCGAAGGGAAGGCGGAACCGCCGAGCCGCCGTCCAGCCGCTGCATGGCGCGGCTATAGGCACTGGGGCTCAGGATGCCAATGGGTTCAGGCAGCGCCCGGCGCCATTCCGGCGCGGAGCACGCGCAGCACATTGCCGCCCATCACCTTGGCGATTTCCGCTTCCGAAAAGCCGCGATCGACCAGCGCCTGCGTCACTTCGACGAGCTGCGACGAATCGAACGCCGTCGTCACCGCGCCGTCGAAGTCCGATCCCAGCCCGACATGGTCGATGCCGACCAGATCGCGGACATGGGCAATCGCCTCGGCCACCGCCTTGGGGCTGGTCGAGCAGACCGCCGCATCCCAATAGCCGATGCCGACCACGCCGCCGGTGCGGGCGATGCCGCGAATCTCGTCATCGGTCAGGTTGCGGTTGACCTTGCAGGTCGCCTGCACGCCGCCATGGCTGGACACCACCGGCCGCTTCGCCATCGCCAGGATGTCGGCGACGGCCCTGTGGCTGGCATGGGCGACATCGACCACCATGCCCAGCGCCTCCATCCGCCGCAGCACCTGCCGGCCGAGCGGGGTGAGCCCGCCCTTCTCCATGCCATGCATCGATCCGGCGACGCCATTATCGAAGAAATGCGCAAAGCCCGCCATGCGGAAGCCCGCAGAATGGAGCTTGTCGAGATTGGCGATGTCGCCTTCGATGTCCTGCAGCCCTTCGACCGAGAGCATGCCGCCGACCACCTTTTCGCCCTTCGCGCGATCGGCGAGCAGCCGGTCGAGATCGGCAGGCGTGCGGATCACCCGCAACTGCCCTTCCGAGGCACGGGCGGCGCGGTCGAGCTTTTCGGCATGCCAGAGCGAACGCTGGAGCAGCGACGTCCAGGTGCGCGGCGGCTGGAGCTGGGCGATCGTCAGCAGGGTGATGTTGTCGGTATCGGCGCCGTTGGCGTCGTAATTCTGGTGCTTCGGCGTCTTGGTGACCGAAGAAAACACCTGCAGCGCGACATTGCCGGCGAGCAGGCGCGGCAGATCGACCTGGCCGCGTTCGGCGCGATCGAGCAGGCTGCGGCGCCACATCAGCGTATCGGCGTGCATGTCGGCGATCTGCAGCCGGGCATGGAGGGCGCGGGTCTGCGCCGTCACCTTGGGCAGCGGGGCGGGCACGACCTTGTTCATGCTCGCTTCGACCAGGACCGGGGCGAGCCCGAAAAAGCCGATGCCGGCCAGGGCCAGCACGCCCAGCAGCCCGATCCCGATCGCCCGCTTGTTCATCCCATCCGCTCCAAGGTTACGAAGCTGTAGGCGGGGCGCCCCGCTTCGCTGGGATGATCCTCGCGCGCAACTTCGCGCCATGCAAGCGGATCAAAGGGCGGGACATGCGCATCGCCTGCGGCATCGACATGCACTTCGGTCAGCTCGATGCGGTCGGCGCGCGGCAGGAACAGCGCGAAAATTTCGGCGCCGCCGATGATGGCGGCGTCGGGGCCGGCCAGCGCCAGGGCTTCGTCGGGCGTATGGGCCACTTCAGCACCCTCCGCCTGCCAGCCGGTGTCGCGTGTGAGCACGATATGGCGGCGGCCGGGCAGCGGCGCCGGGAACGACTCGAAGGTCTTGCGGCCCATTACCATCGGCTTGCCCATGGTCTGCGCCTTGAAGCGCTTGAGGTCCGCCGGCAGCCGCCAGGGCAGTTCGCCGTCCCGGCCGATCACGCCGTTATCGGCGCGGGCGAGGTGGAAGGTGATCATCGGCGCTACATCCCGAACGAGAGCATCGGATCACCTTCACCCTTCCCACCGCCTTCGGCGGCGGGCCCCTTCCCTCTCCCGTTGGGAGAGGGAGGGAGGCGCGAAGCGCCGGAAGGGTGAGGGTGAACCGCTGGTATCAAACCGCCACCGGCGCCTTGATATGCGGCTGCGCCACATAGTCGTGGATCGCGAAATCCGCATAGTCATAGGCGTCGATCGACGGCGCCTTGCGCAGGATTTCCAGCCGCGGCAGCGGGCCCGGCGTGCGGCGCAGCTGTTCGCGCGCCTGGTCGAGATGGTTCAAGTACAGGTGGCAGTCGCCGCCGGTCCAGACGAACTCGCCGACCTCCAGGCCGGCCTGCTGGGCGAGCAGATGGGTGAGCAGCGCATAGCTGGCGATGTTGAACGGCACGCCGAGGAAGATGTCGGCCGAGCGCTGATAGAGCTGCAGGCTCAGCCGGCCGTTCGCGACATGGCACTGGAACAGGCAGTGGCACGGCGCCAGTGCCATCGCCCCCAGTTCGCCGGGGTTCCAGGCGGAAACGACCATCCGGCGCGAGGCGGGATTGGTCTTCAGCGTCTCGATCAGTTCGGCGATCTGGTCGATATGCCGGCCATCGGTCGTTTCCCAGTCGCGCCACTGCTTGCCATAGACCGGGCCGAGATCGCCGTTTTCGTCCGCCCATTCGTCCCAGATGCTGACCTTCTGTTCCTGCAGCCAGCGCACATTGGTGTCGCCGCGCAGGAACCAGAGCAGTTCGATCAGGATCGATCGGATATGGAGCTTTTTGGTGGTCAGCAGCGGAAAGCCCTGGCGCAGGTCGAACCGCATCTGCGCGCCGAACACGCTGCGCGTGCCGGTGCCGGTGCGGTCCATCGTCTCCACGCCTTCGCCGAGCGCGCGGGCCATCAGGTCGAGATATTGACGCATGGCGGCAGCCTAGCCGCGGCGCGCTGCGAAGTCATGCCCCTTCCGGCGCCGGGTCGCTTTGCTCCGAAGCGGATGGGCTTGTGGTTCCGCGAACCGGCCGGACAATGGCAGGTCGGCAGGCATGGGCGTGAACGACGCATCCGGGCATATCCGCCAGCTGGAAGACGCGCTGCGCCTGTTCGGTGGAATCGCGCACAGCGAAGTGGAGATAGCGGTCTTCGCCTATCTCAATCGCGGGCAGCGCATTCTGGGCGTGCGCCATATGCATGGTGGCTGGCCCGACCGGCTGGAACTGCGGCTGCGCGACGTGGTGCGCGACGCGCTGAGCTTCGACGCGGCCGGCATGGTGATGGCGCATAATCACCCCAGCGGCGATCCGACACCGAGCCGAGCCGATCGCGAAGCGACGGGGTGGGTCGTGCGCGCGATGGCGCCGATCGGGATTCGCCTGCTCGACCATCTGGTCGTGGCGCGTGGCGGTACCACCAGTTTCCGGGAACGCGGCTGGCTTTGAGCTACTCGTGGCCGCCGGCGCCGCTGGGGGTAACGGGGCGGGCATGGGCGCCGGACTTGCAGGCGCGGATCGTTTCCGGCTCCGGGCGTTCGCCGCGCGCCTCGAACTGGGCGATATAGCCGCCGGCCGAGGGCATCGGCCGCATCGACACCTGCGCATAGCCGACCGCAGCGAACTCGCATTGCAGGAGGGCGGGCGGGGTGCCGTGATTCGCCGTCGGGCGATCGGCATCGACCACCACCACCCGGCCGCCCGGCGCCAGCGACGGCCGCAATCGCCACAGGAACTCGTAGGGCGATTCGATCTCGTGATACATATGGACCATCAGCACGCGATCGAAACTGTGCTCGGGCAGGCGCGGATCGGCAGGCAGACCGAGGCGAACGCTGACGTTGTCAAGCTTCTCCCGCACCACACGCGCCGCCAGTGCACTGATATATTCGGGTACGATGTCTTCAGCGACGACACGGCCCTTTTCGCCCACCCGCTGGCCCAGGCGGACGGTGTAATAGCCTTCGCCGGCGCCGATATCGGCTACCGTCATGCCCGGCTTGATGCCGGCCAGTGCCATCACCTGGCCAGCTTCGTTCAGCCGGTCGCGGGCCTCTTCGTTCGACCAGCGCGAGGAAACGATGGTCGCTACCGGACGATCGGCGGCGGGAAAGCCGGTATTGGGCTCGGCGCCATTGCCATGCGGCGCGGTCTTGCCGCCGTCGCACGCCGCCAGCAGCAGCGTGACGCCCAGCAACAACGATCGCGCCGTCCCGATCAATCGACATCCTCCACGACGACCGCCTCGCCGGTGACGCGCTGCGCAAGCGCGGCGGCCATGAAGCTGTCGAGATCGCCGTCGAGCACGTCGCCGGGTGCGGTGGAGGCGACGCCGGTGCGCAGATCCTTCACCAGCTGATAGGGCTGGAGCACATAGGAGCGGATCTGGTGGCCCCAGCCGATGTCGGTCTTGGTGGCATTGACGGCATTCGCCGCTTCCTCGCGCTTGCGCAGCTCATGCTCGTAGAGGCGCGCGCGGAGCTGGTTATAGGCCTCGGCGCGGTTCTTGTGCTGCGAACGCTGGTTCTGGCACGCAACGACGATGCCGGTCGGCAAGTGGGTGATACGCACTGCCGAGTCGGTGGTGTTGATGTGCTGCCCACCCGCGCCTGACGCACGATAGGTGTCGATGCGCAGCTCGCTGTCGTTGATCTCGATCTCGATCGAGTCGTCAATCACCGGATAGACCCAGACGCTGGCGAAGCTGGTCTGGCGCCGCGCGTTCGAATCAAACGGGCTGATGCGGACCAGCCGGTGCACGCCGCTTTCGGTCTTGGCGTAGCCATAGGCATTTTCGCCCTTAAGCAACAGCGTCGCCGACTTGATGCCGGCCTGTTCGCCGGCGTGATAGTCGACAAGCTCTACCTTGTAGCCGTGACGCTCAGCCCAGCGGGTATACATGCGCTGGAGCATTTCGGCCCAGTCGTTCGACTCGGTGCCGCCGGCGCCGGCGTTGATTTCCAGATAGGTGTCGTTGGGATCCGCTTCGCCCGACAACAGTGCCTTGACCTTGTCCTGCTCGGCTCGCTCGGCGAGCTGGCCCAGGCTCGCCGTGCCTTCGCTCGCCATTTCTTCGTCGCCTTCGGCCTCGGCCATTTCGATCAGCTCGACCGTGTCGTTCAGCTCGCTTTCGATCGCGCGCGTGGCAGAGATCGACTCGTCAAGGCGTCGCCGCTCGCGCATCACATCCTGCGCGAGCTTCGCGTCGTTCCACAGCGTGGGATCTTCGACACGGGCATTGAGCTCATCGAGGCGGCGCAGGGCGCGGTCCCAATCGAGCGAACGGCGCAGCAGGGCGAGCGCCGCGTTGATCTTGTCGACATGTGCGTGCGCTTCGGCGCGCATGGCAGATAACCTCTCGAAATTCCGGACGCCGCACCCATCCCAGGGGCGACCCGACTGAAACAATATAGGGCCTTACGCCCGCGCTAGTAGATTCCGCCCTGGCGTTGCAAGAAATCGCTGTCGCCCTGGCTGTCGGCCTTGTGGGTGGGGTGATCGCTCGGGCGGGCGGTCGGTGCGGCCGTCTCCATACTGCCGCGCCGGCCGCGGCGCTGTTCGCCCTCGGCCTTGAACGCTTCCCATATCACCGGCGATAGCGGATCATTGGTCGGCCACGCACCCTGCACCGGACGGCCGCTGGCGCGATCGATGCGGACCATGCGGGTGCCCGCCGGTGCGACGAAGGGCAGCTTGTCGAGCCCTTCATAGGCCGGAATGGCGAATTGCTTGAAGATCGGCGCCGCGATCAGGCCGCCCTGGGCATAGCCGCCCATGTTGGAAGGCACGTCATAGCCGAGATACAGGCCGCCGATCATTTGCGGCGTGCCGCCGACGAACCACACATCGGTCGGGCCGGTGGTTGTGCCGGTCTTGCCCATCATCGGCCGGTTGAGGTCGCGCAGCACGGTGGCGGTACCGCGCTGGACCACGCCTTCGGCGATGTGGACGATCTGGTAGGCAGTGACCGGATCAAGGATCTGGCGTGCGCGGTTGATCGGGCGCGGCATCGGTTTGCCGTCCCAGTCGCGGGCGTTGCAGCCTTCGCACGGGCGCCAGTTGCGCGGGAAGATGACCTGACCGCGACGGTCCTGGACGAAGTCGATCAGCGTGGGGTTGAGCGCGCGGCCATGGTTCACCAGGATCGAATAGGCGTTGACCATGCGCAGTACCGTGGTCTCGCCCGCGCCCAGCGCGTAGGAGAGATAGGGCGGCAACCGGTCCTTCGACACGCCGATCCGCTGGATCAGGTCGACGACCTTGTCCATGCCGGTGGCATTGGCGATCTGCACCGTCATCAGGTTGCGCGACTGTTCGATACCCCAGCGCAGCGTGTGTGGCCCGGCGCCGCCCTTGTTGTCGAAATTGCGGAAGCATTTCTGGCCCAGCCCTGCGCCCTGCCAGACGCAGAAGGGGCCATCGACGACGATCGAGGCGGGCGTCATGCCGTTTTCAAGCGCGGCGGCATAGACGATCGGCTTGATCGTCGAACCCGGCTGCCGCGTCGCCTGCGTCGCGCGGTTG
This sequence comes from Sphingomonas sp. DMC8, assembly GCF_056314185.1. Taxonomy (NCBI): domain Bacteria; kingdom Pseudomonadati; phylum Pseudomonadota; class Alphaproteobacteria; order Sphingomonadales; family Sphingomonadaceae; genus Sphingomonas; species Sphingomonas sp. DMC8. The sequence goes on along the minus strand of NZ_JBQUYV010000011.1, from coordinate 26,190 downwards.
AAGGCCTGGAGGCGCGAATCGAACCCGCCCTGCATCGCCAGCACGCGGCCCGTCGAGGGATCCTCGACCACCATGCCGCCGGAAATCTTGGGCACGCTGCGCAGCGCCCAGCCATTGCCTTCGGGCGCCACCGCCAGAATGTCGCCCGGCTTGATCGCATCAAAGGCATGGCCGCCCTTGCCGCGGATCGGCATCGCCGCGGCCGATGCAGGCATCCGGCCGGTATCGCCGGTTTCAAAGCCGAGCGTGACGGCGTCGTCATCACGCGCAACGACGATAGCCGCGCGCCAATTGTCGTAATCGATGCCGACGTTGCGGCCGACAAACTCGCTCAGCCAGTCGTCCTGCCAGTCCTTGGTGGGATCGACATGGCCGATCGGGCCGGACCAGCCGCGCCCATGGTCGAAGCGCAGCAGCCCGTCGCGCAGCGCGCGCTGCGCATAGGCCTGCAGTCGCGGATCGAGCGAGGTGCGAATCCACAGGCCGCCATTATAGACGCTGTACGGTCCATCCTTGTCGGTCTCGCCGAACTGCTTGGCGAGCTGGCGGCGCACTTCCTCGACGAAATAGCCGCCGGCGCGTTCGAAGCGCGGCGTCTGGCGGGGCACGGTGCCCAGCGGCGCGGCTACAGCGGCGTCATGCTGTGCCTGGTCGATAAAGCCGTTGCGCAGCATTTCCCCCAGCACCCAGTTGCGGCGATCGAGCGCGCGGCGGGTGTTGCGGTCGGGGTCGTAATTGGCCGGACCCTTGGGCAGGATCGCCAGATAGGCCATTTGCGGCAGCGTCAGCTTGTCGAGCGGCTTGCCGAAATAGGCCTCGCTCGCTGCCGCCACGCCGCCCGAATTGCGCCCCAGCTCGATGGCGTTGAGGTACAATTCCATGATCTGCGGCTTGGTGAGCGTATCCTCGATCCGCCAGGCGAGGATGCCCTCCTTCAGCTTGCGCATGTAGCTGGCTTCGTTGCCGACCAGCAGGTTCTTGGCCACCTGTTGCGTGATGGTGGAGGTGCCGCGCGGCGTCTGGCCGCGGATTGCGCCTTCGGCGGCGGCGCGGACCAGGCCGGGGAAATCGAGCCCGTGGTGGCTGAAGAAGGTCCGGTCCTCTGCCGACATGAACGCCCGCACCAGCAGCGGTGGATATTCGGCATAGCTCAGCTGGACGCGGCGCATCTGCGCATAGGCGTGGATCGGCGTGCCATCGGCCGAGCGGACATAGCTGGGTAGCTGCGGTTCATAGCTGCGCAGCCGGTCTACCGAGGGCAGGTTGCGCGCGACCAGCAGCCACAGCAGGAACACTGCCAGCCCGGCGAGCAGCGCCAGCACCGCCAGCACGCGGAACCACCAACGCCGCCTGATCCGCGCGAGAAAGCCGCCAAATCCGTCGCCCTCGCGCCGGATTCGGATGTTCATGCTGGGAGTTTCGCCTTCGGCCATGCGGGCCGGGGTGTAGCAACTTTTGGGCTAGATGAAAGCCGGTCGGCGTCGGCTGGCCTCAGCGTTGCGCCATGCGGGTGGCGAAATGGATCTCGACGGCCTTGCGGATGGCCTCTGCGATTTTGTCGTGGCCGTCCTGCGAGGCCAGAAACCGCGCGTCGGCTGGGTTCGAGATATAGCCCGTTTCCAACAGCACCGAAGGCATATCGGGCGCCTTCAGCACCATGAGCGATGCCATGCGGTGGTAGTTGGCCTTGATCGGAATCAGCGGCTGCGCCTCGCGCCCCAGCAACTGGGCGAAACGGGACGAGGCGTTCATCGTCTCGCGCTGGGTCAGGTCGATCAGAATTGACGAGATGTTCGCATCCTGACCGCCCAGGTCTACGCCTGCGATAATGTCGGCCTTGTTCTCGCGGCTGGCGAGCCGGGCGGCTTCCTTGTCGGAGGCGACTTCGGACAGCGTGTAGACGGTCGCGCCGGTCGCATCCGGGTTCGGTGCGCTGTCGCAATGGATGGAGATGAACAGGTCGGCGTGCAGGCGCCGCGCCAGGCTATAGCGGTCTTTCAACACGACGAAGCGGTCGTCTTCCCGCGTCAGGGCCACGCGCACCCGGCCCGAGGCGAGCAGCGCTTCCTTCACCGCCAGCGCGGTCTTCAGCGTCAGATCCTTCTCGCGCACGCCATTGGCACCGATCGCGCCCGGATCATGCCCGCCATGGCCGGCGTCGATCACCACCAGCGGGCGGCTGCGGTCGTTGCCATAGACCCGCGGCAACGGTCCGCCGGCGCTGCGGGCGGGGATCGGCATCGACACGCTGTAATCGGAATAGGCGGTGCGGGTCGCCCCCGCGAAATAGCGGAAGGGCGGCAGGAAGCGCAGCCGCTGTTCGGCCGCGGCGCGGGCAAAGGCGGAATCGTCCACCGAGCGCAGCTGCAGCGTCAGCGTGCGACCGCCATCGGCAAAATTGCCTTCCGCCACGATCGCCGGCCGGGCGAGATCGAGCACGATCCGGGCGCCGTCGTCGCCATGCCGTCCCTGGCGGATCGCGGAAACGTCGCCGCCCGCTTCGGCCGCGCGACCCGGCGTGGCGCCGTTCACGTCGAGCGCAATGCGATGCGGCGCCGGCAACACAAAGGCCGTCGCGTCGCGCACCGGCGCATCGAAGGTGATCACCACCCGATCCCCGTGTACGCGAACCTTTTCGACGACCCCGGCCCAACTTGGCGCACCGGTAAGCCACCCGGTCAGAAGAGCGAGCAGAAACAGCACGCGCTTGCTATGCCGCGGCCCCCGCCGCCCGGTCCAGCCCAAAAGCTTGGTCACTACGCCCCTCACACAGACGAATACGCAATCTGAGGGTGACCCTAGGCAGCGGCCTTCAAATCCCGCTGAATCGATCTGGTTAAGTTGGGATTGACCACCTTTCCTTCTACGCGCGCGATTTAGAACGATGTAGCAACGATACTCGCGGCGCCTCGCCGAAATTCTCTCGCCGTTCCGACAGTTGCCGCATCGTCAAACGGGTGCTAGGCAGTGCATGCTTCCGGTTCAATGCCGGAACAGGTCGAGCGGCCATGTGGGGCCGCGACAGTTCAGGTTGACGCTCGCATGAGGCAATTTCCCCAACGTCCGCACAGCCAGGCCATCACGGCCGGCGTGGCGGCGATGGTGGAGCAGTCGGACCGCCGGTCCGTGCGTGCCCGTGCAGCAGCAGCAGTTTTTGAAAACCGCAGAACCCCGTCCGGCATCGCCGGGCCGGGTCGCACACCCAATCGCGCGCACGCGCCACATCCCGTATCCGGATCCGGCCGGCGCGCCCGGAGAATATTGAATGACCATGCGTATGTTGATCGACGCACGGCACCGGGAGGAAACCCGCGTTGCCGTCGTCAAGGGAAACCGAATCGAGGAGTTTGATTTCGAGTCCGCCGAGCGCAAGCAGCTCAAGGGCAATATCTATCTGGCCAAGGTAACCCGCGTCGAACCGTCGCTGCAGGCGGCGTTCGTCGATTATGGCGGCAATCGCCACGGCTTCCTGGCCTTTTCCGAAATCCACCCCGATTATTACCAGATTCCGAAGGAAGACCGCGAAGCGCTGCTGCGCGAAGAGGCCGAGCATGCCGCCCAGGAAGCCGCGCTTCGCGAGGAAGAGGGCGACGACGATCACGACCACGACGACGGCCATGAGGATGGCGTCGAAGTAGTCGAGCGCCCGCACGACGACGAGGAAGCCGCCGAAGGCGAGGATGCACCTGAGGGCGGTCGCCGTCGGCGTGGTCGCGGCGGCAATGGCGACGAGGCGGAGGCGCTGCGCCAGCGCCGCATGAACCTGCGCCGCCGCTACAAGATTCAGGACGTGATCCGCCGCCGTCAGGTGCTGCTGGTCCAGGTCGTCAAGGAAGAGCGCGGCAACAAGGGTGCGGCGCTGACCACCTATCTCAGCCTGGCCGGCCGCTACTGCGTGCTCATGCCGAACACCGCGCATGGCGGCGGCATCAGCCGCAAGATCAGTTCGGCGGCCGACCGCAAGCGGTTGAAGGGCATCATGGCGGAGCTGAAGCTGCCGCCGTCGATGGGCTGCATCGTCCGCACCGCCGGCCTTCAGCGGACCAAGACCGAGATCAAGCGCGACTTCGACTATCTCGCGCGTCTGTGGGACGAGATTCGCGAGAAGACCTTGTCTTCCTCGGCACCCGCGCTCGTCTATGGCGACAGCGATCTTATGAAGCGGGCGATCCGCGACATTTATAATCGCGACATCGACGAAGTGATCGTCGAGGGCGAGGAAGGCTATCGCCAGGCCAAGGACTTCATGAAGCTCCTGATGCCGAGCCATGCCCGCAAGGTGAAGCAATATGCCGATGCGGTGCCGCTGTTCCAGCGCGCCGGCGTCGAGGATCAGCTTGCGGCGATGTACCATCCGGTGGTGCAGCTCAAGTCCGGCGGCTATCTGGTGATCAACCCGACCGAGGCTTTGGTCTCGATCGACATCAACTCGGGCCGTTCGACGCGCGAGCACAATATCGAGCAGACCGCAACGGCGACCAACCTGGAAGCCGCGCAGGAAATCGCCCGCCAGCTCCGGTTGCGCGACATGGCAGGCCTGGTCGTCATCGACTTTATCGACATGGACCATTCGTCCAACGTCCGTAAGGTCGAGAAGGCGATGAAGGAGGCGCTGAAGAACGACCGCGCCCGCATCCAGGTGGGTCGCATCTCCGCCTTTGGTTTGATGGAAATGAGCCGCCAGCGACTGCGCACCGGCGTGCTCGAAGCGTCGACCCGCACCTGCCCGCATTGCGAAGGCACCGGCCTGGTCCGCACCGCTTCGTCGGCCGGCCTGTCGGCGCTGCGCCTGATCGAGGATGAAGCTGCCCGTGGTCGTGGTTCGCAGATCCTGCTGCGCGCCAGCCAGGAAGCGGCCTTCTATGTCCTCAACAAGAAGCGCGGCGAGCTCGCCGAGATCGAGGATCGCTATGGCGTGACGATCGAGATCGCGGCCGATGGCGAGCTGGAAGGCGCGCGCATGTCGGTCGAGGCATCGGGTCCGCCGCCGGCGCACGCACCGCGTATCGATCCGCTGATCGAGGAACCCGAAGAGGAGTTCGTCGAGGAAATCGAGGAAGAGGAAGTCGAGTCGGAAGCCGAGGCCGAGACCGAAGAAACGCGCGAGCGTGGCGATGGCGAGGGCCGCAAGCGCCGCCGCCGCCGTCGGGGCCGCGGTCGTCGCGGTCGGGACGGTGATGCGCCGCAGGGCGAGGCCGGTGAAGAAGGCGAGGCCGAAGACGACGGCGCCTATGCCGAGGCGGCAGAAGCCGGCGATGGCGAAGCGGCAGAAGCCACGCCCGCCCAGCGCGAAGAAGGCGAACGCGCCCGCAAGCGCCGTCGTCGCGGCCGTCGCGGCGGCCGTCGCGGTGCCGGTGGCGAGGATGCCGGCGCCGAGGCCGGTAGTGAGGATGCCGCCGACGAGGGCGTGACCGGGGCAGAAGAACCGGTCGCGACCGAGCCGGTCGTCGCCGAAGCGCCGGAGTCGGTTGCCGAGGCGGAAGCCGCACCCGCACCGAAGCGCCGCCGCAGCCGCAAGAAGGCTGAAGCTCCGGCTGAAGCCGAAGCCGAAACGCCGGTGGCCGAAGCTGCTGCGCCGGCCGAAGCGGTAGCTGAGCCGGTGGCCGAGGAAACGCCGGCCAAGCCCAAGCGCACCCGCCGTAAAAAGGTGGATGCCGCACCCGAGGCAGAAGCTGCACCGGCGCCCGTGGCAGAGCCTGAGCCGGTGGCCGAGGAAGCGCCGGCCAAGCCCAAGCGCACCCGCCGCAAGAAGGCTGATGTCGCGCCGGAAGCCGCGGAACCCCAGCCCGAGCCGGTGGCGCAGGACGCGAAGCCCGTGAGCGAGCCGGTTGCGGAAGCCGATACCGCCGATGCGGAAGCAGAGGCTGCTGAGGGCGATGCCGCCGCGCCGCGCCGCGGCTGGTGGCAGCGAACCTTCGGCAATTGAGCCTGAACCCGGCGCAGCCCATGGTGGCTGCGCCGGGCTTCACCGGCGGTTCAGCTTTGCGCCGCCAGTCGGCAACCGGATAGAGGCAGGAGTCGAAATGTCCCGCATCCACCGTCTGGCCACGCTGCTTGCGCTGTTGTGTCTGGGGCTGTTCGCGGCACGTCCGGCCATGGCCCAATCGGTATTGCGCGATGCCGAGACGGAGGCACTGCTGGCCGACATGGCGGCGCCGCTGTTCAAGGCGGCCGGTCTGTCGCCCGCCAACGCCAAGGTGGTGTTGATCCAGGATCCGTCGATCAACGCCTTCGTTGCCGGCGGCCAGATCGTCTATGTCAATTCCGGCCTGATCGACGCCGCAGACAACGCCAATCAGGTGCAGGGCGTGGTCGCGCACGAAATCGGCCATATCGTCGGCGGCCATGCGGTGTTCCAGCGCGACGGCGGTTACGGCAAAATCTCTATCCTCAGCCTGTTGCTCGGCGCTGCGGCGATGGCCGCGGGTTCGGCCGAAGCCGGCACGGGCATTCTGATGGCCGGTCAGCGCGCCGCGATCGGCAAATATCTCGCCTATAGCCGCGTGCAGGAATCCTCGGCCGACGCAGCGGGCTCGCATTTCCTCAACACCGCCGGCATCAGCGGCAAGGGCATGCTCAGCTTCTTCGACAAGCTGACGCAGCAAATGCACACCTATGGCTATTACACCACCGACCCGGATGTCGATCCATTCGCCCAGACGCACCCGATGTCGCAGGATCGTGTTGAGGCGCTGAAGGCCGATCTGCAGAAGTCGCCGGCTTGGAACAAGCCGTCCGATCCGGATCTGGAGCGGCGGTTCAAGCGGGTGCAGGCAAAGCTGCGCGGCTATGTCAACGATCCCAAGACGACGCTCCGCGTTTATCCGCTTACCGACCAGTCGGCGCCGGCCCATTATGCCCGCGCTTATGCCTATCACCAGTCGGGCTATCCCGAGCAGGCGGCGGCGGAAACCGCGGCGCTGGTGAAAATGGCGCCCGACGATCCCTATTTCCTCGAACTCGAAGGGCAGATCCTGCTCGAATCGGGCAAGCCGCAGGAGGCGCTGGCGCCGCTGCGTCGTGCCACCGAGCTGTCCCACTATTCGCCGCTGATCGCCGCAACACTGGGGCATGCGCTGGTCGCCACCGAGGACAAGACCAATCTCAAGGAAGCCGAGCGGGTGCTACGCGATTCGATCACGCGCGATCGCGACAATCCCTTTGCCTGGATCAATCTGGGGACCGTCTATGACCAGCTGGGCGACCAGCCGCGCGCCGCGCTCGCCACGGCCGAACGTGCCAATCTGATCGGCGATGCGCGGACTGCCTATATGATGGCGCGTCAGGCAATGGGCGGCTTGCCGCAGGGATCGGCCGACTGGGTGCGCGCACAGGATATTCAGATGGTATCGGAAAATCAGTTGAAGGACGACAAGCGCAACAAGGGGCGCAGCGGCGAATGATCGCGCGTCTGACCCGCAGCCCGCTGGCATTGGTCGGGGCCTTGCTGCTTGCCGCAATTCTGGGCGGACTTGTTGTGCTCGGCGCGCAGGCGGCAATTCCCGGCGCAGGCGGTGACAAGGCGCGGGTGGAAGCGATCGTGCGTGCCTATCTGCTCGAAAAACCCGAAATTCTGCGCGAGATGATGGAGCGGCTGCAGCAGCAGGAAAGCGCGCAGCTGCAAAAGGCGCAGGATAATGCCCAGTCGGCGGTACCGGCGGCGATCCCTGCGCTCACCACGCCCTTCGCCAGCGCCTGGGCCGGCAATCCGCAGGGCGATGTGACGGTCGTCGCCTTCATGGACTATGCCTGTGGCTATTGCCGCGCCAGCCTGCCCGGCTTGACTGAGCTGATCGCCAAGGATCCGAAGGTCCGCGTCGTCTATCGCGAATATCCGGTGCTGGGGAATGCCAGCGTGGCAGCGGCGCACTGGGCGCTTGCGGCGGCGCAGCAGGGCAAGTTCCGTGCGTTTCACGATGCCTTGTTCGCTGCCGACGGCCCGAGCGATGCGGCGATCGCGGATGCGCTGGCCAAGGCGGGCGTGGATCGGGCTGCCGCGGAAAAGGCGGTACGCTCCGACGCGGTTGCCCATGAAATCGAGGCAAATCGCAAGCTCGGCGCAAAGCTGGCGATGAACGGCACGCCTTCCTGGGTGATCGGCGGCAAGATCTATTATGGCGCCCGCGACTATCAGGCATTGGCCGACGCCGTGGCGGAAGCGCGTAAGTCCAAGTAATCCGAGGCTCTTGTTGTCGGGAGGGGGGCTGCCTACCTAGCGGCTTCCTTCCGGCCGGGGCTTTCATTCATGCAATCCATCCTGTCGCTACGCCAGGTCAGCAAGACTTATGCGTCGGGCCACAAGGCGCTCGACCATGTCGATCTCGACATAAGGCGCGGCGAGATATTCGCGCTGCTCGGCCCTAACGGTGCGGGCAAGACGACGCTCATTTCGATTATCTGCGGCATCGTCACGCCGAGTTCGGGCGCCATTCTGGTCGACGGCCATGATGCGATCCGCGAACCGCGCGCGGCGCGGTCGAAGATCGGGCTGGTGCCGCAGGAAGTGGCGGTGGACATGTTCTCGCGCGTCGGATCGGCCGCCCGCTATTCGCGCGGGCTGTTCGGCAAGGCACCCGACGGCGCCTATTGCGACCAGCTCCTCAAAGACCTGTCGCTGTGGGACAAGCGCGACGCCAAGATCATGGAGCTGTCGGGCGGCATGAAGCGGCGCGTGATGATCGCCAAGGCGCTGAGCCACGAACCCGACATCCTGTTTCTGGACGAACCCACCGCCGGCGTGGATGTCGAATTGCGGCGCGACATGTGGAAGCTGATCGGCCGGCTGCGCGACCGCGGTACCACCATCATCCTGACCACCCACTATATCGAGGAGGCCGAGGAAATGGCCGACCGGGTGGGCGTGATCAACAAGGGCAAGCTGCTGCTGGTCGAGGACAAGACGACGCTGATGCAGAAGCTCGGCAAGCGCGAACTGGACCTTAGCCTGGTCGAGCCGCTGAAGGCGATTCCGGTCGAGCTGGCCGAATGGAACCTGGTGCTGGCGGATGACGGGCACCGGCTGCGCTACACCTTCGATGCGCAGGCCGAACGGACCGGCATCCCGTCGCTGCTGCGCACGCTGCATGACCTGGGCATCGCCTTCAAGGATCCCGATACGTCCAAATCGAGCCTGGAGGACATCTTCGTCGATCTGGTGGGGGCGCGGCAATGAACGGCATCAATTTTCACGGCATCTGGGCGATCTACACGTTCGAGATGGCGCGCACGCTGCGTACGCTGTGGCAGTCGATCGCGACGCCGGTGATTACCACCTCGCTCTATTTCATCGTGTTCGGCGGGGCGATCGGCAGCCGGATCGATTCGATCCACGGCGTGAATTACGGCAGCTTCCTCGTCCCCGGCCTGATCATGCTGTCGCTGCTCACCCAGAGCATCGCCAATGCCTCGATCGGCATCTATTTCCCCAAATTCACCGGCACGGTGTTCGAACTGCTCTCCGCGCCCATTTCGGCGATCGAGCTGGTGGTGGGCTTTGTCGGCGCGGCGGCGACCAAGTCGGTGGTGATCGGCCTCATCATCCTCGCGACCTCTGCCTTGTTCGTGCCGCTCCGGATCGATCATCCGGCGGCGATGCTGGCCTTTCTGGTGCTGACCGCCGTCACCTTCAGCCTGTTCGGCTTCATCATCGGCATCTGGGCGCGCAGCTTCGAACAGCTCAACATCGTGCCGGCGCTGCTGGTGACGCCGCTCACCTTTCTGGGCGGCGCCTTCTATTCGATCGATATGCTGTCCCAGCCCTGGCACAGCATCAGCCTGTTCAATCCGGTCGTCTATCTGGTCAGCGGCTTCCGCTGGAGCTTTTTCGGCCATGGCGACGTGGCGATCGGCTGGAGCCTGGGCTTCACCGCCGCCTTCCTGCTGATCTGCCTGGCCGTGGTCGTCACCATCTTCCGCACCGGATACCGGCTGAAGAACTGACGGCTCAGTCCACCCAGTCGAGCCCGATTTCGCGATAGAGGCCGCGATCCTCTTCCCATTTCGGGTTCACCTTGACGTGCAGGTACAGGTGCACCGGCACGCCGAGCAGCTTCGACAGCTCGGCGCGCGCGCGGCTGCCGATTTCCTTGAGGCGCTGGCCGCCCTTGCCGAGCACGATCGCCCGCTGGGTTTCGCGGGCAACGAGGATCTGCTGGTGGATCTCGACCGATCCGTCCTCGCGCTCGCTATATTTCTCGGTCTCGATTGCGCTGGCATAGGGCAGCTCGGCATGGAGCTGGAGATAGAGCTGCTCGCGCGTCACTTCGGCCGCCAGCATCCGGTCCGTGGCGTCGGAGACCTGGTCTTCGGGAAAATGCCAGGGCTCCTGCGGCATCGCCTTGGCCAGCGCCGCCTTCAGCTCGGGCACGCCGTCGCCGGTCTGGGCGGAGACGAAATAGGTTTCGTCGAACGGCAGCGCCTCGTTGAGCTTGGCGGCATGGCCCAGCAGCCGCGGCTTGTCGGCCACATCGACCTTGTTGAGGATCAGTATCTTGCGCTCGGGCCGGGCGCGGAGGCTTTCCAGCACCGTCTGCACCTTGGGGCCGATGCCGCCCTTGCCGTCGACCACCAGCGCGATCAGGTCGGCGCCCTGCGCGCCTTCCCAGGCAGCGGCGACCATCGCGCGGTCCAGCCGGCGTTCGGGTGTGAAGATGCCCGGCGTATCGACCAGGATCAGCTGCGCATCGCCTTCGATTGCAATGCCCATCAGCCGCGCGCGCGTGGTCTGCGCCTTGGGGCTGACGATCGCGACCTTCTGGCCGACCAGCGCATTGACCAGCGTCGATTTGCCGGCATTCGGCGCGCCGACGATCGCAACGACGCCGCAGGATTGGGGTTTGGGTTCGGTCATGGATTCCGGTTGTAATGAGGATTGAGCGTGGGGGCGAGGGGCGCGCTGGCTCTCACCCGCCCAGCTTCGCCAGCAGCGCGGCGGCGGCGGCGGTTTCGGCTTCCTGCTTGTTGCTGCCCTCGGCGCTGGCTTCGGCAAGCTTGCCGATCGACACCTTCACCGTGAAGCGCGGCGCGTGGTTGGGCCCAGAGCGGTCGACCACTTCATATTCGGGCGGGCGCCGGTTGCGCGCGGCGGCCCATTCCTGCAGCGCCGATTTCGGGTGCTTGGGTGCCTTGGCATGGGCGTCGATCCGGTCGCCCCAGATGCGGCGGACAAAGCCACGCGCGGCATCGAGCCCGGCTTCGCGGTAGAAGGCGCCGATCAGCGCCTCCATCACGTCGCCCAGCACATTGTCGCTGTCGGCGGCGCCGTCGTCGCGCGCCTGCTTGCCGAGCTTCAGATAGGGCACCACGCCCAGCGCGCGCGCGACATCGGCGCAGACCGGCCCGGTCACCAGCGCGTTCAGCCGCCGCGACAGCGCCCCTTCGGGTTCGTCCGGAAAGCGCTCGAACAGCCACTCGGCGATTACCAGCCCCAGCACGCGATCACCCAGAAATTCCAGACGCTGGTAATTGCCCGCCGCCTGGCTGCCATGGGTCAGCGCCCGCTCGAAAGCGGCGAGGTCCTGCGCCGGGCGGCCGAAGGTCGCAGCGACCCAGCCGCCCAGATCGGGCACGCTCAGAAGCCTTCTCCGATCCGGCTCCAGCGCGCTGCCGTGAACCAGGTCCAGGGCAGGAACCAGTTGGCGCTGCCGTCGGTGGACCAGAAGTTCACCACTGCCTTGCCCTCGATATTCTCGAGCGGCACGAAGCCGATGCCGTTGCCGTTGGGCGGCTGCGGGAAGCGGCTGTCGGTGGAATTGTCGCGGTTGTCGCCCATCAGGAACACATGGCCGGCGGGCACCGTGTACACATCGGTGTCGTCCTGCGGCAGCGTATCCTGGTCGAGCACATTATATTGCTTGCCGCTCGGCAGCGTCTCGCGGAACTGCGGGATGCGGCACACCGGATTGCCCTTGTCGTCCGCGGTCTGGAAGCGGGTCGGGCAGTTCACGAAATTGGGGGTGATCGGCAGCATGAAGTCGGCGATGCGCTGCTTGGGCACCGGCTTGCCGTTCAGGATCACCTGGCCATGGACCATCTGCACCGTGTCGCCGGGCAGGCCGATCACACGCTTGATCCAGTCCTCGCCATTGTGATTGGGCGCCTTGAACACCACCACGTCGCCGCGCGCGGGCGTCCCGGGGAAGATGCGGCCCGGGATCAGCGGCAGGCTCCACGGCAGCGAGTGCTTCGAATAGCCGTAGTTCCATTTGGTGATGAACAGATAGTCGCCGATCAGCAGCCGCGGCAGCATCGACTCGCTGGGGATGCTGAACGGCGAGAAGATGAAGCTGCGCACCACGAACACGATCAGCGCCAGCTTCAGCAGAAAGGTCGCGAGATCGCGCCATTCCGACTTTGGCTTTTCGGGCTTTGCGGTCGGCGATGCAGGCGCGGCGGCACCAGCCGGGGCGGGAGCTGCGGTTTCGGCGGAGGAAGGCGTTTCCATGGGCTATGCTCTGCTAGCGCCGGGCGGTGAGGTCAAGCCGATGAATGAGGCTGGCCCCGGCAGGATTGGGACGATAGGGGGACGTGCCACCATGGAGATGAATATGGCCTTGCCAGACTGGACGCCGATCCAATCCCTTCCGCATGCGACGCTCACGCAGCTTTTCGCCGCCGACGCCGACCGGCTGTCGCGGCTGAGCGTCGATGTCGCCGGCATCCATTTCGACTGGTCGAAGACGCACCTGACCGGCGAGGCGCTGGCCGCCTTCGCCGCGCTGGCCGACCGGATGGGCCTTGCCGCGAAGCGCGACGCGCTGTTCGCGGGCGAGGCGATCAACGTCACCGAGGGCCGCGCTGCCGAACACACCGCCGAACGCTATGAAGGCGCGCCAGACAGCGTTGCGCGCGCCCGCAGCCAGCACGCCCGGATGCGCGCGCTGATCGACGCGATCGAGGCCGAGGCGCTGGGGCCGGTGCGGCACATCCTGCATGTCGGCATCGGCGGCTCCGCGCTGGGGCCGGACCTGCTGGTCGATGCGCTGGGCCGCGATGCCGACCGCTATGACGTGGCGATCGTCTCCAATGTCGATGGTGTGGCGCTGGAAGAAGCGATGAAGCGCTTTGATCCGCAGGCGACGATCCTGGCGATCGCCAGCAAGACCTTCACGACGACCGAGACGATGCTGAACGCAGAAAGCGCGCTGGCGTGGATGGCCGAGGGCGGGGTGGCTGATCCCTATGGCCGCGTCGTCGCACTCACTGCCGCGCCCGAGCGGGCGGTGGAGTGGGGCGTCGATGAAACCCGCGTGCTGCCCTTCTTCGAAAGCGTTGGCGGCCGCTATTCGCTCTGGTCGTCGATCGGCTTTCCGGCGGCACTGGCGCTGGGCTGGGAAGCGTTCGAGGAATTGCTGGAAGGCGCCGCCGAAATGGATCGCCATTTCCGCCTGACCGAACTGACCGGCAATGCCCCCGCGCTCGCGGCATTTGCCGACCTCTATTACACGCAGGCGCGCGGCTGCGAGACTCGTGCGACTTTCGCCTATGACGAGCGGCTACGGCTGCTGCCCAGCTATCTCCAGCAGCTCGAGATGGAATCGAACGGCAAGCGCGTTACCGCCGAGGGCGAAGTGGTGACCTGGCCGACTGCGCCGATCACCTGGGGCGGGGTGGGCACCGACGCGCAGCATGCGGTGTTCCAGCTGCTCCATCAGGGCACGCGGCTGGTGCCGGTCGAGTTCGTCGGTGTGATCGAGGCCGGTGATGCGCTGGCCGAGGCGCATCACCGCCAGTTGCTGCTCAACATGTTCGCGCAAGGGGCGGCGCTGATGGCGGGCAAGGGGCATGACGATCCGGCGCGCGCCTATCCGGGCGACCGTCCGAGCTCGACCCTGCTGCTCGACGCGCTGGAACCGCGCACACTGGGCGCGCTGATCGCCTTTTACGAGCACCGCACTTTCGTGAACGCGGTGCTGCTCGGCATCAACCCGTTCGACCAGTTCGGCGTCGAGCTGGGCAAGGAAATGGCCAAGGCGGCCGACAAGGGCGGGCTCGATTTCGACCCGTCGACCAACGATCTGATTCAAAGGGCATTTGGCGCATGAGCGACGAAGAATATGTGTATGACGAGGCGAGCGGGGAATGGATCCCCGCCGCCGAGGCCGCTGCCAAGGCCGCAGCGGCGGACGTGGTCGAGGTGCGCGACTCGGTCGGCAACCTGCTCCAGGACGGCGACCAGGTGACGCTGATCAAGGATCTGACGGTAAAGGGCGCGGGCCAGACGCTGAAGCGCGGCACGCTGATCAAGTCGATCCGTCTGACCGGCGACGCGCAGGAAATCGACTGCAAGTTCGACGGCATCAAGGGCCTCGTCCTGCGTGCGGAGTTCGTCCGCAAGCGGTAAGTGCCGTTCCCCTCCCGCTCGCGGGAGGGGCTAGGGGAGGGACCGGCGTGGAGGCTCTCGCTACAACGGCTTCCCGCGCGACAAGACCATCCCCTCCCCCGACCCCTCCCGCAAGCGGAAGGGGAGCGATGGCTGCGAGGGCAGCGCTATTGTTTTGTCGGCCGACACCCTATCTTTGCTGCAAATCTTTCTCCTGCCTCGCGCTGAACCCCTCCGGAGTGACTCATGTCCGACTATGACTTCGACCTGTTCGTGATCGGCGCGGGTTCGGGCGGCACGCGCGCCTCGCGCATGTCGGCGGCGTACGGCGCCAAGGTCGCGGTGGCGGAGGAGTACCGGGTCGGCGGCACCTGCGTGATCCGCGGTTGCGTGCCCAAGAAGCTGCTGATCTTCGGCGCGCATTTTGCCGAGGATCTGAAGGACGCGCGCCGATTCGGTTGGGACGTGCCGGATTGCCATTTCGACTGGCCGACGCTGCGCGACAATGTGCTGGCCGATGTCGATCGCCTGAACGGCCTCTACACCCAGGGGCTGGAGAATAATGGCGTCGAGATCATCCACGAACGCGCCACCGTCACTGGCCCGCACGAAGTGACGCTGGCGAGCGGGCGGAAGGTCAGCGCCAAGACGATCCTGATCGCCACCGGCGCGCACCCGCATGTGCCGCAATTCCCCGGCTGCGAGCATGGCATCACCTCGAACGAGGTCTTCCATCTCGAAACACTCCCCAAGCGTGTGCTGATCGCCGGCGGCGGCTATATCGCCAATGAATTCGCCGGCATCTTCAACGAGTTCGGGTCGAAGGTGACTTTGGTCAACCGCACCGATGTGATCCTGCGCGGCTATGACATGCAGGTGCGCGACCGGCTGCTGCAGATTTCGATGACCAAGGGTATCGATTTCCGTTTCTTCGCCGAGTTCGAGAAGATCGAGAAGCAGGCCGATGGCAGCCTGCTGGTGTCGATGACCAACCATGCGCCGATCGAAGTCGATTGCGTGTTGTTCGCCACCGGCCGCATCCCCAACAGCAACGGGCTGGGGCTGGAGCAGGTCGGCGTGGAACTGGACGACAAGGGCGCGGTGAAGGTCGATGCCGACAATCGCAGCTCGGTCGACAGCATCTATGCGGTCGGCGATGTCACCAACCGCATCCAGCTGACCCCGGTGGCGATCCGCGAGGGCCAGGCCTTTGCCGACACGCTTTTCGGCGGCAAGCCGCATCAAGTCGATTATACCAATGTGCCCAATGCGGTGTTCAGCCATCCGCCGATCGCTGCCGTGGGCATGACCGAGACCGAGGCGCGCAACAAGCTGGGCTCGGTCAAGGTCTATACGTCCGACTTCCGGGCGATGAAGAATGTGCTCGCGGGGCGGCATGAGCGCGCCCTGTACAAGATGGTGTGTGACGGCGTGACCGGGCGCGTGGTGGGATTGCACATGATCGGCCCCGATGCGCCGGAAATCCTCCAGGCTGCGGCGATCGCCGTGAAGGCGGGGCTGACCAAGGAAGCGTTCGACGCCACTATCGCGCTCCACCCGACCATGGCCGAGGAGCTGGTGCTGCTGAAATAGCACCAGCCCGTAACGGTCGGTGCCGCCTATCCCATATGTTCCAGCAGGTCGTCGCCGCTGCTGTGCGGCACCTTGCCGGCGCCGCGGGACAGCCAGGCGGTGGTGGCGATGTCCCAGGTGACATTGCCCACCGTCCGCATGATGTCGGGCAACGTCTCCACCGCGACCAGCAGGCCCAGCGGCGCAATCGGTGCGCCGATCGTCGCGGCAACGGGAGAGATCGCGCTGATATAGCTCACCGTGCCCGGCAGGCTGACCGATCCCAGCGAGGTCAGCGTCGCCACCACGGCGCCGACAGCCATGGTGGCGGGGTTGAGCGGCACGCCGAACCACTGGGCGACATAGATGGCGACCGCGAAGTTCATCGCCGGGCCGGTTGCGCGGAAGATCGCGACCGCCAGCGGCATCGTCACGCCCGATACCGCCACGGGCACGCCGATTTCGGCCGAGCCCTCGATCATCACCGGCAGGGTGGCGAGCGAGGACTGGGTGCTGAGCGCCACTGCCTGACTGGGTAGTGCAGCACGGATATATCGGCCCAGGCCAATGCGGCCGCCGATCACTGCCGCCGGATAGGCGAACAGCGTCACTGCCAGGCCGACGCTGGCGACGGTCAGGATATAGTGGATCAGCGCGCCGAACGCGCCGGTGCCGGCCTTGGCGCCTACCACCAGCGCCAGCGCGAATACGCCGACCGGGCCGACCCACAGCACCCATTCGATCACCACCAGCATCACGTCGCGGATGGCGACGAAGAAGCTGGTGAGCAGCGCCCGCGCCTCGGCACCCACCCGCGTGATCGCGAAGGCGAAGATCAGCGAGAAGATGATAAGCGACAGAAAGGCGTTCTCCGCCGCGGCCTTGACGATGTTCGCGGGGATGATCGCCGCCAGAAATTCGCCGAGCGGCGGGGCGGGGCCGACCTTTTCGGCGCCGGCCAGGGCTGCGCGCAGGCTCGCGGCAGATTCCTGCGGCAGCGGCGCGATTTTCAGGAACAAGGGCGTCAGCAGCGCAGCCGCGGCGGCCGACAGGAACAGCAGCACCACATACATTGCGATCGCCCGCCCGGCGAGCCGCCCGGCCTGCGCCGCCTCTGCCGTGGCGGTCACGCCGGTGATCAGCAGCGCGACGACCAGCGGTACGATCGTCATCTGCAGCCCGTTCAGCCACGCCTGTCCGACCGGTTGCGCCCATGCCGCAGCGGTCAGCCCCGCCTGCGGTGCCCATGCCGCGAGCACCGCGCCGACGATCAGCCCGGCCAGAAGGGAAAGAAGAATACGAGTTGGTTGCGACATGCTCGCCCTTTGGTTCTTTCGCCGCTATCACGGCGCCGACAGTATGCGACAAGGGCGCGAGAACCTGAGCCATGGCAAGAAAATATTTCGGTACGGACGGAATTCGCGGCGCCACCAACACGGCGCCGATGACGGCAGCAATGGCGATGAAGGTCGGCATGGCGGCTGGCGCGCATTTTCGGCGCGGTGATCACCGGCACCGTGTGGTGATCGGCAAGGACACCAGGCTTTCGGGCTATATGCTGGAAAACGCGATGGTCGCGGGCTTCACCAGCGTCGGCATGGACGTGGTGCTGGTGGGGCCGATGCCCACGCCGGCCGTGGCCATGCTCACCCATTCGATGCGTGCGGATCTGGGCGTGATGATTTCCGCCAGCCACAATCCCTATGCCGATAACGGCATCAAATTGTTCGGGCCCGACGGGTTCAAGCTGTCCGACGCCGATGAGGAAGCGATCGAGGCGCTGATCGACGGCGAAGTGCCGCTGGCCGATCCCGCCGATATCGGCCGTGCCCGCCGCGTCGAGGACGCGCGCGGCCGCTACATCCACTTCGCCAAGTCGACCTTCCCGTCGAACCTCACGCTCGACGGGCTGAAAGTGGTGGTCGATTGCGCCAATGGCGCCGCCTATCAGGTGGCGCCTTCCGCGCTGTGGGAACTGGGCGCCGAAGTGATTTCGATCGGCGTCAGCCCCAATGGCAAGAACATCAACGATCGTGTGGGTTCGACGGCGCCGCAAACCCTGTGCGAGACGGTGGTCGCCTCGGGCGCGGCGATCGGCATTGCGCTCGACGGCGATGCCGACCGGCTGATCGTGGTCGATGAAACCGGCACGGTGATCGACGGCGACCAGCTAATGGCGCTGATTGCCACCGGCTGGGCGCGGCAGGGCAAGCTGGCTGGGGGCGGTCTGGTGGCGACGGTGATGTCGAACCTGGGCCTCGAACGGCATCTCGCCGCGCAGGGTCTGGGGCTGGTGCGCACCAAGGTGGGCGACCGCTATGTGCTCGAGAAGATGCGTGGCTCGGGCTATAATGTCGGCGGCGAGCAGAGCGGGCACATCATCCTGTCCGACTATGCGACAACCGGCGACGGGCTGGTCGCCGCGTTGCAGGTGCTGGCGGAGGTCGTCCGCGCCGGTGCACCGGCCAGCGAGGTGCTCCACCGTTTCGATCCGCTGCCGCAGCTTTTGAAAAACGTCCGCTTTGCCGGCGGCAAGCCGCTCGAGGATGCGGCGGTGAAGGATGTGATCGCTGCTGCCGAGGCCGAGCTGAAGGGACGCGGCCGGCTGGTGATCCGCGCATCGGGGACCGAACCGGTGATCCGGGTGATGGCCGAAGGGGACGATCGGAACCAGGTTGAAACAGTGGTCGACCGGATTTGCGAAGCGGTGCGCGTGGCGGCGGGGTAAGGATGTCGCATTCCCCTCCCGCTCGCGGGAGGGGTTAGGGGAGGGGATGACGTGGAGGCTTCAAATTCGGCGCCTTCCCACAGGCCGCCCAGCCCCTCCCCCGACCCCTCCCGCAAGCGGGAGGGGTCGGGGGAGGGGCTAGGAGGTGGATAGGCCATGCTGGAAATGCGGCCCGATTGCGAGAAGTGCGGCACGGATCTGCCGGCGGACGAGGGCGGCGCCTTCATTTGCTCGTTCGAGTGCACCTTCTGCGCCGACTGTGCCGATGCGCTCGACGAACGCTGCCCTAATTGCGGCGGCGAACTGCTCGATCGACCGGCGCGGGTGGGCCAGGCCCTGAAGCGGCATCCTGCCGCGACCGAGCGACGATTCCGCGGTTAGGGTCTGTCCTACAGGGGGCGCTTTGTGCCACACAGGGCACCATGTTGAGGATGCTTGCCCAGGGCCGCTTCGTCACGCCAGACCCGCCAGTGTGCGGGGGCGTGCGGATGGCGCGCAGACAAGGTGCAAAAAACTTCACTTGCCTAAACTTCCTAAACTTCGCCGGCAACTGAACCATGACCACGCCGCGTATCCTGATCATCGCGGGCTCCGATTCCGGTGGTGGCGCCGGCATCCAGGCCGATATCAAGACGGTCACCATGCTGGGCGGCCATGCGATGACCGCGATCACGGCGATTACGGCGCAAAACACGCTGGGCGTGCAGGCGGTACACCCGGTGCCGACCGACATGGTGCTGGCGCAGATCGATTCGGTGATCGCCGATCTTGGCGTCGATGCGGTGAAGATCGGCATGATCGGCTCTGCTCGCACGGCGGTGGCGGTGGCGGAAAAGCTGGCCGAGTTGCCGGGCATTCCGGTCGTGTTCGATCCGGTGATGGTGGCGACCAGCGGCGCGACGCTGGCCGATGATGCCACGGTCGCGGCGTTCGAGCGGCTGATGGACCGGGCGACGGTGGTGACGCCCAACCTGCCCGAACTGGCGGCGCTGGGGCGCGATCCCGAGGATATCGTCACCACGCATCGCTGCGCCGTGCTGGTCAAGGGCGGGCACGGCGAGGGCGCCGAAGTAGTCGACACGCTCTATTCGGCTGACCCGGAAGACCCGCCGCGGATCGAATGGCGCGATCCGCGGATCGAGGGCGATAGCGACCATGGCACCGGCTGTACGCTCGCCTCGGCGATTGCCACCGGGCTCGCCAGCGAATGGGATTTGCCCGAAGCGGTCAGCCGCGCGCGCCGCTTTGTCCGGATTGCGATGCGCGAGGCGGCGGGGCTGGGGCGCGGCCATGGCCCCATGGCGCAGCAGGCGGTGCGGCTCGACCTCAATATGAGCTTTTTCGAGCCGATGCTGAATCAGGTGACAGTGCCGGCGAAGGATCTGGCGGCGAGTGAGCGCTTCTATCGCCTGCTCGGTCTGCGCCAGGTGGTGCGCGCCTCGCCACGCTATGCCCGGTTTGAAACTGAGGGCGGGGCAACCTTCTCGATCGCCACCGACGAGCATTACACTGCGCCGGTCGTCTATTTCGAATGCGGCGATCTCGACGTTACTGTCGCCTATCTCCAGCAGCAGGGCTTCGTATTCGAACAGGAGCCCAGGGACGAGAAATGGGGCTGGCGCGAGGCGCGGCTGCGCGATCCCGCCGGCAACGCGATCCGTCTCTATCAGGCTGGCGAAATGCGCCGCTTTCCGCCATGGCGCATCGCGGACGATGCCTGACCTTTCCTACGAAACCCGCTATTTCCAGCTCCACGCCGGCCCGGTCGTCGGGGTGGACGAGGCCGGGCGTGGCCCGCTTGCTGGCCCCGTCGTGGCGGCGGCGGTGGTGCTCGACCCCGATTGCATTCCGGACGGTATCGACGATTCGAAGGCGCTTACGGCGGCACGCCGGGAAAAGCTGTGCGCCGAACTGCTCCGCTGCGCGAAGGTGGGCGTTGGCGTCGCCAGCGTCGCCGAGATCGACCAGCTCAACATCCTGTGGGCGACGATGCTGGCGATGACGCGGGCAGTGGCGGCGCTGGGCTTTCCCCCCGCTTTCGTGCTGGTCGACGGCAATCGCTGCCCCGACTGGGCGCACCGCAGCCAGGCGGTGGTGGGCGGCGATGCGCTATGCCTGTCGATTGCGGCGGCATCGATCGTCGCCAAGCATCAGCGCGATTGCATGATGGCGGAGCTGGATGCGGTCTATCCGGGCTATGGCTGGGCATCGAACAAGGGCTATGCTGCCAAGGTGCATCAGGAGGCGCTGCGCCGGCTGGGCCCGACGCCGCATCACCGCCGGAGTTTTGCGCCGGTTGCCCAGGCCGAACTGGACTTCGGACCGATCGTGTCGGCGGCGGAATAAGCCCACACCCGGCAAATTTTGCCTAGTCACACCCGCAGGCGCCGCGGCGCCTCTACAATGTCAGAACGACAGGAGGAGATGCGGGCATGGCATTTATGGGCGGACGCACGACGCAGGGCTTCACCGAAGCGGCGCAGCAAGTGCCATTCTACGATCCCGTAATGGCCGAACTGATGCGCGAGGCAGTCGTCGGCCCCGCCAATTTCCACGAAATGGCCGCGCTGGTCCGCTATGCCCAGTCGCGCGGCCTCGCCCCGGCGCGCTTCGGTTTCGATGACGGTGCGGCGCTGACCGATCCGCTCCATCCGCTCCACCTCGCCTTTCTCGAAACGCTGCGCGACCCGGTGCTGGGCAGCGATTATGCCGAACTGGGCAATGTCGCGCCGTGGCGCGAACGGGCGCTGGCATGCCGGCTGCCGTCGGACATGCTGGCCGATGCTTCTGACCGCGAGGCCTTTATCGCTGCGATTGCGGCGACGGGCACCTCGGCCGAAGTCCGCGTGGCGCTGTGCGTTGCCGGCCGCATCCGCTTTGGCGACGAGATCGAACTGCTCGGCCGCGAGGCGCAGGCGCTCTACGAACTCGGGCTGTTCCTGCAGGCGCGGGCGCGGCTGGCGGCGTGCGTGGCGCTGGGCGGCGACGCGATTGCGATCGGTTGAGCGCTCGCCCGGGTTGGCGAAACGTTCCAGCTTATCCACAGGCTGCGAAATTCGCCGATTGAGTCTTTTTTGCCACACTACCAGTGCTTGCGCCTGTGGATAACTTCTTGACTCAATATCTGGCGGGTGCCGGAATGTTCCGCAGGGTTAACGGTTTGATACGGAATCCGCGTTAACCAAAGTCTGCTTGACGGCGGAGTCCGTGCACCGCGAAAACGCGCGCCTTGAGAACAGGGGTGTAAGGCATGGGTGTACTGGAGAAGGTTAATCGCGCCGGGGTGCGGGCGGCGGCGAAGGCGCCTGCCGTGCTGCCGCTCGACACGATCCTGCGCCAGGACTGCATTGAGGCGATGCGTAGCCTGCCCGACAAATGCATCGACATGATCTTTGCGGACCCGCCCTACAACCTGCAGCTTGGCGGTGACCTCAACCGGCCCGACGGCAGCCATGTCGATGCGGTGACCGACGATTGGGACAAGTTCGACAGCCTCGCCGCCTATGACAAGTTCACCCGCGAATGGCTGGCGCAGGCGCGGCGTATCCTGAAGGATGACGGCACGATCTGGGTGATCGGCAGCTATCACAACATCTTCAAGGTTGGTGCGGCGATCCAGGACCTGGGTTTCTGGATTCTCAACGACATCATCTGGCGCAAGGCGAACCCGATGCCCAATTTCAAGGGCACGCGCTTCACCAACGCGCATGAAACGCTGATCTGGGCGTCGAAGAGCGAGAAGGCACGCTACACCTTCAACTACCGCTCGATGAAGACGCTGAACGACGAGCTGCAGATGCGCAGCGACTGGGAATTCCCGATCTGCAGCGGGCAGGAACGGCTGAAGAAGAACGGCCACAAGGTCCACCCGACGCAGAAGCCGGAGGCGCTGCTGTACCGCGTGCTCCTGTCCTGCACCAAGCCGGGCGACGTGGTGCTCGATCCCTTCTTCGGCACCGGCACCACCGGCGCGGTGGCCAAGCGCCTTGGCCGGCGCTGGATCGGCATCGATCGCGAGGGGGTCTATGTCGAGGCGGCGCTGGAGCGCATCGCCGCCGCCTTGCCGCTCGACGAAAGCGCACTCCAGACGATGCAGGCCCCCAAGGCCGCGCCGCGCGTGGCATTCGGTCAGCTGGTCGAGAATGGCTATCTTACCCCGGGCATGGTCCTGTGCGACCTAAAGGGCCGCTGGCGTGCGACCGTGGGGGCGGATGGTTCGCTCAACTGCGACGGCCAAGCCGGCTCTATCCACAAGCTGGGCGCGACGCTGCAGGGCGCGCCGAGCTGCAACGGCTGGACTTTCTGGCATTATCAGGCGGAGGATGGGCTGAAGCCGATCGACGCGCTGCGCCAGACTTATCTGCTCGCCACGCAACCCTAAGCCACTTTCCCGGGGTGTCGCCGGCCGGTAGCAGGGTGTCATGACCGATCTGCCCGCTAGCGCCCGCCTCTATCTGCGTCCGATCCAGTTCGTCGATACGCCTATCGGGCGCGACGGTGCGGTGGCGCGGCTGGCGGGGGGCATGCAATGGTTCTCCGCCTATGAGCTGATCGCCGTCGAGGGTGGCAGGCGCGTGGCGCAGCGGATGATCAGTGTTGCGGAGGCTGAGGCCGATCCGCGCCTTGCCCCTATCGCTGCCCGAATCACGGCCCCCCGCGCGCCGCTTAGGTTGGGTGAGCGGACGCTGCGGCTCGACCAGCCGCTGGTGATGGGCATTCTCAACATGACGCCCGACAGCTTTTCCGACGGCGGCAAACATGCCGGGGATGCTGCTGCGGCTGCCCAGGCGGGCGTGGACATGAGCATTGCCGGCGCTGCCGTGCTCGATTTTGGCGGCGAATCGACCCGACCGGGTGCCGAGACGGTGTGGGAAGGCGACGAGATTGCGCGCGTCGTGCCGGTGATCGAGCGGCTGAAGGCCAGCGGCGCCGCGCTTTCGATCGACACGCGCAAGGCGGCCGTGATGGAAGCGGCGCTGGCCGCGGGCGCCCATCTGGTCAACGACGTATCGGCCTTGCTGTATGACGATCGCGCGCTGGATGTGGTGGTGCGCGCCGGCTGCCCGGTGGTGTTGATGCACGCTGCCGATCCCAAGAGCGGCGCGAAGGGCAGTGGTGGCTATGCCGATCCGCTGATCGAAATCTATGACTGGCTTGAGGCGCGCGTGGCGGCGGTCGTCGCCGCCGGTGTCGATCGTGCCCGCATCCTAATCGATCCCGGTATCGGCTTCGGCAAGGCGCTGCAGGACAATCTGGCGCTGCTCAACGGGCTGGCGCTGTTCCATGGCATCGGCTGCCCGATCCTGCTGGGCGCGAGCCGCAAGCGAATCGTCGGCGCGCTGTCGAACGAGGCGCCGGTCGATCAGCGGCTGGGTGGCTCGCTTGCGCTGGCGCTGAAGGGCGCTGAGCTGGGCGTGCAATTGCTGCGCGTCCACGATGTCGCGGAGACGGTGCAGGCGCTGCGCGTCTGGCGCGGGATGCGCGACGGGGCGCTGACCGGGCGCTGAGCCTCAGGCGGCGCTCTGGTCGATCCCCAATTCGCCCAGCTTGCGGTACAGGGTGGACCGGCCGATGCCCAGCCGGCGCGCCACTTCGGTCATCCGCCCGCGATAGTGGCCGATGGCGAGGCGGATCACATCCGCCTCGATCTCGTCGAGCTGGCGCAGATTGCCGTCCGGGCGGAAGATGCTGACGCCCGGATTGGCCGCCGGACCGGCGCCCGGCAGCGGCGAATCGGGGCGGCCGAGCGCGAGCTGGGCGATCTGCGGAAAATCCTCGCGCGTCAGCCCTTCCGTGTCACACAGCACGGCGGCGCGGAACAGCGCGTTCTGGAGCTGGCGGACATTGCCGGGCCAGTCATAGCCAGCGAGGAGTTGCAGCGCGTCTTCGCTGATGGTCAGCTGGCGCAGGCCCGGTTGGTTTCCGATCCGGCGGAGCAGGTGCCGCGCCAATGCTGGAATATCGCCAGCACGTTCCCGCAGCGGTGGAATCGCAACCTGCACCACGTTGAGCCGGTAATACAGGTCTTCGCGGAACCGTCCCGCTTCGACTTCTGCGATCAGCGGCTTGTTGCTTGCGGCGATCACCCGCACATCCACTTCGCGCGGATGGCGTGCACCGAGCGGCTGGATTTCCCCGGTCTGCAGCACGCGAAGCAGCTTTACCTGTGCATCGAGCGGCATTTCGCCCACTTCATCGAGGAAGATGGTGCTGCCATCGGCTTCCTGAAAACGGCCGACCTTGCGGTCGAATGCGCCGGTGAACGCACCCTTTTCATGCCCGAACAGTTCGGATTCCACCAGATTCGCTGGCATCGCGCCGCAATTGACGCTCAGCATTTCCTTGCGATTGCGCGGCGATGCGGCGTGGATCGCTTCGGCGACCACTTCCTTGCCGACGCCACTTTCGCCTTCGATCAGCACCGGTACGCGGGCACGCGCCGATTTGGCGGCAATTGCCAGTGCGGCGCGAAACTGCGGCGCAGATCCAACGATCTCAGTAAAGTCGAGGCTGGCGCCCAGCTTTTCGGTGAGCGGACGCAACTCCCCCGCGCTGCTACCGCCGACGGCGGCTTCCAGTGCGGCGAGCAGCCGTTCGGATGCGATCGGCTTCACCAGAAAATCAGTGGCGCCCGCGCGCATCGCGTTGACGGCGGCAGCGACCGAGCCGTTGGCGGCGAGAACCAGGATGGGCATTTGCGGGCGGTGCCCGCGCAGATCGGCGATCAGGCTGGCGGCATCGGCGTCGGTTGCCGGGTGGTCGAGGATGATCGCGTCCAGCGCGAGGCCATCTGGCGTACCGAGTGTTGCGATCGCTGTTTCTGCATCTGCAGCAAACAGCGTGCGCCAGCCGCGCCGCGCCGCAATTGCCGCAACCAGTCGCCGCTGTGCCGGCTCTTCATCGATCAGCAGAAGCAGGCGCTGCCCGTTGCGCGTCATGCCGAATCCGTCCCCGTTGTATCAAATCAGGCCATCTCGATAGACAAGAGGGGTAAAGTTCGGCTTAAGCCTGTTGGACGATGCTTGCTGCTACTGTGGTGTTTCCGAGGTTGAGAGCAGGCATGGCGCGGTTATAACAGAAGGCGCTGGTCGAGGCGCACCGTGGAAGAGGGATTGGAACCATGGCTGATACGGGTGAACACACCGCCGACATCAAGGCCCATCTGGATACTTGGAACGGTTTCACCGCGATGATGAAATGGGGCACGGTGGGTGTGGCCATTGTCGTCGCCATCGTCGTCTCGCTGCTCGCGCACTGACGTGAAGATCGCGGTGCTGAAGGAAGCCGCCGCCGGCGAGCGGCGCGTTTCCGCGACTCCCGAAACCGTGAAGAAGTTCGCGGCATTGGGGGCGACCGTCGCAGTGGAGGCCGGTGCCGGTGCCGCTGCTTCCTACGCCGATCAGAGCTATGTCGATGCCGGTGCGACCATCGGCGCGCGCGATGCGGTGCTGGCCGATGCCGATATCGTGCTGGGCGTGCAGGGTCCGGATCCGGACAGCCTGACCGGGCTGAAGAACGGTGCATGGATCGTTGCCGGTCTCAACCCTTTCGGCGAGCGTGCGCGAATCGA
>NZ_JBQUYV010000010.1:0-134785 GCF_056314185.1 Sphingomonas sp. DMC8 | reverse complement strand
AGCTCTCCTGCTTGGGAAAGCTATAGAATCAGCAACTGATGTCCCTGTCTACGCCCACCCGCGCACAGGTCTCATAAACCGCCGTCAGGCGGCCGCGCCCAGCGGCTCCGCGCCGCGCATCATCGAACGGCGCAGGCGCTGTTGTTCGGCGCGGACGGCGGCGAGTTCGCCGCGCAATTCGCCCAGCTCGATCGCCCGCGCGGCGATCCGTGCGTCGAGCGCCATATTGGCACGCTTCAGCTCCTCCAGCCGCTCCGCCCGCGCGAGCGTGCGATCCAGGCGCGCCGCCAGCAGATCGAATTCGAAAGGCGGCGCGAAATAATCGTCGGCGCCCGCCGCCAGTGCCCGCGCCGCCGCAGCGGGCGCATCCTGATCGACCAGCATGATCACCGGCAGATCGGCAATGTCGCGCGTGCCACGGATTTCGGCCAGAACGTGCAGCCCGGACATGTCGGGCAGATGCTCTCCCACCAGCACCAGGTCGAACCCGCGCGCAGCAATCAGGTCCAGCGCGCCGCGACCATTTTCCGCAAGCACTACCAGATAGCCGAGATGGCCCAGCCGATGCGCCAGCGTGTTCAGCGCGGCACGGTCGCGCCCCACCGCCAACAGCGACGGCACCGAACGCCGCCGCTCGACCGAAAGCTCGCGAAAGCCGCTGCAATACATCATCTAACGATCCCCGATCCTGACGGACAGGGTTACGGGCAAGCCGTGACGAAAGCGTAAAGGTGCCGCCGATCAGCGGTTGAGAAAGGTGAACAACTGGTCGACCATCGCCTGCAGCGAGGGGCTGCAACGGGCAACGGCATCCGGCTCGCTGGTGTTGACCGCAATCCCCATCGGCGTCGGCCAGCCGCGCAGGGCGTGGGTGATCGTACGCAACGCCTGCAACGTCGATACCGCCGCCTGCCATCCACCGGCAGTCGCGATCAGCCCCACCGGGCGCCCGTCGAGATAGACACGCGCATCGTCGCGGAGCAGTTCGATATAATCGAGCGCGGTCTTGACCATGCCCGACAGGGTACCGTGATAGCCCGGCGAACCGATGATCACGGCATCGGCGCTGCGCAGCGCCTCAATGAAATGCGTCACCCGCGGATCGCCCGCGCCGCTGCCCGGCTCGAAATGCGGGAAGGCAATGGCATCGCCGGTGAGCAGCGTGGTGCGCGCGCCCCGCGTCCGGGCATGAGCAAGCGCGGCGTCCAGCATGCGGCCGGTGCTCGATTCGGGCCGGAGCGTGCCGCCGAGCGCAACGATGTGAAGCGGTTCCATGCCTGGTGCGCTAGCCCAAAGCCGGGCTGCGCGCCAGCTTAGCTCCGCATCGACGACCAGGCCGTCGCGATCTCGGAGAGATTGGCGGCCGCCTCACGGAACGGCACGGGATCATTGCTCAGGCTGGCGCGTACCACGCTGCTGCGCAGGCCATGATAGAAAGTCGCGAGCGTGCGGGCGACGTCCCCGCCCTTTTCAAAATCAAGCCCGCCTTCCAGCGCGAAGAGCACCGCTGTAGCGCGCGACACGCGCTCGCTTTTTACCGTGCTGCGGCCCTGTTCGGCAGCCCAGGCGGCGGTGCGCAGCGCAGCGATCCCTTCTTCGTACAGCATCGAGACGAGCCCATGCCGATCGGCACCGCCGGTGCGGCCGACAAGATCGACCTGACGATAGGTAGCCGCCGGATCGGCGGCTAGTGCAGTGGCATAGCGTGTCATTGGTTCTTGTTGTTCCACGCATCGACCTGCTGCTGCAGGAAGCTCTGGGTGCTTTTGTAGCTCGCGACGATCGCGTTCATTGTCGAGAATTGCTGCGTCAGCCGCGTCCGCGTGTCATCGGCGTCGCTGGCGGCCTGGGCCTGATCGTCCGCAACCTGGCTCTTGGCGTTCTCATACGTCGTCTGGCTGGCGCCCAGGCCATAGGTGGTGTTGGCGGCGGCGGTGGCGATGTTGTCGAGCGCGGCGGAAATGCCTACACCGTCCTGGAACATCGCCTCGATCGTCGACGAATTGGTGGCAAGCGCCTTGGTGAGCTGGGCACTGTTCAGCGTCAGCGTTCCGTCGCGATTGGTCGCTATGCCCAGATCGGCGAGGGTATGGGGGACGGAACTGGGGGCACCGGGCACCATATCGGTCAGTGTCAGCCCGCTGAGCTGGCGCAGCATCGTCTGTGCCGCCAGGTCGTTGCTCAGCGGCCCAGAAACGGGATCGGTTGCCGTCGTCAACTGGCCGAGCACGACATTATAGGCGCTGACGAAGTCGTTCACTGCCTGGTTCAGCGCATCTGTGGGCGGGGTGCTGCCCAGATTGACGATCGTGCCCGGGGAGGCCGAGACGAGGTCGACCTCCGCGCCCGGCACCAGATCCTTGATCGTGTTGGTGGGGCGCCGCACGGCGATGCCGTCCATTGCCACCACCGCGTCCTGCGCCGTCGAGTTGATTGTGGTGCCGCTGGCGCCGACGCCGACCGCGAGTTTCGACAGGCCGGGAGCGCTCGAATCCTCGGTGGCAGACAAGGTGAAGGCCTGGGCGGCGCCGGTCGCGCTCTTCAGCACCAGCCGCGAGCCGTCGGCATCGCTCAGGATCGATGCGGTCACCCCGGCATTCTGGGCGTTGATGGCAGCGGCGATGCCCTGCAGGCTGTTGTTCGCGCTGGTAATGGCAATGTTAACCGAAGGCGTGCTGCCGGCGGTGAACGCCGTCATGGCACCATTGCTGACCGTGGCGGTGCCGAATTGGAGCGTGAGCGTGCCGGTGCCGATCGCCGCAGTGGGATCCGCTACCGGTGCAGTGCTCGTCACCTGTGCGGCGGCGAGCTGGCGCACCTCGAACGTCGAGGAAAGATTTCCGACGCTAGCGCCTTGCAACGCGGAGATATTGACGACACCGGTGTTGCTGCTGGTCGGCTGTGCCGTAAGCGTGCCGCCCTGGATCAGCGATTTCAGCGAGCTGTCGAACGTGCTGATCGCGCTCTTGAGCGACGACACGGTCGAAATCTGGGTGGTCAGCTTGTCAGCCTTGGCCGACAATGTCTGGTTGGTATTGTCATATTGGGCGGTGACGAGCTTGTCGACCAGACTGCCGATGTCGATGCCCGATCCCCCCCCCAGCGTCTGGACGATCGACTGACCCGGATTGCTCGACGACGACGTGCTGGTCGGCGTCGGCGTCGGCGTGGACGTGCTGGATACGGAGCTGGTCGTCGTCATTTGGTCCCTCTCCCCGATGAACGGCCGGCGGCGGCCACGTTTTAGGCGGGCCTGCCGATGTGCCGGCCGTTTTCGTCGAACAATGCGCTGTCCGGCACCTTCACCAGCGGCTGGATTCCCCCGGCGCGGGCATTGACCCCGAAGACGAAGGCCAGCACCGTCGCGATTGCCAGATACAGGTCGTCGCGCACTTCCTGCCCTTCGCGGCTGGTATAATAGACGGCGCGCGCCAGGCTGGGATATTCGAGCACCGGCACCTTGAACTCGGCAGCCAGTTCGCGGATTGCCAAGGCGGTCTGGCCGCGGCCCTTGGCGACAACCACCGGCGCCTGATCCTGGCCGGCATCGTAGCGCAGGGCCACCGAGAAGTGGGTCGGGTTGGTGAGCACGACATGCGCGGTCGCCACCGATTTGCGGAAGCCGCCCTTCAGAATATCGCGCTGGCGCTGACGCTGCTGTGCCTTGGTTTCGGGCGAGCCTTCGCTTTCCTTATGCTCTTCCTTGACCTCCTGCTTGGTCATTTTGAGCTGGCTCATATGGCGGAAGATCTGGATCGGCACGTCGATGCCGGCGATCAGCAGCAGGCCAGAGGCCATCACGAACATCAGCGTCAGGAAACGACTGCCCAGCGCGCCGACGGCACTCTGGATGTCGGAAGCAACCAGCCCCATCGCGCCGCCGGTCAGCGACCAGAGCAGCCAGGCGCCGATCGACCCGAGCAGCACCACCTTGAGCAGCGACTTGCCGAGTTCGATCCAGCCGGTCGGCCCGAAGATGCGCTTCAGCCCCGCGCCGGGATCGATCCGCGACGCCTTGGGTGCGAACAATTTGGCGTTGAAGCCGAGCGAGCCGAGCCCCGCCTGCCCCGCCACCGCCGCAATCACGGTGAAGGCGAACAGCGCGATCAGGGCGGGGGCGAGCCGCCACCCCGCTTCGGCGAGCGGGCGCCACGGCTCGAAATGTTCGATATCGCCATGGTCGAAATGCAGGCTGGCTGTCATCAGTTCGCGGCAGGCGCGCAGCAGCGACGGCCCCAGCATCGCCATCCAGGCGGCACCTGCCAGCATGATCAGCGCCGCGCCGAAATCGCGCGACTTGAGTATTTGCCCGTCTTCGGCGGCCTTGCGCTTGCGCTTGGCTGTCGGGGCTTCGGTCTTTTCGCCGCCAGCCTCCGACATCAGCCGAGCACCAGATGCTGGGTTGCCGAAAGCCCCTCATGCAGGATGACCTGCAGATATTCGCCCATCGCCGGCAAGGCGAGCAGGATCGCCACCACGCCCAGCGCAAGGCTGACCGGAATGCCGATCGCGAACAGGTTGAGCGCCGGCGCGGCGCGGCTCAGCATCCCCATGATGACGTTGAGGCACAGCAGCAGAAAGCCGACCGGCAGCGCCAGCAACAGCCCGGCGAGAAAGGCGTAGCCGCCGAACATGGCGATCGCCAGCAGCCGGTCGGGCGCCAGCCACGCACCCGGCGGCATCGCCGCATAGCTGCGCACCACCAGATCGACGAGAACCAGATGGCCGTCGGTGGCCAGGAACAGCACCGTCATCAGCAGCGACAGGAACTGGCCGAGCGCGGGCGAGCTGGCGCCGCTATTGGGATCGACGGCATTGGCAAAGCCCAGCCCCATGCCCATGCCGATCACTTCGCTGGCGACCATCGGCGCGGCAAAGGCGATCTGCAGGACGAAACCCAGCGCCAGGCCGATCAGCGCCTCGGCCGCAACCGACAGGAAAGTCGCGAGCGCGAAAATCTCGGTCGGCGGCGTGATATGGGTGGTGTTGACCACCAGCACGCCGATGCCGCCGGCAAGCGCGATCCGCGCCGGCAGCGGTACGGTGACGGCGTTGAACACCGGCGCCGCGACAAACGCCGCCCCGATCCGCACCATCGCGAACAGCAGCGCCCAGAGATGCGGCTCGATCGAGAGGCCGAAGCCGAGTTCGGTGTTCATCGGCGCATCGCCAGCGTCCCCTCCCGCTTCACCGGACCAGCTCGGGGATGCGTTCGAAGATGCTCGTGGTGAAGTCGCCGATCAGACCCAGGATCATGCTGCCGAAGATGATGAGGCTCAGCCCCACCACGATCAGCTTGGGCACGAAGCTCAGCGTCTGTTCCTGGATCGACGTCGCCGCCTGCACCATGCCCAGCAGGAGGCCGGCAACCAGCGCCGGGATCAGGATGGGCGCCGCGGACAGCGCCATGATCCACAGCGCTTCGTGTGCGACGGTCAGGAAATAATCGGCGTCCATCGGCCTAGCTCACAAAACTGGAGGCGAGGCTGCCCATCGTCAACGCCCAGCCGTCGACCAGCACGAACAGCAGCAATTTGAACGGCAGCGAGATGATGGTCGGCGACAGCATCATCATGCCGAGGCTCATCAGCACCGTCGCCACCACAAGGTCGATCACGAGGAACGGCAGGAAGATCAGGAAGCCGATCTGGAATGCCGTCTTCAGCTCGCTGGTGACATAGGCGGGCAACAGCACCGAAAAAGGAATGTCGGCGGGCTTGGCATAGGGACCGCTCTTGGCGAGATCGGCAAACAGCTTCAGATCGTGGGTGCGCGTCTGCTTGACCATGAAGCCGTGGAGCGCCGTGCCCGTGCCTTCGATCATCTGTGTCGCGCCAATCTTGCCGGCGGCATAGGGCTGGATGGCCGTGGTGTTCGCCTGGTTGATCACCGGCGCCATCACGAAGAAGGTGAGGAACAGCGACAGGCCGATCAGCACCTGGTTGGGCGGCGATTGCTGCAGCCCCAGCGCCTGGCGCAGCACTGCCAGCACGATCACGATGCGGGTGAAGCTGGTCATCATCAGCAGGATGCCCGGCAATACCGTGAGCAGGCCCATGATGATGAGCAACTGCAGCGACAGGCTGAGCGGCGCGTTGCCGCCACCCAGTTCGCCCAGCGCGCGATCGACCGCATCACCGACACCCGGCGTCGCCGCCGGCGCGGGCGCCGGGAGCGGCGCGGCGGCGGCATGGGCCATCGCCGGCAGCATGAACAGCAGCACCAGACCAAGCAGCGCCACGAACAGCGCTGCACGCCCGCCGAAGCTCCGGGGATGAGGAAGCGCGATCCGCATCAGCCCGCCCGATCGACCAGGGTTACGCCCGCGCGGCTGACCGAGACGAGCAGGCGGCGGCCCTCGAACTCAACCACCGCCAGCTTCAGGCCCGGCGACAGCATCATGCTTTCCTTGACCTGCACCAGCTTTTCGCCCTGCGGCTTGGGCAGGCGCCCTTCGAGCTTGCGCCAGGCATAGAGGCAGCCGACCAGCAGGCCGCAGACCAGCGGCAGCAGGATCGCCAGCTTCAGGACATAGAGCCACATCATGCGCGTTCGGCCCGCTTGTCGGGGCTGACCAGCTCGGTCATCCGCACGCCGAACTTCTCGCCGACCGTCACCACTTCGCCGCGCCCGATCAGCACGCCGTTGACGAACACGTCGAGCAGCTCGTTCGCGTCGCGGTCGAGCTCGATCACGCTCTCCTCGCCCAGCGCCAGCAATTCGCGCAGCGACAGCCGGGTCGAGCCGATCTCGACCGTCAGTTTCACCGCGACATCCTGCAGCAGCCGGAAATTGGCGGCCACGGCGCTGTCCACCGGAAAGCCCCCCGTCATCTCGTTCATCGCAGATCCTCTTCGGTAATCGGTTCAATCGAGGTCAGGCGCACCGCGGCGTGGCCATTAGCGGTGCCGACCAGCCCGGTTCCCAGGCGACGGTCGGCAACCATCACCGGCACTTCGGGCGACAGTTCGATCGGAATGATGTCGCCCGGCTTCAGGTCGAGCAGCATCGACAGCGGCACTTCCGGCGCGGCGAGTACCGAACGGACCGGCAACTGCACCTGCATCACCGCACGGGTGAGGCCGGCGCGCCATTGCGGCTCGGGTTCGGCGACCGGGCCATGGACCTTCGGCGCCAGCGCCGGGGCCACCGGCTTCAGCGCGGCGACAGGATAAAGGAGGTCGCAATATTGCGGCTTGGCATTGCCCGCGGCGATGCCGAAGCGCGTCACCACCACGGCGTCGTCGGCGGACAGTTCGGGCAGCGCGGCCAGTACCGGCCCCTGCTCCATCTGGAAACCGATGCGGGTCAGCGGCTCCCAGGCCGATTCGAGCAGCGGGCAAAGCGTTTCGGCAAAGCGCGCGGCGAGCATCTGGGCCGTGGGGCTGAATTCGGCGGGAATATCGCATGCCTCGCCGGCGCCGCCGAAGAAGCAGTCGAGCATTTCGAGCAGCATGCGCGCGCCGAACACCAGCTGGGCGCGGGCGCGGGCATTGCCCATCACCAGCGGCTGCCAGCCGGTCAGCCCGTCGCCACGTTCGGCGCGATAATCGGAAAAACGCTGCACGACGAGCGGTTCGGCCCAGCAGCGCAATTCGGTGCTATAATAGGATTCGAAGATACCCTTCAGCGACTTGGCGAGCCGTGCCGAAAGGTGTTGCAACGCCACCAGATCGCCGAACGGATTGAGGCTGGACGCCCCCAGCACCGGCGCGTGTTCCGCGCTGGGCCGGGGCCGTGTCCGCCTTTCCGCGGGTGCGGTCGATGAAGGGGCGTTAACCATGCCCGTTTACTGAACAATGAAATTGGTAAAGTAGACGTTACTAACGCCGCCGAATCCTTCCTTTTCCTTCAAAACGGCATTGATTGCCTTCACCAGCCGCTCCTGGATGTGCTTTTTGCCCTCGGCGGTGAACACATCATCCTCGCTGGTTTCGCCCAGCGCGAGCAGCACGGCGGAGCGGATCGCGATCTCGTGCGTCTTGATATTCTCCAGCACGCGCTGGTCATAGGGCGTGGAGACAGCAATCCCGACCTGCACGAAGTGGACGCTGTCCTGCAGGTTCGAGGTGAATTCCTTCTCCAGCGGATAATAGTTGGAGGCATATTTGTCGCCTCCCTCGCCCTCAGGCGTCTTCAGCCCCTTGATCGGCGCGGCGGCGTCGTCGCCATGCCCGCCTTCGCCGCCCTTTATCGAAGCCCGCTTCTCTTCGCTCTTTGGCACCAGCCGCGGCGTATCGGCATCAGCAGCAGCTTCTGCATGCTTGGCGCCGCCGATCCACCCCGCCTGCATCGCATAGACCGCCGCACCCCCGCCGGACCCGAGCAGCAGCACCGGCAGCGCGATGAACAGGATCAGCTTGCCCTTGCCCTTCTTCTTTTTGCCGGCGGCGGCATCCACGATTTCGTCAGCCATCAGAATATTCCTCTTTTTCAAGCAATGCGTTGATCGGCCTCAGCGTCCGGCGAGGCAGTCGCCGTGCCGGATGCGCCAACGGACGCGGGGGCCGGCGCAGGCCGTCCCTGCGCGTTATGCTGGCGCTGCTGACCCGAGGCACCGGCACCGGCGCCACCCAGGTCGACGCTCGTCTGGCCCAGCTTCAGCCCGCGCGAATCGGCGATGTCGCTGAGGCGCGGCTGGGCGTCCGTGAGCAGCTGGCGTGCTGCGGGCGTTTCGGTTTCGAAATGGACATGGACGCGGTCGCCCTCGGTGCGGATCGACACGTCCACCTTGCCCAGCGCGTCGGGAACGAGCGTGATCTTCGTGCTGTTCTTTTCCGGCGCCGCCTCGCGCAGCGCCTCGATCCGGTCGATCATGTTACCGACCCATTGCTGGTGGCGCGTGTCGAGGGCGCCCTGCTGGCTCTGGCCGGCGGCGGCGACCTGCGGCGCGCCCGGCGCATCGGGTGCAGCGGGGCTGAGCACGGTGTCCGCGGTGACTTCACGCAAGGTGCGGCGGGCGGGCAGCGCGCTTTCCAGCGATGTGGCCGCAGCCGCTGCCGCCAGCGTCGCGCCGGTTGCCCGCGCCGTCGGCGCCGCATCGCGCGCGGTCTCGAACTGGGCAAGCGGGATAGCGAGCGGCTGGGCCGGCGTGGAAACCACTGCCCCGGCGGCGGCACGAACTTCGCCCTGCGCGGCGCCAGGCTGGACGGAAGCGGGCTGGGCAGAAGCGGGCTGGCCGGGGACAGACGAGGCGGTGGCGGCGGCCGACGCTTCGGCGAGCGTCGCGGCGATCGTCGCCTGGAAACCCGGTACTGCTGCGGCGGTGTTCGCTGCCCCAGGCGCTGCCGGCTGGCCGACCGGCGCAGCAACGGTGCCGGCCGCATCTGCCGCACCGCTCTGCGCAGGCGGCTGCGCAACCCCGGCGGCCTTGGTCGCGCCCGGCGCCGTCGCAGCGGCAATCGTCGTACCGGCGGGCGGGCTCTGCGGTATTACGCCTGGGCCGAACCACGCAAAGGCGATGTCGGCTGCCTTGTCGTCCGCCTTTTCCGCAGGTTGCGCCGCGGAATCGCTATCGCCGGTCGCACCATCGGACGGCAATTTTTTGCCGATCGCGGCAAGAAGCTGCCGGGGATCGGCAAGCGACGGCGCGCCCAGCAGCGTCTGGATCGCGGTCGTGAAATCGCTCTGTGCCCCCGCGGCACCGCCATTGGCGGTCGCCGGAGCAACGCTCGTTCCCGCGCCTTTGGGCGCGGCAATGCTGACCTGGGCGAGGGCCGGTGCAATGTTGGACAAGGCGGAACCCCTTAAGCTGAAACTATATCCGCCTGTCTCTCAGCAAGGATCGTGCCGAACCTTGCGAAAGGAAGGAAGATTTTCGAGCGCGCGGAATTCGCGGCGGATCGCGGCGGCGCGTTCGCGATCGATCAGCTTCTCGATCGCGCTCTGGTCGCGGCGCGCCTCGCGCGTGGCTTCGCGTGCGGCTTCGAGCCGCGCCGCTTCGGTCTCGACACGGCTTGCGGCGGCATGGGCGGATTCGTGGAGGCGCGCGCGGTAATGGGCTGCAGCGTGCAATCCGACCGCAACAGCAGCGTCGGGCGACGCAACCGGCGCGACATCGGCTGCCAAAGCCGCGATGCGATGGCGGAGCGAATCGGCCTGCTCCACCCGCAGCCGCGCCTGCGCCTCTTCGGCCCGCACCAGATCGAGCTGCAACGTGCGGACGCGCAGCAGACGGTCCAGCTTCTTGGGCGATCTAGCCATGGGTGGCGTACGCCTCAGCCGTCACCGAACACGCCGGTCAACTCTGCGACGGCGTCGGCCAGGCTGACCTGTTCGTCGGCGCTCTGGCGGACATATTCCATCACGGCCGGATGCGCGGCGATAGCGGCGTCGATCTCCGCATCGGCGCCGGGGCGATAGGCACCCATCAGCACCAGATCGCGATTTTCTTCATAGGTCGCGAGATGGCGCCGCAGCACCCGTGCCGCGCGCAGATGCGCCTGATCGGCAATGTCGGTCATCACGCGGCTGACCGACGGCCCCAGATCGATCGCCGGATACACGCCGCGTTCGGCGAGCGCCCGG
Source organism: Sphingomonas sp. DMC8 (assembly GCF_056314185.1). NCBI lineage: Bacteria > Pseudomonadati > Pseudomonadota > Alphaproteobacteria > Sphingomonadales > Sphingomonadaceae > Sphingomonas > Sphingomonas sp. DMC8. The sequence goes on along the minus strand of NZ_JBQUYV010000010.1, from coordinate 124,258 downwards.
CTGAGCACGATGTGACCGTCAAGGATCGAGCGGGCGCTGTCGACGACAGGATCGTTGCCGTCGTCGCCATCGGCAAGCACGGTGTAGATCGCAGTGATCGATCCGCCCGAGGCGACATCGGTGCCCGCGCGTTCGATCAGGCCCGGCAGCATCGCAATGGCGGAGGGCGGATAGCCGCGCGCAGAGGCCGGCTCGCCCAGCGCCAGCCCGATCTCGCGCCCGGCATGGGCGACGCGGGTCAGGCTGTCCATGATCAGCAGCACTTGCTTGCCCTCGGCGCGAAACGCCTCGGCAATGGCGGTCGCCCGCAGCGCGCCACGGATGCGCAGCACCGGCGAGTGGTTGGCGGGCACCGCCACCACCACCGAGCGGGCGCGGGCGGCGCCGGCGACCTTGGTTTCGAGAAAGTCGGCGACTTCGCGCGAACGTTCGCCGATCAGGCCAATGACGATCACATCGGCCTTCGCGGCGCGCACCATCATGCCGAGCAGCACCGACTTGCCGACGCCCGAGCCGGCCATGATGCCGACTCGCTGGCCCTGGCCGATCGTCAGCAGCCCGTTGATCGCGCGCACGCCGACATCGAGCGGTTTCAGCACGCGGCCGCGTTCCAGCGGATTCTGCATTCGCCCGGCGAGCGGCCAGCGGCCCGCGCCGCGAATCGGTCCCAGCCCGTCGATCGGGCGGCCGGCACCATCGACCACACGGCCGAGCAGCGCCGCCCCCACTTCGGCCTCGCCCGGCGCGCCGATCGGGCGGACGGGCGCGTTGGGGAGCAGCGGCGCAGGGCCGCCCAGATTCATCAGCAGCGTACGGCCGCCGCGAAAGCCGATCACTTCGGCCTCCACCCGATCGGGGCCTTCACCGATTGCGCAGACCGTCCCCACCGGCAGCGACAGGCCGATCGCTTCCATCAGCAACCCGTCGCACGACGAAAGCCGCCCGGCCACGCGCGCTTTGGGGGTGAAGGGGGCGGCAGCCAGGCCTTCCAGATAGGCTTCGGAAAATGCGTTCAGCATGCGGGCGGCACGGATACGCGCTCGATCGCTTCGGCGAGCTGTTCAAGCCACAATTCGGGCCCGTCCTCGACCAGGGTGGCGGCGCTCTCCAGCGCAAAGCTGCCCCGCGCGATCTGCCCGTCCGCCAGCGGCGTGACGTTCGCGGGCAATTTGCCGTCGAGCAGCGCCACGTCCTCTACATGCAGCCGCAGCACGGCAGTTTCGTTGGCGTCGGCGAGCATATCCACGGCAGCGGCAACGCGCGCGGCGAGCAGATCGCCATCGACGCCGGTTTCTCCGACCATACGGGTAACGAGCAACAGCACCGTCGCGCGCAATTGCGCGGCGAGCTTGTGACGATCGATTTGCGCCGCAGCCGCAAGGGCGGTGCGCAGCGCATCGCCCAGTTCTGCCTGCTGCGCCCGCTGTATCTCGATTTCCGCCAGCGCCTCTGCCCGGCCCAGCGCGCGACCAGCCTCGCGCGCGGCACTTACCGGATCGACGAAGTCGTGCGGCGGTGGCACCGGCGTGCCGGTGTCGAACGGATCCCAGCCTTCGGTGGGATTGGCACCCGCGCGCGCGGGGCTGAAATGGCGGGGCGCGACCGGGCCGTCGCTTGCGCGGCGACGGCGTTCGCGGCGACCGATCGTATCGACCGGCGCGGGCGCAAATGCCTCGGCCTGGCCAAAGGCGCGCTGCAGCACCTGGTCGCCCAGCGACTGCAGGGGCGCGAAGCCGGCAACGAAATCAGACATAGTCGTCCTCGCCTCCGCTCGTCGGCATGGTGATCGTACCGTCCTTCACCAGGCCGCGCGCCACGGCGATCATCGCCTTCTGCGCTTCCAGCACTTCGGTCATCTTCATCGGCCCGCGCGCTTCCAGTTCGTCGCGGATGCCGTCGGCGGCGCGGCTCGACATGCAGCCCAGGAAGCGGTTGCGCACCTCTTCCTCCAGGCCCTTCAGCGTCTTGACCAGCACTTCGCCATCGACGTTGCGGATCAGCGTGGACAGGTTCTTGTCGTCCAGCTCCAGCAGATTGTCGAAGACGAACATCGCTTCTTCGATCGCCTTGGCGACTTCCTTGTCGATCTTGGCGAGGCGCGGCATCACCCGCCGCTCGATATTCTTGCGGGCGCCGGCGAGAATCTTCGCGGCCTCGCGCGTACCGCCCAGTTGCAGCCCCGGCGCCTTGCGCGGCGCCGCGCCGCGTGCCTCGACCGTGCTGCGCAACAGGTCTAGCGCCTCGGGTGCAACCGGTCCCAGCTTCGCGATACGCCGCAGAATCTGCGGCTGCATCGCCTCGGGCAGGCGCTCGAACACGTGCGTCGCAGCGTCGGGCTCAAGATTGGCGAGCAGCACGGCAACGACTTGCGGATGCTCGTCCGCGGCCATCGCGGCAATATCATCGGGCGCATACCATTGCAGTACGTCGAGAGCCGACTCCTGCGTCGGCGGGGCGATCCGCGACAGCACGCTCTCGGCCCGTTCGGGGCCTAGCGCGCGCGTCATGATTCCCTCTACCTTGGGTGCCGGATCGAACTGAATGCTGTTGCGCGCCTGGGCCTTGTCGGTGAACTCGTCGAGCACCCGTTCGACCTCGGCCTCCGTCACATCAGCCACCGCGAACATCGCAGAGCCCAGCTCGCGCACTTCATCGGGATCGAGCTTTTGCAGGATTGCGGCGGCTTCGTCCTCGCCCACCAGCATCATCAGCACGGCGGCGCGTTCTACCCCGGTGAACTGGCGAATTGTGTCGGCGGGTGCGTTCACTGGGCGTCTGCCTTGATCATATCACGGACGGCCAGCGCGGCACGAGCGGGATTGTCGCGCGTGAAGCCGCGGACCAGCCCGACGCGGTCGTCATAGCTTATGCCCCCCTGCTGCAGCATGTCCGCGCTAACCGGCGGATAGCCGCCGACTGCGGGGCCACTGCCATCGGGGCTGCCGATCGGCAGCGCCGACCGCGCGGCCGGCACTTCCTCGCGCTTCTTGAGCAGCGCCTTGGCCAGCGGGCGGACGCCGAGGAACAAGACCAGCAGCGCGATGACCAGCGCCGTCGCGTTGCGCGCTACCAGCGGCACCCAGGCAGCGTCATACCAGGCGAGGCCATTGGCCTTGGCGTCGGCGGCCGGGGCCGTGAACTTGCGGCTGATGACCGTGACCTGGTCCTGCCGGTTTGCATCATATCCTACAGCCGCACGAACCAGTTCGGTGATCTGGTTGATCTCAACAGTACTGCGCGGTTTGCCCGGCTCCTCGCGCAGCAGGACGGCCACAGAAATCCGTTTGATCCCGCCCGGCGCCGCCCGCGTCACCGACACTTCCTTGCCGGTGGCATAGGTGCGAGCAAAGCTGTCGCTCTGCTTCTGCTGCACCGGCGGCACACCGGCCGGACCGGCACCTGCCGGCGTTGCTGCGCCCGTGGAGCCAGCGGCCGTCGCCGCCTGGCCGGCAGCATTAGGGTTGACGAGCTGGCTCGCCGGCGGCGGCGTATTCGACAACGCACCGGGAATGCCGCCAGGGGTGGCGCTGCCATCCTTCGAGGTACCGGTCCAGGCGCCCTGTTCGGCGCGTACTACCCCGCCCTGCTTGTCATAGCTTTCACGAGTCGCTTCGTTTTCGTCGAGATTGACGTCCGCCTGCACTTCGGTGGTGAAGTTGCCGGCGCCGACCAGCGGCGTGAGCAACTGCACCAACTGGGTGCGGAACTTGTCCTCGACACGACGCTGGAAATCGATTCGCGTGTCGCTCGCACTTGTTCCGCTGCCGGCAGCGCCGTCGCTACCCTTGGAGAGCATCGCTCCCATCTGGTCGACGATCGTCACAGACTCCGGCCGCATACCCGGAACCGAGGAAGCGACCAGGTTCACGATCGAGCGCACCTGCGCATCGCCCAGCGCGCGACCGGGCTGAAGTTTCAGGATGACACTGGCGGACGGTTCGGTGCGGTCGCGCACGAACACGCTGGCCTCGGGCGTGGCGAGATGCACGCGCGCTTCGGCGACCGAATCGATTTCCTCGATCGAGCGCGCAAGCTCGGTCTCGCGCGCCTGGCGGAGACGTTCGCCTTCCACCGCGCGACTGACTCCCATCGGCAACTGGTCGAGAATGGCATATCCGCCCGGCGCTGCCTTGGGCAGGTTCTGGCTGGCGAGCAGCATCCGCGCCTTGTGATAGTCGTCCTCGGCGACGGTGATCGATCCCGAACTGTCGATGCTGGAATTGATATTTGCCGTCTGCAGCGCGCTGGTGATCGCCGCCTTGTCGGCATCGGTCACATTGGCGAACAGAATCCGCTGCGGCGGTGTCGCGATCAGCGACCAGGCGAGGAAACCGGCACCGATCAGGCCGACCAGAAACAAGAGCGGCAGGCTGCGTTTCACGGCAGGCTGGGCAAACAGCCCACTGACCTGACGCAGCGGGTTGAAGGCGGTCGGCAAAGCGCCGGGCGAAGCGGGGGCGAGCGCGTTGTCCATGGATTACACCGGCATGCTCATGATGTCCTTGTATGCGGACAGGAGTTTGTTGCGGACCTGCAGCGTCGCCTCAAAGCTTACCGAGGCCTGCTGGCGAGCGAGCATCACCTTGGCGATGTCGACCGTTTCGCCGCGTTCATAGCTTTCCGAGAGCGCATTGGCCTCGCTCTGACTGGCATTCACCTGGTCGAGCGCCTGCGACATCACCGAAGTGAAGCCAGCCGGCTTGGCCTCGGCAGTGCCCGTTGCGCCGGTCGCCGCCGGCGCCTGATTGGCGCGGGCCAGCGCCTGATTGCGCTCGAGGATCTGGGCGCGCAGCGCCATCACCCGATCGACCCCGCCAGCAGAAGCGATGCCGCTCATGCCGACACCGCCTGGGCGATATCCTCACCCTGTTCGCGCGCCTTGGCGAGGCGATAGCGCAGCGTGCGCTCGGAAATGCCCAGCCGCTTCGCGGTCTCGATCCGGCTGCCGCCGCATGCTGCCAGCGTCTCGCGGATCGCCGCGAATTCCGACAGCTGGACGATGTTGCTGAGCGACCCGCCGGTGTCGACACGGCGCTCGGCCGGACGATCGAAGATCAGATGCGCCGGCTCGATCAGATCGCCGGGCGCCAGGAGCAGCGCGCGCTGGATGACATTTTCCAGCTCGCGGACATTGCCCGGCCAGTCATGGCCTTCCAGCGCATCCAGTGCGGCAGCGCTGAACCAGGGCAGCTCGGCACGGTTGCCGGCGTGGCGCAGCACCATGGCGGCGGCCAGCGCGCGGATGTCGCCCGGGCGATCGGCCAGCGCGCGGGTCGCGAGCGGAAAGACCGAGAGGCGGTAATAGAGGTCGGCACGGAACCGGCCGGCGGCGACTTCGGCCTGCAGGTCGCGGTTGGCGCACGCGATCACCCGGACATCGACCTTTTCCGGCATCGTGCCGCCGATCGGCACCACCTCGCGCTCCTGCAGCGCACGCAGCAGCTTCGCCTGGAGCGCCAGCGGCATCTCGGCGATTTCATCGAGCAGCAGCGTGCCGCCGTCGGCGGCACGGAAAAAGCCCTGGCCGCCGGAGGACGCGCCGGTGAAGGCGCCCTTCTGGTGACCGAACAGCATCGCTTCCAGCATCGATTCCGGCAGCGCCGCGCAGTTGATGGCGACGAACGGGCCGCAGCGGCGCGAGGAACCTATATGGATAGCCTTGGAGAGAACTTCCTTGCCGGTACCCGTAGGGCCGTTCACCAGAACAGTGATATCGGAAGCGGCAACACGCTCGGCCAGCGCCAGCAGCGCCAGGCTTTCGGGGTCGGATGCGACCGGCTCGCCCTCGCCACGCAGCAGGGCGCTGGCAAAGCCGGCACCGAGCGCCGCGTCTTCCGTCGTGAAGCTCAGCCGGGCCGGCTTGCCATCGCGGAACGGAACGAAGCGGCGCTCGCCCTTGCCCAGAATGAGCGTACGGGCAGGTGCAGGGGCGATCTCACCTTCCATCACCAGATGGAAGTCGGCGCCGCGGGCGCGACCTTCGGCATCGGTGAGCACGGCGAAACCCTGCGCGCGAAGCGCTGAAACCAGCGCATAATTCTGTTCGAGCACGGCCGTCGACGGAGCGATAGAACGCATGGAAGTTCCCCTTCGGCGACCCTCATGCAGGGAATATGGTTAATCCTCCGTAAAATATCGGAGCCCGCACACCGCCTCGGTCCGGGCGCGTCTACGCGCGCGCGTAGACGCCACGCGAGGCCGACGTTTTTTTGCTTAATCGCTTTTGCAGGCGGCCGTTCAGAGGCTCGGCGGCTCGGCTCTTCGCAGGGGGGGCGGGAGCCCAAGCTTGAACGGAGTTACTGCAATGACTGTTATCGGAACCAACATTGCGAGCATCCGCGCTGCGAATGCTTCGAGCAGCGCCTCTGCCGATCTGCAGACGGCGATGGAACGCCTGTCGACTGGCAAGCGCATCAACAGCGCAGCCGACGATGCCGCAGGCCTAGCCATTTCCAGCCGCATGACCAGCCAGGTCCGCGCCATGGCCGTTGCGATTCGCAACGCCAATGACGGCATCTCGATGGCCCAGACGGCCGAAGGTGCGATGGGCGAAGTCACCAACATGCTGCAGCGCATGAAGGAACTGGGCACCCAGGCTGCCAACGGCACGCTCGGTGCTACCGACCGCTCGACGCTGCAGTCGGAAATGAGCCAGCTCATCGCCGAAGTGGGCAACATTTCGCAGACCACCAACTTCAACGGCGTCGGCCTGCTCGACGGCAAGACCTCCACGGTCACGCTGCAGACAGGCATCAACACGGGCGAGAGCATCACCATGAACATGGTGAGCCTGTCGGCCGAAAAGCTGGGCCTGAAAACCGGCGTCAGCGGCCCCGTTTCCGGCAGCGTTCCGCCCAGCACCGCGCTGGCAGCGAACTCGTTGCAGATCAACGGCACCTGGATCGGCGCCAGCGTCGTTGCCGGCACCGGCAGCGGCAGCACCCCGCCGACCCCGAGCAGCGCGCTGGCCGACAAGATCACGGCAATCAACGCGGCGACGGCGCAAACCGGCGTCACCGCCACAGCCGGTGTCTCTGGTACGCTTTCGATCGACACCACCAAGACCTCGGGCACGATCAAGATCAACGGCACCAGCTTCGATCTGTCGAAGCTCACCACGACCAGCGGCGGGACCACCAGCGTCGACCTGAATCAGCTGGCGACCGCGATCAACGGCACCACCGGCCTGACGGCATCGGTCAACGGCTCGTCGATCAGCCTCGCCTCGACCAACGGTGCGCTGACGATCGGCGCATCGGCGGCCGGTGTTGTTACGTCGTTCCAGGCGACCGGTGCGGCGAGCGCGACAACCTCGGGCTTTGACGCAACGGGCGGTGTCTCTACTGCCGCCGATCAGGTGTTCCTGACCGCAGCCCAGGGCAAGACAATCATCGTCGGCGGCGACCCGAGCGGTATGGCAGCGGTCGGAATGACGTCCACGACTGCGGCGGGTACCGACCTTCAGATCAGCGACCAGAATTCGGCGAGCGCCGCACTGACGGTGATCGATGCTGCTCTCGACCAGATTTCGGCCGGCCGCGGCGATCTGGGTGCGGTGCAGAACCGCCTCCAGTCGACCGTCAACAACCTGACCACCACGTCGGCGAATCTGAACGAGGCGCGCAGCCGCATCGAAGATACCGACTTCTCGGCGGAAACGACCGAACTCGCCAAGGCCCAGATCCTGTCGCAGGCATCGACCGCGATGCTCGCCCAGGCGAACCAGAGCCAGCAGAGCGTACTCAAGCTGCTGCAGTAAGCGCGCGATCCGGTCGGGGTGCTGCCCCCCTGACGACGGCATCGCGGCCGGTTCCCCTCTCTTGTTCCGGGAGGGTGCGTAAAGGAAAGTCCCGGTGGCCCGGTGCCGCCGGGGCTTTTCCTGTTATTCGGGCTTGCCGCCGGGCTTCCATTCGGGCCGGTTCACGCTGTCCGCGAGCACGTGCAACGGCGTGACCAGCGACTGGATCGCGCGGGTCATGAAGCCGATATCGATATTCGCCACGGTGTCGTCGGGCGAATGATAGGTCGGCACCACGGCCCAGCCCGAGATGGTGTGCGCAACGACCCCCTTCAGCGCGAGCGAATAATTGTCCGAGCGCTGAAAGAAGTTTTCCTGGGGATAGGGATCGGCCGCGAGCAGCGCGCCATGCGCCTTCAGCGTCTCCCCCAGCGTCGAGCGTTCGAAGCCAGTCATCATCATCGTACCGGCAGGCAGCTTGGGATCCTGCGCGCCGATCATCTCGATCTCGACATTGGCAACGATCTGGTCGAGCGGCACCGGTGGATGCGCACCGAACCAGTGCGAGCCGAAGCCACCGATTTCCTCGCTGCCATAGGCGACGAACAGGATGCCGCGGCGGGTGCGCGGCATCGCGGCCAGCGTCCGCGCAAGTTCGAGCACGGCAGTGGTACCCGAGGCGTCGTCATTGGCGCCGTGCATCACAACGCCATCGGGACGGACACCCAGATGGTCGAGGTGCGCGCTGAGGAGCACCACGCCGCCGGCCGGATCGGTACCGGGCAGATAGCCGACCGCGTTGGTGGTGGTGCTGACCGATTCCGTCGTGGCGAAGGAGAGCGCGACGCTGGCGCCATTCTTTGCCGCCATTGCGTCGAACGCCGCTGCCGGCACCACGACCAGCGCGGGCCGCAGATCCTGCTTTTCACCGCGCAGGAAGGTCGGAAGCCGGGGGCTGCCACCCATGCGCGCGGCCAGCGTGCGCGTCGCGTCGCTCTCGCGCACCAGCACCAGCTTCGCACCGCGCGCGGCGGCGGCGCGGTAGAGTTGCATCGCCGGCAGGTCGCCGGTCACCGCCAGCACGTCGCCCGGCGCCCCTTTGGCTAGCGCATTGGCGGGGACGACGCGGAGCGTGCCGCTGGCGCCTTCCGCGCCCGCGATCAGCAACGCGGCACCGGGAACGGGAGCACCGTCGACCCGGAGTTCGGGCGCGCCCTTCAGCGCGAGCTGGACGATCTCCGCCTTTTGCAGATAGCCGGACATGCCCGGCGCCGGCTTCAGCCCGAAGCCGGTGAACTGGCTCGCGACATAAGCAGCGGCGATCGCTTCGTCGGGCGTAGCGCTGCCACGGCCGCGGAGTTCGTCTCCGGCGAGGAACATCTCGTGCGCGCGCACCCATTCGGCGCGCACCTGCGCGTCCTGCGCCTGCACCGGCCCGGCAATCGCCAATGCGACTACCGATGCCGCCAACCACATCCCCTTCATGCACCACCCTTTCCTGTTGGAGCAGGGGTGATGCGCTATGGCGAAACGGCGCGCAACGCCGCGCGTGCTATCCTAGCTTCTTTTGCAAAGCCTTGCGCAACTTGGCGTGCGCCGCAGCCTTGATCTGGCAGACCCGCGCCGCGCCGATGCCGAATACCTGGCCGATTTCCTCCAGGTTCAGTTCCTCGACATAATAAAGCTGGATCACCTGCGCCTCGCGCTCGGGCAGCGCCGTAATCGCCTCGATCAGCGCCTCGCGCTCGTCGCCCTCGGCGAGTTGTTCGAAAGCATCGGGCTCATCGGCCATGAACCAGGGCGATTCGTCGGAATAGGTCTGGTCGAGGGGCTCGAACCGGACCGCCTCGGCGCTGGCATATTCGGCGCGGAGCTTTTCCACCGTCACGCCCAGCCGTTCGGCGAGTTCCGCTTCGCTGGGCGGGCGGCCGAGCACGTGCGTCAGCGCCGCGACGGCCTCGCCATAGGCACGCTTGCGCCGCATCGCGCCGCGCGTGAGCGTCGCCTGGCGGCGCAGTTCGTCGATCATCGCGCCGCGCAGTCGCGTTGCCAGATATTGCTCGAAGGTCACCTGGCCGCGATCCTCGAAGGCCTTCACCGCTTCGATCAGCGCGACCATGCCGATCTGGATGAGATCTTCCACCTCGACGATCGAGCTCATGCTGCCATGAATATGCCAGGCAATACGGCGCACGAGCGGCAAATGCTTTCGGACAAGCGCCTCGGCATCGCGCTGCGGGCCGGGAACGGGAGCATAGGTCAGGGGAGCGAGGGACGCCATGGTCTCGAATTCCTTGGGGGTGTAGGCGTTCATGCGGGTAGCGCCTCCGGCGCACCGATAACGGCGACGACTTCGACGGCCTTTTCTTCAGGTACTTCGAAAAAGCTCATCACCGGCGTGTCAGGCAGCACACCGCGGATCAGCTTGCGGATCGCGACGCGGACCGAAGGCTGGACGACCAGCGCGAAGGGCTTGGCCTGGGCGACCAGCGGCTGCGCAGCGCGCTGCAGCGCATCGGCGATGCGGCGGCCGAGTTCGGGCTCGATCGTGTGGCTGCGGGACGGGTCCGAGCGGACCGCCTGGCCGAGCAGTGCCTCCAGCTGGCCGTCGAGCGTCATGACCCGCAGCGGATCGCGCACGCCGCACAGCTTCTGGATGATCAGCGGGCCGAGTTGCGGGCGGATCAGCTCGATCAGCTCTTCGGCATCGAGCGTCTTCTGCGCAGCGACCGCGATCGCGGCGGCGATGCGGCGGAATTCCTTGAGCGGGATATTCTCCGCCAGCAGCCCGCGCAGCACGGTGGTGAGCGTGGTCAGCGGCACCGGCTGCGGGCACAGCGCCGCCACCAGCGCACCGGCGCGTTCCTTCAGCCCGTCGAGCAGCGCCTGCACGTCGTCCGGGCCGAGCAGGTCAGCGGCATTCTGGAGCAGGCAGTGGTTGAGATGGGTGGCCATCACCGTGCCCGGATCGACGACCAGATAGCCCAGCCCGGTCGCAGCATCGGCATCGCCGGCATGGATCCAAACCGCGTCGAGGCCGAAGGTCGGATCCTTCGCACGCTTGCCGTTGATGTGCCCCGCAGCCTGGCCGGTGTCGAGCGCGAGCATCTCGTCAGGCGAGACACTGTCCTCGCCCACCACCACGCCACCGATGACGATGCGATAGGTATAAGGCGCCAGGTTGATATCGTCGCGCACGCGCACCTGCGGCACGACGAAGCCGAGCTCCTTCGAAAGCTGGCGCCGCACGCCGGTGATCCGGCTCATCAGCGGCCCGCCACGGCGCTCGTCGACCAGCGGCACAAGGCCATAGCCGATGTCGAGCATCACCTGGATAGTGTCGGTCACTTCCTCCCAGCCGATCTTCGACAGGTCGACGGGCTCGGGCGCGGGCGGCGCGGGCGGCGGTCGCTTGGCGATCTTGTACAGCTTCCACGCGGTGAAGCCGGCAATCCCCGCCGCCGGCAGGATCACGAAATGCGGCATGCCCGGCAGAAGCCCGAGCAGCGCCAGGATGCCGGCGACCGGCGCCCAGGTCTTGTAGCTGCCAAACTGGCTGCCGATCTGGCCGGCCAGGTCGTGGCTGGAGGTGACGCGGGTGACGATGGCAGCGGCGGCGATCGAGAGCATCAGCGAGGGAAGCTGCGCCACCAGCGCGTCGCCGATCGCGAGCAGCACATAGGTCTGTGCCGCCTGGCCCACCGGCATATGGTGGCTGACCACACCCAGGATCAGGCCGCCGACGATATTGATCGCCAGGATCAGCAGGCCGGCGACCGCGTCGCCCTTCACGAACTTGGACGAACCGTCCATGGCGCCGTAGAAATCGGCTTCGGTGGCGACTTCGGCGCGGCGGGTGCGGGCATCGTCGGGGGTGATGAGGCCGGCGTTGAGATCGGCGTCGATCGCCATCTGCTTGCCGGGCAAGGCGTCGAGAGTGAAGCGCGCCGACACTTCGGAAACGCGGCCGGCGCCCTTGGTCACGACAATCATGTTGATGATCATCAGGATCGCAAAGACGAACAGGCCAACGACATAGTCGCCGCCGATCAGGAAGGTGCCGAACGCCTCGATCACATGGCCGGCGGCCGCTTCGCCCTCATGGCCATGGACCAGCACGACGCGCGTGGAGGCGACGTTCAGGCCCAGCCGGAACAGGGTGGCGAACAGCAGCACTGTCGGAAAGGCGGAGAAGTCGAGCGGCTTCTGCGCGTTAAGTGCCACCATCAGCACCGCCAGGCTGATCATGATGTTGGTGACGAAGAAGACGTCGAGCATCACCGCCGGCAGCGGCACCACCATCAGCGCGACAAGAAGCAGGATCGCGGTGGGGAGCGCAAAGCTGCGCATCGCGGGCATCACGCCACCCGGAAGAGAAAGTGCAGTCACGTCAGGTCAGGCCCCGAGATTGGCGAGCATGAGATAAGCGAGCTTGGCGGTTTCCGGCGTCGGCCGGAGCGGATCGACGGCGATGCGCGGCTGGGCCTTGCCGCCCAGTTGGGCGAGCGTGGTCTGCACCCATTGGCGGTCGCCGCCCAGCGCGCCGTTACCGGGAATGACATCGCCGCCATCGGCCGTGAGCGCGGCGCGAAAGGCATCGAGCCCGTCGCCGGCGCCGCCCAGGCTGTCCGAGGCGAGGCCGGTCGCGCCGCCGGCAGCGGCACCGCGGTCGAGCTTGCTGGCAAGCCGCTGGTAAATATCGGCCAGCGAGCGCGGCTGGCCGTTCGATGCATAGAAGATGCCGCGATTGGCGTGTGCGGCCGCCGGAAACAGGCTGGCGCCGGTACGACCGGGGTTCTGCTCCATTTCCGACAGGAACGAGCGCGCACCGCCCAGCCCCAGGAAGTGCGCCATATATAGGTCCGTACCGGTAGCGGCGCGGCCGAGCGAGGATTCGAGCGCCGTCTTGTTGTCGGCAGCATGCGCCGCCGCCATCAGTGCCGAAGCCTGTGGATCCTTGCGCAGGTTGAGAATGGCCGTGCGGGTTTCCGGGTCATCGACCACATAGCGCCCGCCTGCGGTCTGGCGAATGCTGTTGGCGGCCCACGCCATGCCGTGCTCGGCGCCGTGCTGCTTCATCACAGCCAACCAGCTCTGGGTGACGAACTGGTACAGCCCGGTCGCCGACGAGGTGCCAGCGCGCGCATCGGCGCGCATGCCGCTTTCCACCTGCGCCTGACCGAGCAGATAGTCGAAATCGATCCCGGTCTTCCGACTGGCATCGGCAATCGCCGACTGCACCGTCGCCCTGTTGCTGACCGAAGTAACGCTCATCGATCCCGATCCGATTGTCCCTGTTGCGGGGAACAATCAGCAAAGATCGTGCCAATTTGTGCAGATATGGAAAAGGAGGATTCGGCAGGCGGTGCGCGAGCCGTAATCCCCCTTCTCACCCCTCCCGTTCGGGAAGCGGCTCAGGCAATCGCATAGCCTCCGGGCCGATAGGCCGGGGCGGCATTGCCGGAAAGAATTTGCAGGCGGCGGCGAACATTTGCCGCCATCAGGTTCACATAGATGCGGCAGGTCTCGTTCAGCCGATGCGCCTCGGCGGCCAGCGCCTTCACTTCGGCCGACGGCGCCTCGCCATCGTGCAGGGCAACGACGTCCAGCCCCTTGATCTTCGCGCTGGTAGCGGCCTCGAGCCCGGCTATATCGTTCGCCTTCAGCGCCGCAATCTCTGCGTGCAGCGCCTCGATCACCGTTATCAGGGCATCACGCCTTGTCATTGCCGGTCCAGTCCAGTTTGAGCGCGAGCAGCCGGTCGGCGATGGTCGACGGCACGAGCGGGAACCGTCCATCCTGAATCGCCTTGCGGATCCGCGCGACGTGATCGGTGTCGACCGGCGCCTGCGCAGCCATCGACTGCGACAAGGACGACGCCGTCGTCTCGACCGTGTTCGTCTGCTTTTCGGCAGGCTTTACCCGGCCGACGCTGGTAGCAGCGACGACCGGCACGCTTCCACGATCAATGATCGTGCCTGCCTTGATGCCGATGGAGTCAACCATTCCCTGCATTCCCGAATCTTTCCCGACGCCCCTAGGAACGGCGGAAGCATCGGTAGCTTTAGGAAAATTTTCATTCGCCGAAGCCGGGCACACGCACCCGGCCGGGTTCCACAGCAATCGCCTGAATCGGCGAACGCTGGTCGTCGATCCTGACCAGAACACGCGCGCCCGGCGCGGCATCTCCCATCGCCACGCCGTCGCGGCTGACGGAAAAGCCCTCTGCGGCAGCCTCCACGGTCACCGGATCGCCACGCCGGATCACGGGCTCGGCCTTTACGGCCGGCGCGGCCGCGGCCGCAGCTAACGGGCGAGCCTTGGTGACGACGTTCACTGGCACGTACAGGCGCCAGACAGGCGACAGGCAGCGGACCAGCACGGCGTCCTGCGCCTCGTTGCGCCATTCGAGCTGCGGCGCGGCACAGGCGGCAAGCTTCAGGCGCGGATCGACCGGCGCACGAGCGCCGCCGGGCTCGCCAATCGCGTGACCGGTGAACTCCGCCACGATCGAGTCGAGCAAGGTCGTCGACTGGAAATTGGCTGCGGTCAGCAGCACGGCGATCAACAGCATCGAATGTCTCCGTCCATCATTTCGGGCCGGCAAGGCCCGGTTGCCGGCCGGCAAAATCTTGCCGGCCACCATCATAACCCAAGGTAAGCACCGCGCGGCGCTGGCCGCGCGACGTGGAAAGCTGAATACGGTCGGCCGGCACCGCACCGGCACGGATAAGCGCCGCCGCAACGGCGCGGGCGCGATCGGCGGCAAGCAGTTCGGCGCTGCTGCTTGCAGGGTCGACATCGACGGCACTGCCATCGGTTTCGCCGGTGATGTGCAGCCGGGTACGCGGGTCGCGCGTCGCGGTACGCGCCCAAGCCACCAGCGGCGCGATCCCGCCCGGGGTGGCACTGCCGGGCTCAAATCCGCCCGCCACTGCCAGATCGACCGGCATTGCCTGTGTGGCAGCGGCAGGCGCGACGAATCCCGCGCGCAGCCGCGCTGCAAGGGCACGCGGATCGCCTTCATTCGCCTTAAGGTACACGAAAAAGCCGACGAGCAGCAGCGACAAGTCTGCCAGCGTCATCAGCCAGATCGGCCGGCGCGGGCTATCGTCGTCATCAAAGGTCATGCAGCGATCTCGCGCAAGTCGTGGCGGCTGGGCTCCAGCGTGCCCAACAGCGCCAGCGGCGCTTCCAGTCGCGTACGTTCCTGCGCCTCGTGCCGGGCCTGGCGCTTCAGCCGGCTGGCGATCGGCAGTGCAACGAGGTTCGCCAGCAGCGCACCGTAGAGCGTGGCCAAGAGCGCTACTGCCATGGCCCCGCCGATCGCGGAACTGTCGCGCATCGTCGCGAACATCTGGACCAGCCCGACCAGCGTGCCGACCATACCCATGGCGGGCGCGGTCTCGGCGGCGGCCTGCCACACATCGAAGGCTGCCTTGTGCCGGGCGTAGCGCGCCTGTCGCAGGTGGTGCAGCAGCGCCGCAATCTCCGCGCCCGAGGCGCCGTCCACCGCAGCAGCGGCAGCGGCGGCCATGTCGCGATCGGCGATGACCGAACGGTCCAGCGCGATCAGCCCGTGCCGGCGCGCGATACGCGTGAGCGCGTGGCTCTGTTCGATTAGCGGCTCGACGCGGAAATTGCGCCGCGGCAGGCACCCCAGCGCCAGCAATGCCCGCGCGAGATCGCCCGCAGGCGTGCGCAGCACCACCGCCAGTGCAGTGCCGCCACCGACGATTCCCGCCGCGACGGGATCGAGAAATGGCATCAGGCTGGGCAGGATAAGGTCCATGGCCGCATCCCTAGCAAGGCACGGGCCAGTTTGCGGGCCGCTGCGCCGCTTGCGGCAATGCCTCCGACAGCGCGGCAGCCCATTGCCGCCGCCCGGCAAAATCTTGCCGTCCGGCCGTAAACAGAGCGGCCGACTACGTTCCCGACCCCTCATGCGCAGAATTGGCACGCCCTTTGCTTCTCACTCCTGCAAACCTCTGTGCGGGAGACTGGCACGATGACAGACAACAGCCTTTTCGGCGTACACGGCGCGGCGCTTGCCCTGCGTTCGCAGCGCATGGGCGTGCTGGCGTCCAACATCGCCAATGCGTCGACGCCCGGATACAAGGCGCGCGACATCGACTTCCAGACGGCGCTGGCGGCAGTCGAGCAGCCGGGCGGATCGATCGACGCGGCCGTCGATGGCGCGACGCTCTATCGCGTGCCGCTGCAGCCGAGCCAGGACGGCAACACCGTCGAGCTGGCCACCGAGCAGACCGCGTTCGCCGAAAATGCCGTCGCCTATCAGACGACACTCAGCTTTCTCAACGGGCGGATCAACGAGATCACCCGCGCACTGAAGGGAGAATAAGCGATGGGGGACCAGCCGCTTTCGATCTTCCAGGTTTCCGGCCGCGCGATGAGCGCGCAGCTGCTGCGGATGAACACCACCGCGTCGAACCTGGCCAATGCCGGCACCGTCGCCTCCAGCGCAGGCGCCGCCTATCGCTCGATCAAGCCGGTGTTCCGCACCGCCTTCGACGAGGCGAGCGGCATGTCGACGGTCGACGTCGAGCAGGTGGTGAACGCCGGTGCCGCACCGGAGATGCGCCACGATCCCGGCAACCCCATGGCCGACAAGGACGGCAACGTCTGGGTGAGCAATGTCGATGAGACGCAGGAGCTGGTCGACATGATGGAGACCTCCCGCACCTACCAAAACAATGTCGAAGTGATGCAGACAGCCAAGTCGCTGATCCTCGACACCCTCAAACTGGGTCGTTGATCATGAGCACAAGTTTCGACACCACACTGGCCAGTCTGGGCATCCAGCGCACCGGGGCAAGCACCAGCAACACCACCAGCAACACCACCGCCAACAACAGCGGTATGCTGGACCAGACGGCGTTCCTGAAGCTGCTGACCACCCAGTTGCAGAACCAGGATCCCACGGCGCCCGCCGACACCAACCAGATGGTGACGCAGATGGCCGAAATCACCAGCGCCTCGAGCAGCAGCAGCATGAGCTCGACGCTGAAGGCGATCCAGACCCAGCTTGCGGGCGGCAGCACCAGCGACGCGCTGAGCTTCGTCGGTAAGAATGTGCTGACCGAAGGCAACACCGCCTATGCCCGCACCAGCGGTGGCATCGCCGGCGCGGTCGAGCTGGGCAGCGCCGCCAATTCGGTTCAGGTCACGATCCAGTCTGCGAGCGGCGCGACGCTGAAGACGATCAACCTGGGTCCGCAGAACGGCGGCACCGTCAATTATGACTGGGACGGCACCACCGATGGCGGGAGCGCAGCCGGCAACGGGCCGTTCACGGTCAACGTAACCGCCACCGGCACCAATGGCAGCGTCGCCGCCAAGTCGCTGGTCTGGGCGCCTGTGTCGTCGGTGTCGCTCTCTTCGGGCAACACCCCCACGCTCAACGTACTCGGCCTCGGCCAGGTCGCCACCTCGGCCGTGCGCCAGGTCGGCTAACCCGCATTTTCAGGAGTAGCATCGATGTCCTTCTTCACTTCGCTCAGCGGGCTCCAGGCCGCCCAGACCGACATGGCGACGATTTCGAACAACCTCGCCAATGCCTCGACCAACGGCTTCAAGAAGAGCACGACCGAGTTCGCCGACGTGATCGCGTCGACTTCGTCGAGCAATCCGAACATGATGGTCGGATCGGGCACCGCCGTGAAGTCGATCAAGCAGTCGTTCGAGCAGGGCGGATTCAAATCCTCTTCCTCGGCGCTCGACCTGGCGATTTCGGGCGACGGCTTTTTCATGGTGAAGGGCACCGGCACCAGCGGCGACATTTCCTATACCCGCGACGGCAGCTTCACGGTCGACAGCAACCGCTATGTCACCGATTCGGCCGGCAACCAGTTGCTGGTCTCTCCGGTTGACGGCAGCGGCGCCGTGAGCGCCACCGGGCTCGACGCCGCAATTCCGCTGCAACTGCCGGACAGCAGCGGCCTGGCCAAGGCGACGTCGAAGATCTCGCTGGGGATCGCGCTTTCGACGAGCGCAGTCGCGCCGGCATCGTCCCCCGCATTCCAGGGTAAGACCTATGCCTTCGACCGGACCGATCCGAACAGCTACAATTTCAGCAGCCAGACGACGATCTACGACGCGAGCGGCAATCCTTCGACGCTGACCAACTATTACGTCCGCCAGCCTTCGACCGCGACCGACGGCTCGTCGAGCTGGAACGTGTACAGCTTTGTCGGCGACAAGCAGCTCGATTCCGGCAGCAACGCCGCCAGCCCGACGCCGGTGACGCTCAACTTCGACACCACCGGCGCAATCACCAGCCCCACCGGGTCGGTCACGCTGAACGGCTTCTCGCCGAACGGCGCCAGCGCCAACCAGGCGATCGCGATCGACTTCACCAAGAGCGCCGCGACCGCCTCTGCGTTCAGCGTTGCCTCGCGCAGCCAGGACGGCAGCGCCGTCGGCCGCTTCCAGAGCGTGACCGTCGACCAGGATGGTTCGGTCAAGGCGGCATTTTCGAATGGCGATACCAAGATCCTGGGCAAGGTGGTGCTGGCGACCTTCGACAATCCTTCGGGTTTGCGCCAGCTCGGCAATTCGAAATGGGCCGCCACCGGCCTTTCGGGCCAGCCCAAGACCGGCGTGGCGGGCGATGGCGGCTTCGGCTCGCTGATGTCTGGTGCGATCGAACAGTCGAACGTCGACATGACCGAGGAACTGGTCGACCTGATCGCGGCACAGCGCAACTATCAGGCCAATGCGAAGGCGCTCGATACCGAGAACCAGATTTCGCAGACCATCTTCAACATGCGTAGCTGAGCCGGGTCCGTAGGGGGAATTAGGCCATGGACAAGCTCGTCTACACTGCCCTGTCGGGAATGCGGAGCCAGATGGCGGCGCAGTCGGCGATCGCCAACAACATCGCCAACGCGTCGACCACCGGCTTCCGCGCCGAGCGGATCAATTTCGATCGGCTGGTGCTCCAGGGCCAAGGCATGCAGACCCGCGAATTCTCGTCAGGCGAAGTCGAGGATTTCGACCGCAATGCCGGTGCCGTCATACAGACGGCGCGCCCGCTCGACATCGCAGTAACGGGCGACGCCTGGATTGGTGTGCAGGCAAGCGACGGCAGCGAGGCCTATACCCGCCGCGGCGACCTGAGCGTCTCCCCCTCGGGCATGCTGGAGACGGGCGACGGCCATCCGGTGATGGGATCGACCGGCCCGATCACCCTGCCCCCCTATGACTCGGTTGCGATCGCAGCCGACGGCACAGTGTCGATCGTCCCGCAGGGATCGAAGCCCGGCCAGGAGCCCCAGGTCGTCGACAAGATCAAGCTGGTCAGCACGCAGGGCAGCCAGACTGCCAAGGGCACCGACAATCTGTTGCATGTTAAGGGCGGCGGCGTGCTGCCCGACGACATGGAAGCGCGCGTCCAGTCGGGCGCACTCGAACAATCTAACGTCAATCTCACGCAGGCGCTCGTCGACATGATCGAGAACCAGCGCGGCTACGAAGTGCAGGCCAACCTGCTCAAGGAAGCCAAGAGCATGGACGAAAGCTCCGCATCCGTGATGCGGATGAACGACTAAGGGGAACTGGACCATGGGTACCGCCGCCATGCACATCGCGCGCACCGGGCTTGACGCCCAGGACATGCGCATGCGGGTGATCTCGAACAACCTGGCGAACGTCAACACGACTGCGTTCAAGCGTGATCGCGCCTCGTTCGAGACGCTGGCCTATCAGGTGATGACGGCACCGGGCAGCGCCTCTACCGCCGAAACCAAATATGCCACCGGCACCAATCTGGGCACCGGCGTGAAAATTCAGGGCACCGCCCGCATCGACACGCAAGGCTCGCTCCAGACCACCGGCAACGCGCTCGATCTGGCGCTGGACGGCAATGGTTATTTCCAGGTGCAGCTGCCGGGCGGCCAGCTCGGCTATACCCGCGCCGGCAATTTCTCGCGTTCGCCGGAAGGGCAGCTTGTCACCAGCGAAGGCTATCAGGTGATGCCCGGCATCACCATTCCCGAAGGTGCCACCTCAATCACCATCGGCACCGACGGCACGGTTTCGGCCAGCATGCCGGGCCAGACCCAGCCCACGTCGGTGGGGCAGATCCAGGTCGCCAACTTTCCGAACGCGGCCGGGCTGCAGGCGACCGGCGACAATTATCTGATCGAAACCAGCGCGAGCGGCGCCGTCTCGATGGGCGTTCCCGGCCAGGACGGTCGCGGCAATGTCCGCCAGGGCATGCTCGAAGGCTCGAACGTCAACGTGGTCGAAGAGCTGGTCGACATGATCGAAACCCAGCGTGCCTATGAGGTCAATTCGAAGATGATCTCGGCCACCGACGAGATGGAAAAATATGTCAACCAGAACATTTGACGCGCGGCGCATGCGCGCTTTTGCGGTCGGCGCCGCCGCCGCCTTGCTGGTCAGCGCAGCACCGGCCGAAGCCCAGTTTCTGGGCATCGGCAAGAAGAAGGTGCACGAGGACTTCTCGGCGACCTTGCCGGCTGCCCAGCCGGTGCGCGCGCCCGCCAATGGCGGCATCTTCCAGGCCGATCAGGGCTATGCCGCGCTCTACGAGGGGCAGCGCGCCCGGCGCGTCGGCGATCCGCTGACGATCGTGCTGGTCGAGCACACCAGTGCGTCGAAGTCGGCAAGCTCCAAGCTGGACAGCAGCGGCGGCATGTCGCTGACGCCGCCGTCCACCGGCGCCTTGTCGCTGTTCAAGCCGACCGATGCGACGGCCAGCGGTGCGCGCAACTTCACCGGTACCGGCGCGGCCGACCAGTCGAACGCCCTGTCGGGCGAAATCAGCGTCACGGTCGCAGCCGTCTATCCCAATGGCACGATGCTGGTGCAGGGGCAGAAGCGCGTTACGCTCAATCGCGGCGACGAATATATCCAGATCAAGGGTCTGGTGCGTCCCTCCGACATCGATGCCAACAACCGCATCGAATCGACCCGCGTCGCCGATGCCCGCATTGCCTATACCGGCAAGGGCGATGTCGCCCGCGCCAGCCGCCAGGGCTGGCTCAGCCGCTTCTTCAGCGTGATCAGCCCCTTCTGATGCGGAGCGTCGCCATGATCCGTCTTGCCCTTGCCCTGCTCGCGGCGCTGTTCCTTGCCCAGCCTGCCATGGCGCAGCGGGTGAAGGATCTCGGCAGCTTCCAGGGCATCCGTTCGAACCAGTTGACCGGCTACGGCGTCGTGGTCGGTCTGCCTGGCACGGGCGACGACAATCTCGACTATACCGTCCAGTCGATGAAGGGCGTCGCCTCGCGCTTCGGCCTGCAACTGCCGGAAGGCGTGGCACCGGGCCTGAAGAATGCCGCCGTGGTGATGGTGACGGCCGAGCTGCCCCCCTTTGCAAAGCCGGGGCAGAAGCTCGACATCACCGTATCGTCGATGGGCAAGGCCAAGTCGCTGCGCGGCGGCACGCTGATCCTCACGCCCTTGCAGGGTGCAGACGGCCAGATCTATGCGATGGCACAGGGCAATCTGGCCGTCGGCGGGCTGGGCGCGGAAGGCGCAGACGGCTCGAAGATCGTCGTCAACGTGCCCTCGAGCGGCCGAATTCCCGAAGGCGCCACGGTCGAACGCCAGGTCGATACCGGATTCGATCGCTCGCCCTATCTTACCTTCAACCTCGCCAGCGCCGATTTCACCACGGCACAGCGCGTCCAGGACGCGATCAATGCCCGCTTCGGCCCCGGCCACGCCAAGGCGATCGATGGCGTGTCGATTGCGGTACAGGCGCCCCCCGGCGCCGATGTCCGCACCGAGATCATGAGCGCGATCGAGAATCTGACGGTCGAGGCCGCCGAGGCGCCCGCCCGCGTGATCGTCAACGCCCGCACGGGCACCGTGGTGATCAACTCGGCGGTGCGCGTCAGCCCTGCCGCAGTCACACATGGTAAACTTACTGTTAGGATTGATGAGGCACAAAGGGTCAGCCAACCCACGCCGTTCAGCAAGGGTGAGACTGCGCTCGAAAAGCATAGCAGCCTCGCCGTCGAAGAAGAGAGGCGCCCGATGTTCCTGCTGGCCCCAGGCCCGAAACTGGCAGATGTTGTGAAGGCGGTGAACGCAATCGGCGCGTCTCCGGCTGACCTGGTCGCTATTCTCGAGGCGCTGAAAGAAGCCGGCGCGCTCAAGGCCGAGTTGATCGTCCTGTGAGCGGCGGGATCGACAAGGTCGCCGCAGGCGCCGGCATATCGCTCGACAAGTCGCGGCTGGCGTCGAAGGACAATCTCAAGGCGGCCGGCCAGAAGTTCGAAGCGATCTTCACCGGCATGATGCTGAAGTCGATGCGCGCCGCCAAGCTGGGCGACGGGCTTTTCGACAACAGCGCCAGCCAGCAGTTCCGCGACATGCAGGACCAGCAGCTCGCCAAGTCGATGGCCGAACACGCGCCGATCGGCATCGGCAAGGCGCTGACCGAATTTCTCGCCAAATCGGCGGCCGGCCAGCAATCGCTGGGCGCTGACGGCGGAGCGGAGAAAGGGAAATGAGCGACCTGCTGTCGATCGGCGCCTCGGGCGTGCGCGCCTATCAGACGGCGCTCTCGACCACGTCCGAGAACATCGCCAACGCGGCCACGCCGGGCTATGCCCGGCGCACCGTCGCGCTGAGCGAACTCGCCGCATCGAACCAAGCAGGCATCAAGACTCTCAACGGCTTCGGGGTCACCACCACCGGCGTCCAGCGCTCGGCGGACGATTATCGCGCTGCCGATGTCCGTACTACCGGTGCCGATCTGGCGCGTACCGAAACCGGCGCCGCCTGGCTGCAGCGGATCGACAGCGCATTGAGCGGCAACGCGCTGGGCGACCGGCTGACGGCCTTTTTCGGCTCCGCGACGTCGCTGGCCGCCGACCCCACTTCCTCTGCCGCACGTTCGACGATGCTGGAAAATGCGCAGGGCGTAGCCACTGCCTTCACCGCCACCGGCAGCGCGCTGGACGCAGCAGCAACCGATCTCGATTCGACTGCCGACGCAGCGACCACCCAGCTCAACGGCCTCACCTCCTCGCTCGCGACCGTCAATGTTGCGCTGGGACGGACCGCGCCGGGCAGTGCCAACGCCGCGTCCCTGCTCGACCAGCGCGACCAGATCCTCGAATC
This sequence comes from Sphingomonas sp. DMC8, assembly GCF_056314185.1. Classification (NCBI taxonomy): domain Bacteria; kingdom Pseudomonadati; phylum Pseudomonadota; class Alphaproteobacteria; order Sphingomonadales; family Sphingomonadaceae; genus Sphingomonas; species Sphingomonas sp. DMC8. The sequence goes on along the minus strand of NZ_JBQUYV010000010.1, from coordinate 101,400 downwards.
GATGAGCGCGATCACCGATGTGTCGGTCAGTTTCGACGACGCCGGCCGCGCAACCGTGCGGGGCGGCGATACGAGCGGGCCGATCCTGGTCCAGAACGACAGCGCCGCCACCGTCACCTATGTACGCGGCGACAGCGGCACCGTTTCCTACGCCGTGCATCGCGACGACAGTCTTTCGGCGCTGACTCCCGGCGGCGGCGCCCTGGCCGGCTTTGCCGAAGCGGCGCAGCGCATCCAGGACGCCCGCACCGCCGTCAACACCCAGGCGCAGAACTTCGCCAGCGGCGTCAATGCCGTCCAGGCGGCGGGACAGGATCTGTCCGGCCAGACCGGGCAACCGATGTTCGTGATCGGCAATCCGCCGTCGAAGCTCAGCCTGGCGCTTACCGATCCCAACGGCATCGCCGCAGCGGCACCCGGCGGCGGTGCGCGCGACAACAGCAACCTGCAGGGCCTCGCGACGCTGCGCAGCACCGGCAATGTCGAAGGCGCGATCAGCAATCTTACCGCCAGCAACGGTGCCGCGCTTGCTGCCAAGCAGCAGGTCGCCAGCGCCCAGTCGGCTATCCACGACAATGCCGTCAGCGCGCGCGATTCGGTTTCCGGCGTCAACACCGACGAAGAAGCCGTCAGCCTGATCCAGTTCCAGCAGGCCTATCAGGCGTCGAGCCGCGTGATTCAGATGGCGCGCGACACGCTGCAATCCATTCTCGACATCCGGTGACCGCCATGACGATGCGCGTTTCGACCAGCCAGATCTACAGCAGCTCACTGCAGCGGATGACGCAGCTCAACAGCGATCTGAACCAGCTCCAGACCCAGATTTCGACGGGCAAGAAAGTCGATGGCGCTGCCGACGACCCCGCCGGCTATCTGCGGCTGCAGGGGCTGAACAAGGCGGATTCCGACAGCACCGCTTATGGTGCGAACATCAATCTGGCGCAGAGTGTTGTCAGCCAGGGCGACACGGCGCTGGCCAGCATCCAGACGGCGCTGCAACAGGCGCAGGAGCTGGCGACCCAGGCCGCCAACGGCACTCTCGGCGATTCGGATCGCACGGCGATGGCCAACCAGCTCGATTCGATTCGCGACTCGCTCTACAGCCTGGCCAACACCAAGGATGTGCGCGGTCAGCCCCTGTTCGGCGGCGCCAGCGGCGACACCGCCTATACCAAGGCGGCCGACGGGACGATCCAATATGCCGGCACCGGCACCCCGCCGCCTATTCCGATCGGCGACGGAGATTCCGTCCAGACCAGCGTGAGCGGGCCGCAGGTCTTTGCTGCCGGCAACGGGCAGGACATGTTCGCGCTGCTCGGCAATCTGTCGACCGCGCTGCGTGCCGGCGGCAGCGGCGCCGCGCAGGCAGCCAGCGATGCGCTGACCGGGCTGACGACGGCGCAGGACAATGTCACGGCGGGCCGCGCCTCGCTCGGTGCGCGCGGTGCGCGGCTGAAACTTTCGGAACAGCAGCTGACCGACGCCGGGACGGCACGTACCACCGAACGTTCCTCGATCCAGGATACCGATATCACCACTGCAGTGACCGAACTGCAGAAGACGATGACGGTATTGCAGGCCACCCAGTCGACCTTCACCAAGCTCACCAGCCTGTCGCTGTTCAATTATCTCAAGTGAGCGGCCGCCGCCCCGCGCGGCGCGAAGGTAACGGCGGGTTAACCATCATTCCCCGCTAAACCGGCTGAAGAACGCGGCGAAACTGCCGTTAACCGAAGCAGAATTGCTCGCGGGCGACTAGGGGAAAAGGAAGCGCATGTATCCGCTGATTGGTCTGGTCGTTTTGCTGGGCATGGTGTTCGGTGGGTTCACGATCACCGGCGGGGCGCTTGGCCCCGTGATGGAAGCAATCCCCCATGAAATGCTGATTATCGGTGGCGCCGCAGTCGGCGCGCTGATCATCGGTAATTCGATGGCGGAGCTGAAGGCGCTGGGGGGCGGCCTGGGCAAGGTCTTCAAGGGGCCGAAGTACAAGAAGCAGGATTATCTCGACGCGATCTTCCTGGTGTCGAAGCTGATGAAGATGCTGCGCACCGAAGGGCCGATCGCGCTGGAGCCGCATGTCGAGGATCCCAAGTCCTCGGCCATCTTCGCCGAATATCCGCGCCTGCTGGCTGACCATACGCTGGTCAACCTGATCGCCGACACGCTGCGGCTGGTCGTCGTGTCGTCGGGCACGCTCGACGTGCACGCGGTCGAAGAGGTGATGGACAACGCGATCAAGACCCACCACCACGAGGTGCAGGGTCCGCAGACCACGCTGCAATCGCTGGGCGATGCATTGCCGGCGCTGGGCATCGTCGCCGCCGTGCTGGGCGTGGTGAAGACGATGGGTTCGATCGACAAGCCCCCGTCAGTGCTGGGCGGCATGATCGGCTCGGCGCTGGTCGGCACCTTCATGGGCGTGCTGCTCGCCTATGGCATCGTCGCGCCGCTCGCCGGCCGGCTGCAGCAGGTGATCGATGCCGACGCTGCCATCTATCACACGGTCAAGCAGATCATCATCGCGTCGCTCCACGGCCACCCGCAGCCGCTGGTGATCGAGGCTGCGCGCTCGGGCATCGCCCACGCCAACCAGCCGGGCTTTGCGGAGGTTTTTGACGGCCTGCGCGGCCGCTGAGCGAAGGGACGCTGAATCATGGCCGCCCGCGCGCCGCACGGATCAAACCAGCCGCCGAAAATCATCGTCAAGAAGGTGTTCGTCGAAGGCCATGGCGGCCATCATGGCGGCGCCTGGAAAGTCGCCTATGCCGACTTCGTGACCGCGATGATGGCGTTCTTCCTGCTGCTGTGGCTGCTGGGGGCGACCAACGAGAAGCAGCGCAAGGCGCTGGCCGACTATTTCGCGCCCACGCTGGTCGAGTTCAAGCAGAACAGCGCCGGGTCGAACGGCATCATGGGCGGCGACGCGATCAACGCGCAGGATAACTATCCGAACAAGGCATCGCAGACCGGCACCAAGTCGCTGACGATCCCGGTCGGCGGTGTCGGCGGCAAGGATGTCGGCACCGGTGACAAGGGTACGCTGAAGGACCAGCGGGCGCTCGCCCAGCAGGACCAGAAGAATTTCAACGAGATGAGCAAGCGCATCCAGATGCGGATGCGCTCCAACCCGTCGCTCGCCAAGCTGGCCAAGCATATCCGCTTCGTGCCGACGCGCGAGGGGATGCGGATCGACCTGCTCGACGACGCCAATTATTCGATGTTCGACCTGGGCACCACGGTGCTGGTGCCCGAAGCGAGCACGCTGATCGGCACCATCGCCGAATCGATCAGCGGGCTCGAAAACCCGATCATGATCCGCGGCCATACCGACAGCCTGGGCTATGGCGATCCGCGGACGATGAACAACTGGATGCTGTCGAGCGGCCGCGCCGAGGCGACGCGCCGGCGCCTGCTGGCCGGCGGCGTGCCCGAGGCGCGGTTCGAACGGATCGAGGGCGTTGCCGATCGCGACCCGCTGTTCCCGGACACGCCCGCCGACGCGCGCAATCGCCGGGTTTCGATCACGCTGCTGTACCGGCGGGCACTGGACAAGGGCAGCGTCAGGCCGGCGGGGGCGATGTCGCCCGCGAACATCGCTACCCGCCCCTGAGCCGTTACAGGAACAGCTTGCGGATGCTCAGCATCACCGAGCGGCCCGTAGGATCGAGCAGGTCGGGCTGGTAGCTGACCGGCACCTGCCCGGTACCGTCGGTCACACGCTGACGGGCATCGAACAGATTGTTGACCGCCAGCGAAACCCGCACCCCACGCAGCCAGTGATGCGCGCGGACCAGTTTGAACTGCCGCCCCAGATCGACAAAGGTGCGCAGGTTGAAGGTGGCGAGGCTGCCAAAGTCCAGCCGCCCGGTGGAGCTGGTGCCGCCCAGCACTTCGGTGCTGCTCTGCCATTTCACGCCCAGGCGCACGCCCAGCCCGTCCTTGAAATAGCCGGCCTGCGCATCGACCTGGTGCGCCGGCTGGCCGCCGCTGCTGCCCGACGCCCCGCCATGGAGGAGATCGAGGATCGGCACGCCGTCGCGGATCTTGATCTGATCCTTGAAATACCAGGTGTGATACAGGCTGAACTGCAAACGGCCGGCCAGCGCACCGTTCGGGCCGGCAAGTCCACGACCGCCCCGGAAGCCGCCGCCGCCCGGTCCTCCAGGGCCACCCGGTCCCGCAGCGCCACCTGCCGCCGGCGGACCGCCTGCCGGCCTGTCCGGACCACCGAACAGACTGCCCCCGAACGGCGAACGCGGCGGCTGATTCTGCCCCGGCGACTCCGGCTGGCCAGCTGGGCCCTGGCCGAAATTGCGGGCGCTGCCTTCGGGCGGCAGCGGGTTGCCGGTCCGCGCCGCTTCCGCGCGCTGCGCCTCGCGCTGGGCGCGCATCGCAGCAATGCGCTTTTCGAGCGACGATTTGATCGGCACCGAGAAGTTGAAACCCCAGCGCAATTGCTGGGTGTCGACGCTCGCGAAATTGACGGCGCGCTCATCGACGCTCACCAGATCGCCATCGGCATCGCGCACGAAACGGTCTGGGAAAGCGGCCTCAACCGCCGCCGTCGCCGCCGGCAGGCTGGAAATCGCATTGCGGATCGTGCTGGTCACATAATCGGCACGGAAGGAGAAATCGGCCTTTTCGAACGGCCGCAGTTCCAGGCCCAGCTTCATCACATGACGATCATCCGCCGACAGCAGCGGGTTACCGCCGCTGATCGTCGTCACATTGACGGTGGTGCCCCGAACATAATCGAACACGCGCACATTGGGCGTGGTGAGCACCGGATCGCCGAGCTGGTTCGCCGAGGGCGGGCCTTCCTGCTGCGTCCAGGACGCGATCAGCCGCACCGGCTTGAACGGCGCCCAATTGACGCCATAGCCGGTCGTCACCAGCGTGCCGAAGTCCGACAGGCGCTGTACGGCGATATTGCCGTTCAGCGTGAGGTCGCCGATCGCGCTCAGCACGTCCTTGCGGCGGCTGGCGATCGGCACGTCCAGATTTGCCTGGCCGCTGACGATATCGCGAGCGACATGGCCGCTGCGAACCTCGAAATCATGCACCGAGCTGCTATCGAAGCTGCTGGTGCTGGCGCTCACCCGGATGCTGGTGGAAACCTCGCCCGCCGGCAGATTGAACAGCGGCCCGCGAATCAGCCCGTCGACGCCGCCGCTGTTCGAGGTCGAGCGCCCCCGGTCCGCCGGGGCGACATTGGCCGCCCCGGTATCGGTCAGGGTGCGCGTGCTGGTACGGTCGTAATTGCCGGTCAGCGACCATTGCCAGTCCTTGCCCAGCGGCAGCCCGTCCCCGTTCAGCGTGGCGCCGACATGGGCGGTCAGCTGGCCATTGTCCCGCTGCAACGGCGCAATGCCTTTGCCCACGCCGGTAGTGCCGTCGGGCAGGCCAAGCAATGCCTGGCTCTGCTGCATTTCGACGCGCGTGTTGATCGTCGCGCCGATCTTGTCGTTGAGGTTGCGGGCATAGGATCCGTTGATCGCCACATCCTGGCTCGGCGCCACCAGCGTGCGATAGGGCCGCGTATCGATCGTCGTGCCGTTCGCCGACGCGGTCGGGCGAATGTCGCGCTCGCTTTCCAGCAGCGCCGAATTGCCCTGATACTGGACATCGAGATTGACGCGCCGATCACGGTTGATCTTCAGGATGTCGGCGCTGCCCTGCTGGCTGGAATTGCCGCCAGCCGTGGGCACCGTGTCCTGCAATTCCGTGGTCAGGGCGCGAAAGCGCTGGCGCAGCACGAAATTGACCACGCGCTGATCCGCCGAATAGCCGAATTTCAGCGACACTTCCTCGGGCAGGATATCGACGCGCTCGATCGCCTCGGTCGGCAGGTTGCGAATCTCGGCAAAGCTGGAGATGCGCCGCCCGTTGAGCAGCACGACCGGCGCTTCGCCACCCCGTCCGCGGCTGCTACCGGTCTGAGGCGCGAGCTCGTTGAGCAGATCGGCAACCGAGGAAACGCCATAGGCGCGAATATCTGCCTGGTTCAGCTGGATTTCGGGGGGAATGTCGCTCTTTACCGCGCCGCGCTGCTGCTCGCCGGTAACGACCACTTCCTCAGGTTCGTCGGCCGATTCGGGAATCGCGTGCACGCCGGGCTGCGTTGGCGCGGCCGCGGGCTGCGCCTGCTGCGCATGTACCGCGACCGGGGCAACACCCGCCAACAAACCGATGATCGCGAAACCGCGCTTCGCCATTCCCTACTCCGTCCGTGAACATGATTCGCGGGCGTACACCCGCCACAAGATGTGCGTCGACTAGCGTTCTATTGTCGCAAAACTGTGCCAGAAGCGGGTGGAGTATCGAGGAATTGCCCGCAATTCCGAAAGAAGCGCCGGCATTAATGCCGGCGATCCATCTGTTTCACTGGTGCGGTCGAGAAGACTCGAACTTCCACGGCCTTTCGGCCACAACGACCTCAACGTTGCGCGTCTACCAGTTCCGCCACGACCGCACGTGAAACTCCGCCGGACGTTGCCAGCGGCTGGTAAGGCAGCGGCCCCTAGCAGAGCGATTTCGGGCTGGCAACCCGCTGCGAACGCTTTCGTACACTGGCGCTTGCGGCTAAGCCGCGGGGACATGGCACGCCCCGAACCCCGCCCCATCGTCGCCGAGGCGCGCCGTATCCTCTCGCTGGCCTGGCCGGTGATGCTGACGGGCCTCAACTGGACGATCCTGCATATTACCGACGTGGCCGTGGTCGGACTGGCGGGAACCCACGAAGTCGCTGCGCTGGGGGCCAGCCGTACCATTACCTTCCCGGGAATCGTGATGGGCATCGGCGCGCTTTCCGGCGTGCTGGTTCTCGTATCGCGTGCGGACGGGGCGGGCGAAATGCGCAGCACGGGCCGTGTGCTGCACCAGGGGCTTGCCTTTGCGCTGATGCTCGGACTGGCCAGCGCGCTCATTCTGTTCGTCGGCGCGACGCCGATGCTTGCGGGCGTCGGGGTCGCGCCCGAAATCGCCGCCGCCTCGGCACAGGTCGTGCGGGTAATGGCGCTGGCCTATCCGTTCCAGATGCTGAGCGTCGCCGCCAGCTTCTTTCTGGAAGGCGTCAGCCGGCCGCGGCGGGTCGCCGTCGTCAATATCGCGATCTTGCCGGTCAACGCGCTGCTCGCCTGGGCGCTGGCGGGCGGTCATCTCGGTCTGCCCGCCTGGGGTGCCACCGGCGCTGCGGCGGCGACCGCCATCGCCTCCGCACTCGGCGCGGCAGGCATGCTCGCCGCTGCCTGGACCTTGCCCGAGGCCGAGGCGCGCGGCATCCGCAGCCTTGCCGGCCTGGCAACGCGCGATACGATTGCCGGGGCCTGGGCGCTGGCGCGGTTCGGCTTCGTGCCGGCGATTGCCTCGGGGCTGGAACTGGTCGGTTTTTCGCTGTTGATCGCGCTCTCGACGCAGCTGGGCGATGCGACGGCGCATGCCTTCCAGATCGTGTTTTCCGTCCACAACGTCACCTTTGCCGTGGCGCTGGGGCTGGGATCGGCAGCCGGGGTGCGCGTCGGCAATGCGGTGGGCGAAGGCGTGCCGCAGCTCGCGCTGCGCCGGACGGCAATCGCCGCCCTCCTTGCCGCAGCCGCGACCGGGCTGATGGCCCTGCTGCTGCTCTGCTTCCCAGGCATCATCGTCGACCTGTTTCCGGCAGCAGGCGAGGTGCACCGGCTGGCCGTGCTCATGCTGATGCTCTGGGCGCCGTTCACGCTGTTCGACGGGGTGCAGATCGTGCTGCTCTATGCGCTGCGTTCGCTGGGCGATCAGGTGGTAGCCGGCGTCAACGGCATCCTTGCCTTCTTCCTCGTCACCGGCGGGCTGGGGCTGTTCCTGTACCATGCCGGAATGGGGCCGGCGGCATTGTCCCTAGCCTCGGGCATCGGCATGCTGGCAGCCGCGCTCCTTCACGGCGCGCGGCTGCTGTTCGTCAGCGGCCGATTTCGCTCGCGAAGCTGAGATGGACCATCTTGGCGCTGGCGGGCACATCGACCTTGGCGCCATTGAACTCGAAGCTCGCCTGGGGATCGAGCGTGCGCACCGCCGGAGTGATCCGCCAGCTATAGACGGTCTTGTCCTGCGCGTCGGTCAGCGCGATGCGGATGTCCGGCACATGCTGACGATCCTGGGTAGCGTTGAGCACCTTGCCCGACACCATGATCATCCGGCTGCCGGCAGGCGTGGTCTTCAGCTCGACATTCTTGTCGCTGAACAGCAGCGGCGTATCGACCGCCCCGCCGATGTTGAGCCCCAGCTGCGCAGCAAGGCCCGGCGCACTGGAATAGAGGATCGCCGTGACGCCCAGCAGCATCGATACGCCGGCGACCAGTGCCGCGATGGTCCAGCGGCGCGCCGGGTTGCGCCGCGGCTTGAACGGCGGCTGGTGCACAAAGGGATCGAAGGCAGGTTCGCCTTCGGGCGCGGGCGCAGCCGCCGGCTCCGCATCGGCAAAGACGCGCGGCGCAGCGGCTTCGGGCGCCGGCACTCCCTCGGGAACAGCGGGTGCGGCAGGCGCCTCCACCTCGGGGGCGGACGCCATTTCGAGCGCGGGGGCGCGCGTCGTCAGGTCCATCACCGCAGGGGCCTGGAACCAGCTATACTTGCAATTGGCACAGCGCACGGTGCGTCCGTCCGGCCCGATCGCACTGTCAGGTACCAGGTAACGCGTCCGGCACTGGCTGCATTCCAAAATCATGCCATTGCCTCGTCGGACCGGCTTGCAAAACAGCCGGAAACCGATTCTAGCCCCAACGAATCGGGCCAGCAAGCGTCTTGACGCGCCTGTGCTTGAGCGGGGCCGGCCGCTGTGCGATGGCTGGCGCCACCGGGTCTGGGACGGGAGGGACGGCCGCTTCGCGCATGGCGAATATCGTGCAATTCGAGAATGTCGGCCTGCGCTATGGAACGGGACCGGAAACGCTGTCGGACGTGAGTTTCACGCTTTCGACCGGCGCCTTCTATTTCCTCACCGGGCCTTCCGGCGCCGGCAAGACCTCGCTGCTCAAGCTGCTCTATCTCGCCCAGCGGCCAAGCCGCGGGGTGGTGCGGCTGTTCGGCGAGGATGCCGGGGCGATGCCGCGCCACCGGCTGCCCGGCTTTCGCCGCCGCATCGGCGTGGTATTCCAGGATTTCCGACTGCTGCCGCACCTTTCCGCCTATGACAATGTCGCGCTGCCGCTGCGCGTCGCCGGCGTGCGCGAGGCGGATATCGAGGCGCCGGTGCGCGAGATGCTGGCCTGGGTGGGCCTTACCGCGCGCGGCGGCGCGAAGCCGCCGACGCTGTCGGGCGGTGAGCAGCAACGCATCGCCATCGCCCGCGCCGTGATCGGCCGCCCCGAAATCCTGGTCGCCGACGAACCCACCGGCAACGTCGATCCGGATATGGCGGAGCGGCTGCTGCACCTGTTCGATTCGCTCAACCGGCTGGGCACCACCGTCGTCGTCGCGACCCACGACTTCCAGCTGATCAGCCGCATTCCGCATGCGCATATGATGCGGCTGGAAAAGGGCCGGGTGAACGACCCGACCGGCGCGCTGCGCAACCCGCCTGTGTCGCCATGACCGAACCCGCCGCGCTCGACCCTCGCGAATATCGCCTGCTCGACGAAGGGCGGCGCACCCGCGCGATGCGCTGGGTGATGGCGATCATGCTGTTCCTGACCGTGCTGGCCGGTGCGCTGGGGCTTGGGATGTTCGGCGCGACGGCGCGGCTGGACCGCTCGCTCGCCGGCCAGTTGACCGTCCAGATCGTCAACCCCGATCCCGCCCGGCGCGACGCGGAGGCGCAGGCGCTGGTCCGCACGCTGGGCGCGACGCCGGGCGTAGCGCGCGTGCACGAGGCCGACCGCGCCCGGCTGGCGGAACTGCTCAAGCCCTGGCTGGGCGATGCGGGGCTTGACCCCGACCTGCCGATGCCGGCGATCCTCGATGTCGAGCTGCGCAGCCCGGCGGCCATGCCGGCGGTGACGGCAGCCGTGCAGCGCGTCGCGCCGGGGGCTCGAGTCGACCGCAATGCCCAGTGGCTGGCGCCGGTGCGAACGCTGCTGACCACGCTGAGCTGGGTCGCGCTGGGACTGATGCTGGTAATTGCGATCGCCACCGCCGGCGTGGTGCTGCTCGCCGCCCGCGCGGGGCTGGACATGCACCGCGATACCATCGAAGTGCTGCATATGCTCGGATCGACCGATGTTCAGGTAGCGCGGCTGTTCCAGCGCCGGATCGCGATCGATACGCTTGCCGGTGGGGTGGCGGGTACGGTGGCAGGACTAGCGCTGGCCTGGCTGCTTCAGGCGCGGCTGACGGTGCTGGGATCGGATCTACTGGCGGGCACGATGCTTGCCCCCTGGGACTGGGCTATCCTCGCGCTGCTGCCGCTGCTGTTCGCGTTGATGGCGACGATCGCGGCGCGGATCGCGGTGCTGCGCGCGCTGGGGCGGCAACTGTGATCCGCCGGCTGGCGCAGCTCGCGCTGCTGCTCCTGCTCGCCTGGGCAATCGGGTTCGGCATCTTCATGGCCACGCTGGGCAAGCCGCTGGGCCGGCGCCAGACCGACGCGATCGTCGTGCTGACCGGCGGCCCCGGCCGGCTCGCGCGCGGGCTGGATGCCCTTCGCGACGGCGATGCCCGGCGAATGCTGGTGAGTGGCGTCAATCCCTATGTCCGCCCGCACGAGCTGGCCGCCCAGTTCCGCGGCGACCGTGCGCTGTTCGCCTGCTGTGTCGATCTCGGCCACGAGGCCGTCGATACCCGATCCAATGCCGAGGAGACGGCGGCATGGGTCCGCCAGCACGGCTATCGCAGCATCCGGCTCGTCACCTCGGACTGGCACATGGCGCGCGCCCGGCTGGAGCTGCGCCACCTGCTCGGCGATGTCACGATCGTCGGCGATGCCGTGCGCAGCACGCCCGGGTGGGACATGCTGTTCCGCGAATATCACAAATATCTGGTACGGCGTGGCGCGATTCTGTTGGGGGTAAATTGATGGACCTGGTGCGGACATGGGCCTTCCGGGTCTTCTTCTACGCCTTTTCGGTGGTGATGGTGCTGTGCGCGCCGATCGCGGCGCTGTTCGGTCGCAAGGCACTGCGCGCCCATGCCAATCGCTGGGCGTGGATGCTGCAATGGTCGATCCGCCACATCGTCGGCGCACATATCCGCATCGAAGGGGCGATTCCCGCCGGCCCGGCGCTGTTTGCGGGCAAGCATGAGAGCTATTTTGAGGCGCTGGAGCTTACCCGGATGCTCGGCGCGCCTGCCACGGTGATGAAGCGCGAGCTGACCAGGATACCGCTCTGGGGCTGGGCGGCAAAGCGCTATGGCGTGATCGTCGTCGACCGCAAGGCCAATGCAGCGGCGCTCCGCAGCATGATGAAGGACGCCAAGGCCGCGCGGGCCGAGGGGCGTTCGGTGCTGATCTTCCCCGAAGGCACCCGCGTCGTCCCCGGCGCCCGGCCGCTGCTGCGCGCCGGCTTTGCGGGCCTGTACCGCATTCTCGACTTGCCGGTGGTGCCGGTGGCAGTGAAGAGCGGCCATGTCTGGCCGCGCAAAGGCCTGATGCGCCGGGGCGAGATCGTCTTCCACTTCGGCGACCCCATCCCGCCCGGCATGCCGCGCGCGGAAATCGAGGCGCGGGTACATACGGCCATCAACGCGCTGAACTGAAGGCGGCTGCTTACCCCGCCTCAGTCGTGCGCGCGGCCGAAGTCCGGGCGGGCATCGTCCTGGCCCTGGTCGATGATCGAGCGGCGGATCGCGCGGGTGCGGGTGAACAGGTCGAACAGCTCGTCGCCCTTGCCCCAGCGGATCGCGCGTTGCAGCGCGGTCAGGTCTTCGGTGAAGCGCTGGAGCATGTCGAGCACCGCCTCGCGGTTCGACAGGAACACGTCGCGCCACATGGTCGGGTCCGACGCGGCGATGCGGGTGAAGTCGCGAAAGCCGCCGGCCGAATATTTGATGACCTCGGACTGCGTGACTTCCTCCAGGTCCGACGCCGTGCCGACGATGGTATAGGCGATCAGGTGCGGCAAGTGGCTGGTCACTGCCAGCACCCGGTCATGATGGCCCGGCTCCATCGTCTCGACCATCGCGCCCAGCCGGCGCCAGAACTCGCTCACCCGCTCGACCGCCAGCGGATCGCTGCCCTCGGGCGGAGTGACGATGCACCAGCGGTTCTGGAACAGCGAGGCGAAGCCGGCGGTCGGGCCGCTATTTTCGGTGCCTGCCACCGGATGCGCCGGGATGAAGGTTGCGTTGGGCAATGCTTCCTTCACCGCCTCGATCACGCTCAGCTTCGACGAGCCGACATCGCTGACGATCGCATCGGCGGGCAGGTCGGCGGCGAACTCGGCCGCCACCGCGCCCATCGCACCGACCGGTACGCACAGTATCACCAGGTCCGCGTCGATCACCGCAGCGCCGGCGCTGTCCGCCACATCGTCGCACAGGTCGATCGCGACGGCCGTTTCGCGAACCTCGGGCGCCGCGTCATAGCCGGTCACCCGTACGCTCGGCATATAGGCGCGGACGCCGCGGGCGATCGACGAGCCGATCAGCCCCAGGCCGATGATGGTGACGCGGGCGAAAGGCAACATCAGGCGCCGAGCAGCCGGCGCAGCGACGCGGCCACGCCCTTGATCTCGTCCTCGGTGCCGATGGTGATGCGCAGGCCGTGCGGCAGGCCCTGGCCCGGCAGCCAGCGGACGATATAGCCGTCCTCCATCAGCTGCTTGTACGCCTGTTCGCCGGTCACTTCGCCTTCGAACAGCACGAGCTGGAAATTGGCCTTGGACGGGATCGCGCGGACGCCCTTGTTGCCCATGCTGGCGATCTCATCAGCGAACCAGGCACGCCACTTGGCGTTGTGCGCGCGGCTGTGCGCAACGAAATCCTTCGCTCCCAGCGCAGCCACCGCGGCGCGGCCGGCGCCGATGCTGAACGCGAAGGGCGCGCGGATGCGGTGCATCGCCGCGATGATGTCGGGATGCGCATAGCCCCAGCCGACTCGCTCCGATGCGAGGCCGAAGATCTTCGAAAAGGTGCGCGTCACAAGCACATTGGGCTGGGAACGAGCGAGTTCCAGCCCGCCATCGTCATCCTCGGGATCGAGATATTCGGTGTATGCCTGGTCGAGCACCAGCAGCACGCGCTTGGGCAGCGCGGCGTGCAGCCGGGCAATCTCTTCGCGCGCGGTATAGGTGCCCGTCGGGTTGTTCGGATTGGCCAGGAAGACGATCTTGGTCTTATCCGTCACGCAGGCGAGGATCGCGTCGACATCGGTTGCATAGTCGCGGTCGGGTGCCACCACCGGCGTCGCCCCCACCCGGCGCGCGGCAATGTCGTACACCGCAAAGCCATAGCGGACATAGATGATCTCGTCCCCCACGCCTGCGAAGGCGCCGGCGGCAAGGTGCAGCACTTCGTCCGAGCCGGTGCCATAGACGATCCGCTCAGGCTCGACGCCGTAATGCGCCCCCAGCGCCTCGCGCAGCGCGACCGCGCCGGCATCCGGATAGCGTTCCAGCTCGGTCGCGGCGGCGGCATAGGCGTCGCGCGCCTCCTTCGGCGTGCCGAACGGATTCTCGTTCGACGAGAGCTTGGCGGCGGGTTTGCCCGAATCGGTGGTGGCGCGGCCCGGAACATAAGGGGCGATGGCCATCACCCAGGGCTTGGGGACGGGTGCGTTCATGGCGCGCGGATTGGCCGAATGCCGGGCGATTGGCAAGCGATACGCAATGCCTCCCCGGCACAGGGCAATTGCATCTGGCGCTTTCGCTCCCCTCCCTGCTTGTAGGGAGGGGCCGGGGGTGGGTCCGCCGCCGTAAGGCGGCGGGGTTCGCTTTCGACGAATAGATCAGCGTCTTTGGAGCGCGCAGACGCGCGCACCCACCCCTTGCCCCTCCCTTGCAGGGAGGGGTACGAACGATCGCGATGCATAGTACTCCCGGCATCACGCCGATTTTGGGGAGATGCTTGAACGCAGGCGCCCACCGGCCTAACCAGCCGCGAATGTCTGACGATCCGCGTTTCGGCCTTCGCCGCACGGTAACACTGCCGGGGCCGCTCCGCCTCGACGGCGGCGTGCTGTTTTCGCCGGTCGACATCGCCTATGAAACCTATGGCACGCTGGCGCCCGATGCCGGCAACGCCATTCTGGTTTGCCACGCGCTGACCGGCGACCAGCATGTCGCATCCGAGCACCCCGTCACCGGCAAGCCCGGCTGGTGGGCGCGGATTGTGGGGCCGGGCAAGCCGATCGATACGAACCGCTGGTTCGTCATCTGCTCGAACGTTTTGGGGAGCTGTCTCGGCTCCTCGGGCCCGGCGACGATCAACCCGGCCACGGGCGAGCCCTGGGGGATGCACTTCCCCGTCATCACCATCCGCGACATGGTCCGCGCGCAGGCAATGCTGCTCGACCATCTCGGCATCGAACGGCTGTTCGCGGTCGTCGGCGGATCGATGGGCGGCATGCAGGCGCTGAGCTGGGCGGCGACGTTCCCCGAGCGCGTGCGCGCGGCGGTCGTGATCGCCTCGGCGGCGCGGCATTCGGCGCAGAACATCGCCTTTCACGAAGTCGGGCGACAGGCGATCATGGCCGATCCCAAATGGCGCGGCGGCGACTATTATGCGGCGCAGGATCCCCCCGCTGCCGGGCTGGCCGTGGCGCGGATGGCGGCGCACATCACCTATCTGTCCGAAGCCGGGCTGACCGCCAAATTCGGCCGCAAACTGCAGGGGCGCGATGCCAAAACCTTCGGCTTCGACGCCGATTTTCAGGTGGAAAGCTATCTGCGCCATCAGGGACTGGCGTTCGTCGACCGGTTCGATGCGAACTCGTACCTCTACATCACGCGCGCGCTCGATTATTTCGATCTGGCCGAGGAACATGGCGGACTGCTCGCCAATGCCTTCCGGGAGTCGCAGGCACGGTTCTGCGTGGTGAGCTTCGATACCGACTGGCTCTATCCCACCGCCGAATCGCGGACGATCGCCCATGCGCTCAACGCCGCCGGCGCACCGGCAAGCTTTGTCGAACTCAGCTCGCCCTTCGGCCATGACGCCTTCCTGCTGGAGAGCCCCGAACTCGACCGCGTGATCGGCGGATTCCTTGCAGCGGGGGACGCATGAACCGCACCGGCTATTCGAGCACGACGCCTTCCTGGCTTTCCGCCTTGCGTCCGGACCTCGCCATCATCGCCGCGCATGTGGATGCCGGTTCCCGTGTGCTCGATGTCGGCTGTGGCGACGGGGCGCTGATGGCAGCGCTGCGCGATCATCGCGGCTGCGATGCGCGGGGACTGGAACTCGATGCCGCCAATGTCGCGGCCGCAGTCGGGCACGGCCTGTCGGTGATTCAGGGCGATGCCGATACCGACCTTGCCGATTATCCCGACGACAGTTTCGACTATGCGATCCTCAGCCAGACGCTGCAGACGACGCGCCGGCCCGATCAGGTGCTGGAGCAATTGCTGCGGATCGGGCGGCGGGCGTTCGTCTCCTTCCCCAATTTCGCGCATTGGCGGGTGCGCGCCTCGCTGCTGTTCGGCGGCCGGATGCCGGTGACGCGGCTGTTGCCGATCGCCTGGTATGCGACGCCCAACATCCACCATGTCACGATCGACGATTTTCGCGCGCTCGTCGCCGAACGGGGGATCGCTATCGAAGGCTGCTGGTTCCTGTCGGGGGATCAGCAGACGGGGTCGGCGATGGCCAATCTGCTCGCCGAACATGCCGTTTTCCTGTTGAGGCACGATTGATGACCGACGTCGCTTTGCTGACCACGCACGCCGCCTATCGCGACGATATCGGCGATCTGGTCACGCGGCGGCCGGTGCCGGGCCCGGGCCTCGACCAGATCGGCGCCTTCCTCTTCCTCAACCATCACGGACCCCAGACCTATCGCCCCGGCAATCGCGGCCTGCCGTTCGGCCCGCATCCGCATCGCGGGTTCGAGACCGTGACCTTCATTCTGGAGGGTTCGCTCGCCCACACCGATTCGGCGGGCCATGAAAGCATCATCCGCGCCGGCGGCGTGCAGTGGATGACCGCCGGGCGCGGCATCGTCCATGCCGAAGTGTCGCCGGCCGAATTCAAGCGCGATGGCGGGGCGATGGAGATTCTCCAGCTCTGGGTGAACCTGCCCGCCCGGCTGAAGATGACCGCACCGCGCTATGTCGGACTGCAGGGAGATGCCTTTCCGGCGGTGCCTGCAGGCGAAGGTGCGGCGGTCCATCTGGTGTCCGGCGATTTCGCAGGCCGCACGGGGCCGATCGAATCATTGACCGGCGTGTTCCTGTGCTGGGCGGAACTGGCGGCGGGTGCGACGCTGACTTTCGACGGCCTGACAGGCCGCGACCTGTTTCTCTACGGGGTGCGCGGTGGCGTGAAGGTGGGCGACAAGGCGTTGCCGCAATGGCACCTCGCCGGCCTTTCAGCGGGCGACACGCTGACGATCGCAGCAGACGAACCCACGCTGATCCTGTTCGGCCATGCCGCGCCGATCCCCGAGCCGGTGGTCGCGCACGGCCCGTTCGTGATGAACTCGGTCGAGGAAATCCGCCAGGCCTATGCCGATTACCAGCAAGGCCGGTTCGGTGTGGCGGAGATTGTGGCGGGGTGAATCCCTCCCCTCCCTTCCAGGAAGGGGAGAAGGCCCGTTTTACGTCCCGCGTTCCCAGTTGATCGACACCCGCGTCCGGCCCGCATGGCTGTCGACGACGATCATCACCCGGCGCTTGCCGGCGTCACCTGCAGTATAGCTGTTCTCGGTTTCGCGCACATAGCGCAGGCCGGAGGCATTGGCCTGGGCGCGCGACCAGCCGAGCACTTCGCGCGCGGCGGCGTTGGTCTCATAGACGATCGTGCCGCTGACATGCCCTCGCGCGGTTCCATCGGGCGCGGCGATGCAGCTGGTCACCGTTGCGCCGGGAAAGACCGGCACGAAATTGGGTCGATTGCCGCAATCGACTGCCGCCGCGATGTTCGCGGGCATGCCCTGCGCCGCCGCTGCGACATTCTGTCCCACCGGATCGTCGGTGCTGCGCTCGCTCCGCCCGCAACCTGCGAGCAGCACGAGGCCCAGCACCGCGCCGGCAAGGGAAAGGCGATCAGAACGGAACATCGTCGTCCAGATCGTCCGGGAAGCCGCCGCCAAAGCCGCCCGCGCCGGCAGACGCGCCGCTGCGCTGGCCGCCGCCGTTGAAATTGCCGCCGCCGCGGCCCGCCGGTGCGCCGCCGCCGAACGAATCGTCCGCGCCCCAGTCATCGCCGCCGCTCGAGCGGCCGCCGCCCATGCCTGCGCCCTGGCCGCCGCCCGGGCCATCGAGCAGCACCATCTGGGCGTTAAAGCCCTGGAGCACGATTTCGGTCGAATAGCGGTCGTTGCCGCTCTGGTCCTGCCACTTGCGGGTGGTGAGCTGGCCTTCGAGATAGACCTTGCTGCCCTTGCGCAGATAGCGTTCGGCGACGTTGGCCAGGCCTTCGCTGAAGATCTTGACCGTGTGCCATTCGGTCTTTTCGCGACGCTCGCCGCTGTTGCGGTCCTTCCAGCTTTCGGACGTGGCGATGCGCAGCTCAACCACCTTGCCGCCATTCTGGAACGACCGCGATTCGGGATCGCGCCCGAGATTGCCGACCAGGATCACCTTGTTGACGCTGCCCGCCATGGAAACTCCGCCTTTGGACCGATAATGAGAAAGGGCGACGCGGCCGCGTGCCCTGCGCCGATGCGCTTGTGAACAGATGGGGTACTATCGTTGGCAGACATCATCAACCTTCGTCAGGCCCGCAAACAACGCGCGCGCGCGGCAAAGGCTGCAGAAGCCGAGCAAAACCGCGCCCGGTTCGGGCGAACCAAGGCCGAAAAAGCCGTGGATAACGCCGAACGGGCTCGGCTGGCCAAAATCGTCGACGATGCCCGGCGCGAACCGGACGCGGAATAAGCTGCCGCTCAGGCGGCGCCGCCGCGCTTCTTCAGCTCGTCGCGGATCTCGCGTAGCAGCACGACATCGGCCGGCTCGGCGGCGGGCGGTGCTTCGCCCGCAGCCTTTTCACGCTCGGCAGATGCGATCAGCTTGTTGACGGTGCGTACCAGCAGGAAGACGATGAAGGCCAGGATCAGGAAGTTGATCACTACCGTGATGAACTGGCCGAAGCCGAGCAGCGGCACGCCCGCCGCCTTGAGCGCGGCATAGCTGGTCGTCGAACCGGTATAGCTTGCCGGGATCGGGCCCAGCCGCAGGAAATAGCCGGAGAAATCCACACCGCCAAAGATCGCGCCGACCAGCGGCATGATCAGATCATCCGTCAACGACTTGGTGATGGTACCGAAGGCCGCACCGATGATGACGCCCACCGCGAGGTCCAGCACATTACCGCGCGCGATGAACGCCCTGAATTCCTTCAACATTCGCATTTCTCCCCTGGCGAAACCCGGCCATGATGGCCGATCCGGGCGCAAAACGCCAAGCCTGCACGTCCGATTTCGCTTTCTCGATACGGTGTGCCCGTCGTATAAGACACCAAATAGATGGGAATGGAGGAACGTCCCCGATGAAGTTTCGTGCCGCACTGGTGCCGGTTGCCGCGCTGACGCTGTCGGCCTGCGGGCTCAACAGCGTCCCCACCGCCGAGGAAAATGCCAAGGCCAAGTGGGCGGATGTGCAAGCCTATTATCAGCGCCGCGCCGATCTGGTCCCCAATCTGGTCGCGACGGTGAAGGCGGCCTCCGCCTCCGAGGGCAAGATCCTGAGCGACGTCATCAATGCCCGCGCCAAGGCCACCTCGATCCAGGTGACCGGTGAGGATCTGCGCGATCCGGCCAAGGTCGCCCAGTTCCAGGCCGCGCAGCAGCAGCTCGGCAGCTCGATGTCGCGCCTGCTCGCGTCGGTAGAGGCCTATCCGCAACTGAAGAGCCAGAACAACTACACCACGCTGATGAGCCAGCTCGAAGGCACCGAGAACCGCATCACCATTGCCGTTCGCGACTATAATCAGGCGGTGCAGGCCTATAACACCCGCATCCGCACCTTCCCCGATGCGATCGGCGCCAAGGTGTTCTATGGCGCCAAGCCGATGACGCCGTTCCAGGCCAAGGCGGGTGCCGAGGATGCGCCGAAGGTCGATTTCGGGAACGGCAACTGATCCACGCCGCATTCCTTGCGGGCACCGTGCTGCTGCACGGCTGCCCCGTGGCGGAGCTAGCGCCGGCGCCCCCGGTCGTTACCTATGCTACTGCCGCTGCGAAACCCGCAAGGAACCTCCATCCGCTCCCGATACTGCGCGGGCGCGTGGTGGACGACGCGCACGTCCTACCGGCGGCGCTGGTGGCCAGCCTCACCCGCCGCCTTGCACAGTCGGAGCTGCGCACCTGCCACCAATTCGTCGTGGTGACGGTACCCAGCCTCGCGGGCGAGCCGATCGAACAGTTCGGGCGGCGGCTCGGCAATGGCTGGGGCATCGGCCGGCGCGGCTATAATGACGGGGTGCTGCTGATCGTAGCGCCCGCCGAACGCCGCGTGCGGATCGAAGTCGGCTACGGCCTTGGCAAGGCGCTGACCAATGCCGAAGCCGCGCGAATCATTCAGCGCGACATCCTGCCCCGTTTCCGCAAGGGCGCCATGGCCGACGGCATCGACGCCGGCGCCACTGCCATTCTTCGTGAGATCAGCTGATGATCCTGTTGCGTTTCCTGCTGGCCCTGCTCGTGCTGACGCCGTTGCCGGCGATTGCGGACCCTACCTTCCCCAAGCTGACCGGCCGGGTGGTGGACGACGCGCATTTGCTCTCACCTGAGCAGGTGACGCAACTCACCCAGCTCTCGGCCGAGGTGCAGCAGGCATCGAGCCGGCAGTTCGTCGTCGCGACGATCCCCGACCTGCAGGGCTATGACATTGCCGATTACGGCTATCAGCTGCTTCGTACTTGGGGAATCGGCCAGAAAGGCGCCAATAACGGCATTATCCTGATCGTCGCGCCGCAGGAGCGCCGGGTCCGGATCGAAGTCGGCTATGGTCTGGAACCGATCATGACCGATGCGCTTTCGAGCGAGATCATCAACCAGACCATTCTGCCCAAGTTCAAGGCGGGGGACATGGCCGGAGGCGTCGTCGCAGGCGCCCAGGCCATCGCCGAGCAGATGAAGCAGCCGCTCGAAGCCGCCGAGCAAAAGGCCAAGGCCGCGCAGGATGCCGCGGCGAAGGCCCCGCGCCGGCAGCATCATGGCGGCCTGCCGATCGGGCTGCTCTTCTGGTTTATCGTGCTGGTTGTGGTGCTGGTGCCGATGCTCGCCCGGTTCGGCGGGCGGCGACGGCCGGGCCCGTGGGACGGACAGGCCTATCGCGACCATGATAGCGGCGTGCTGCCGATCGTGCTCTGGTCGATCGCCGAGGAGATCGGCCGAGAGGCCGGCCGGCGTGACAGCTGGGGCGGCAGCGGTTGGGACGGGGGCGGCGGCTCCGACTGGGGCGGTGGCGATGGCGGCGGCTTTTCCGGCGGTGGCGGTTCCGGCGGCGGCGGCGGCGCTTCGGGGAGCTGGTGACAATGCAATTGACCGATCAGGACCGCGCACGCGTTGCATCCGCCGTCACGCAGGCCGAGGCCAATACCAGCGGCGAGATCGTCACCGTGCTCGCCGGGCGCTCCGACGACTATGCCGATGTCGCGCTCACCTGGGCGATATTGGTGATGCTGCTGGTCCTGGCGCTGCTCGCCTGGCAGCCCTGGCCGATCGAATGGCTGCACAGCCGGCTGATCGACCCCTGGGCGCAAACCGTACCGGCGCACTGGTATCTCACCGCCGCCTGGGTGGTGAGCGCTGCAAGCTTCCTGCTGGTGCGCGTGGCGCTGGCCAAGGATGCGCTGCGCATTGCCGTGACGCCGCGTGCGGTGAAGACGCGCCGCGTCCATGCCCGCGCGCTCGCCCTGTTCCGCACCGCAGCCGAGAAACGGACGGAAGGCGCCACCGGCGTGCTGCTCTATCTGAGCCTCGCCGAACGCCGCGCCGAAATCCTCGCCGATTCGGCGATCCATTCGCGCGTGAAGCCGGAGGTCTGGGGCGCGGCGATGGCTGCGCTGGTCACCGCCGTGAAGGGCGGCCGCCCCGCCGATGGCATGGCGGCCGCCGTCGAGCAGATCGGCATCGTGCTGGCCCGGCATTTCCCGCGCGCCGCCGACGACGTGAACGAGCTTCCCGACCGGCTGATCGAGCTCTAAAGCCGCCCGATGAGCAACGAGCCCGTGGAAACGCCCTGGCAGGGCAAATGGATCGCCGTGCGCACGCAGGGGCGCTGGGAATATGTCGCGCGGGTGCGCGGCGTGCAGGCAGTCGTCATCCTTGCGATCGATGCGGAGGACCATGTGCTGCTGGTCGACCAGTATCGCGTGCCGCTCGGCAAGCGCTGTCTGGAAGTGCCCGCCGGGCTGATCGGCGACGACTCCGACGGTGACACCATCGAATCGGCAGCCCGGCGCGAACTGGAGGAAGAAACCGGCTATCGCTGCGATCGGATAGAGGTGCTGGGCGAGTTCCACTCCTCACCCGGGCTGGTGAGCGAAGGCTTCACG
Organism: Sphingomonas sp. DMC8; assembly: GCF_056314185.1. NCBI lineage: Bacteria > Pseudomonadati > Pseudomonadota > Alphaproteobacteria > Sphingomonadales > Sphingomonadaceae > Sphingomonas > Sphingomonas sp. DMC8. The sequence continues at coordinate 79,833 of NZ_JBQUYV010000010.1, read as the reverse complement.
CTGGTGCGTGCCCATGGCCTCACGCGGGTGACCGAGGGCGGCGGCACGCCCGAGGAGGACATCATCCCCCACCGGGTGCCACTCAGCGAACTGCCCGCGTTCGTCGCAGCCAAGCGCGCCGAAGGGGTGGCCATCGACGTCAAGCTGTTGCTGCTGCTCGGCAGTGGCCTGATCGGCGCTGCCTGAGCCGCCACAAGATCAGCGGAAATTGTCGGCGTAGGCCTGCAGCTTGAGCTTGCGCTGCGGTGCCGGCACGACGTGATAGGCATAGCCTTCGCGCTCGGCATAGTCCTTCGCCGCGTCGAGCGTCGGGAAGGCGATGCGAATCTGGTTCGCGGTTTCGCCACCGCCGGCCCAGCCTGTCAGCGGATCGGGCCGCTGCGGCGTGTGCGGCTCGAATTCCAGAATCCAGTTGTCGGTCCGGGCGCGGCCGGACTGCATCGCGTTCTTGACGCGCTGATAGATGCGAGCGGACTTCATGGGAGCCTCCCTTAGCGTGGACTCGCGGCCCTTGCATCAGCCTTTTTGGTGCGCAGCGTGGCCGATGCCGCGGCGGGATCGTCGGGCCAGGGGTGTTTGGGATAGCGGCCGCGCATTTCCTTGGCGACGGCGACCCAGCTCCCCTTCCAGAAGCCGGGCAGGTCGCGCGTCGTCTGGATCGGACGACCGGCGGGCGAGGTGAGGCTGAGCACCAGCGGCACGCCCGCGCCGATCACCGGATGTTCGGCCAGCCCGAAAAGCGCCTGCACCCGCACCTCGACGGTGGGGCCGGCTTCGGCGGCATAATCGATCGCGTGGCTGGACCCCGCCGGCGTCTCGAATCGCGCCGGGGCCAGCCGGTCGAGCGTCTTCTGGCCGTCCCAGCCGAGCAGATTCTGCAGCGCCTGGGTCAACGATTCGGGTGCAAGCGCGTCGAGCCGCCTTTTGCCTTCCAGCGCGGGGGGCAGCCAGTCGTCCAGAGTGGCAAGCAGTGCTTCGTCCGTCAGCGCCTCTATCCCGGCATAGGCCGCGCGGGTGCGAAGTGCCTTCGCGGTTTCGGACCATGGGAGCAGCTGCAGGCCGTGCATGCGCACCCCCTCGAGCAGCGCCGTTTCGATCTCGGCCGGCGTGGCACCCGAATCGCTGCCCCCGGAAAGGCGGACCGCGCCCAGCCGGCGTTCGCGCAATGCCTCGATCCGGCCCGTAGCGGGATCGAAGCTGACGGTGCGGCGCGTTTCGATCCGATCGGCGAACAGCGATTCGACCGCGGCGGGGTCGATCGCCGCTGCCGAAAGGATGCGCGCGCCTGCCGCCATGCCCTGCGTCTCCGCCACCGCCAGCCATTCGGCCCGGGCAAGCGGCGAGGTCGGATCGAGCTTGAACCCGCGCCCGCCGACCGAGGCCCAGGTCTCGCCCGAGGAGTCCCGCCGCTTCGCCACACGATCCGGGAAGGCGAGCGCGATGCAGAGGGTAACTTCTTCCCCCTGCGCTCCTCCTCCCGCAAACGGGAGGGGAGCGCCAGCCACGAGTCTGCTCCACCGCTCCGCCAGCCGCCGGGCATTCTCCGCCCGCTGGCCGCGTTCGCCACGCCACCGGCGCAGGCGCAGATCGAGGTCGGCGTCATTGCCCCCCAGCCCGCGCTCGCCGAGCAGCACCGCAACCTCGGCCGCCGTCCGCGCCATGCCCCGCTCGCCCGCCCGCACCAGCATATGGCCGAGGCGCGGCGGCAGCGGCAGGCGGGCGATCGCCTTGCCATGTTCGGTCGGTCGACCGTCGGCGTCGATCGCCTCCAGCACCCCCAGCCGCGCCCGCGCCTCGGCAATCGCGGCATCAGGCGGCGGATCGAGCCAGGCGAGTGCACGCGGATCGGTCACGCCCCACAGCGCGCAATCGAGCAGCAGCGCCGACAGGTCCGCCTCCAGAATCTCCGGCGGATCGAAGCGCGGCAAGCCCGCCGTCGCCGCCTCTTCCCATAGCCGATAGGCCGTACCCGGCCCCTGTCGCGCTGCACGCCCGGCGCGCTGGGTGACGGCCGCCTGGCTCGCCCGCTCGGTTACCAGCCGGGTCATCCCCGCCGCGCGGTCATAGCGCGGCCGTCGCGCCAGCCCCGAATCGACCACCACACGGATGCCGTCGAGCGTCAGCGATGTCTCGGCGATCGAAGTCGCCAGCACAATCTTGCGCCGCCCCTCCGGATCGGGCGCGATCGCCGCGCGCTGGGCGGCGGGCTCCAGACTGCCGTGCAGCCGGTGCAGCACCGCGCCGCCAACGTCGCCCAGCCGCTCGGCGGTCCGCTCGATCTCCGCCACGCCCGGCAGGAAGGCAAGGATGCCCCCCTCCTCCTCGCGCAGCGCCTGCCGGATCGCCGCGGCCATGCTGTCCTCGATCCGCGCCTCCGCCGCGCGGCCCAAGTGGCGCAGCGTCAGCGGATGGCTGCGGCCTTCGCTCTCCACCACCGGCGCATCGCCCATCAGCCCGGAAAAGCGGCTGCCGTCGAGTGTCGCCGACATCGCCACCAGCCGCAGGTCGGGCCGCAGCGCGCCTTGCGCGTCCAGCGCTAGCGCCAGGCCGAAATCGCTGTCGAGGCTGCGTTCATGCACTTCGTCGAACAGCACCGCGGAAACACCCGATAGTTCCGGATCGGACTGGATGCGATTGACGAAAATCCCTTCGGTGACGACCGTCACCCGCGTCGCGGCCGATCGCTTCGTATCCATCCGGGTCGCGTAGCCATAGGTCTTGCCGACGCTCTCCCCCGCCAGCGCCGCCATCCGCTCCGCCGCCGCCCGCGCCGCCAGCCTTCGCGGCGACAGCAGCAGTATCTCGCCGGTACACCAGTCCTCGCCCAGCAGCGCCGGCGCCACTGCCGTCGTCTTGCCCGCGCCCGGCGGCGCCACCAGCACCGCGTTGCTGCCCCGACGCAGGGCAGCAACCAAAGCGGGCAGAACGGCGTGTATCGGCAATGCTTCGGTCATCGGGGTGCAACCATTCGAGGCAAGCGTGGTTTGGCGGACTCACCGGCAAAGGAGCGCGACATGGCACGGATTCTGTCTCAATTCACCATCACCCCCGACAGCGACGGCGACTACACGCTGCATCTGGAGGATGAAGACGGCGAAACGGTCGAAATGACCGCCAGCTACGAACAGCTCGACCTGATCGTCGAGGCGATCGAAGACGTGCTCGACATGGACGAGGAAGACGCGCTCGCCGTCGACGACGAAGAGGAAGACGCGGAAAAGCCGGTCGACGAATAATCGGAAGCCGGAGGGGGAATGCGCCGCCCGGCGCGTTCCCCGTTCTGCCTCAATAGGCGCGCGCTACCGCGAATTCGACGGCTTCGACCATCGCATCCTTCGCCTCGCCGGCGTGGAAGCCACCCAACGCATCGATCGCCCGCTGGCCATAATGGCGGGCACGGGCCAGCGTATCGTCCACCGCGCGGCTGGCACGCACCAGCCGGATCGCTTCTGCCAGATCTTCGTCGCTCGAGCGGCGGCCCGAAATCGCGTCCTTCCAGAAGGCGCGCTCGGCATCGCTGCCCCGGGCATAGGCCAGGATCACCGGCAGCGTCATCTTGCCTTCGCGGAAATCGTCCCCGGCATCCTTGCCCATGGTCGAGGCATCCGACACGTAATCGATCGCATCGTCGACCAGCTGGAAGGCGATGCCCAGATTGCGGCCATAGGCGTCGAGCGCCTGTTCCTCCGCCTCGGAGCGGTCGGCCACCACGGCGGCGACGCGGCAAGCGGCGGCGAACAGCGCGGCGGTCTTGGCGCCAATGATGTCGAGATAGCGATCCTCGGACAGGTCGATCCGGCGGACGGCCGAAAGCTGGTTCACTTCGCCTTCGGCGATCACCGCGCTCGCGTTCGACAGGATGCGCAGCGCCTTCAGGCTTTCGGCCTCGACCATCAGCTCGAACGAGCGGCTGAACAGGAAGTCGCCGACCAGCACGCTGGCGGGATTGCCCCAGATGATGTTGGCAGTGCGGCGGCCGCGGCGCAGGTCGGAACTGTCGACCACATCGTCGTGGAGCAGCGTGGCGGTGTGGATGAACTCCACTGCTGCCGCGAGTTTGTGGTGGCGCGTGCCGGCATAGCCGAGCAGCCGGGCGCTCGCGAGCGTGAGCATCGGCCGCATCCGCTTGCCGCCGCCGGCGATCAGATGGCCGGCCAGTTCCGGGATCAGCGGAATGTCGGACTGCATGCGATCCAGAATGACCGCATTCACCAGATTCATGTCCTGCGCGACGAGCGCCATGATCGGATCGAGCGAAGGCTGGGTTCGCGACCCCAGGCGATGGACGGTGGCGCTCATAGGAACGTGCCTCTGGCCTTTGTGCCTTGCAAAGGCAAGAGGCGCTTGCATGGCCGTGCCGCAGCGGCAAAAGGAGAAGCCATGACCGACGCGACGCTGACCCGTTATCGCCAGAGCATCGACAATATCGATGCGGCGCTCGTCTTCATGCTCGCCGAGCGGTTCAAGGTGACCCAGGCGGTGGGCCGCTACAAGGCCGAGGCCGGGCTACCCCCCGCCGATCCGGGCCGGGAAGAGGCGCAGATCGCCCGGCTGCGCGCGCTGGCCCAGGATGCCGATCTGGACCCCGAATTTTCCGAGAAGTTCCTGCGCTTCATCATCGACGAGGTGATTCGTCACCATCGCCAGGCCCAGGAAGCCGGAACCGCAGGAGCCTGACGCCGTTGCCGGCGCGGAACCGAGGGGGATGCGCTTGCGCGACGACTATCTGATCTTCCGGCCCGACGATGTCGATCTCAGCCGCTCGCCGCTGCGCGCGGGCGTGGCAGAGCCGACCTATGTGCTGGGCGCCTTCAATCCCGGGTTCGCGCGGCTGCCGAACGGCAATCTGCTGCTGATGGTGCGGGTTGCGGAGGCGCTGCGTGATCCGGTCGATGGCGATCATGTCCGCGCGGTTCGCTGGACGCCCTCCGGCTATGTGCTCGACCGGCACCGGCTGACGGGCATCGACATGGCCGATCCGCGCCAGTTCGCGCTGAAGGACCGAAACCCGCGGCTGCTCGGCCTGACCTCGCTGTCCTGGCTGCTGCCGGTCGAGCTGGACCGCGACGGCCGCCAGATCGTCGCCGTCCATTACGACAAGGCGATCGCGCCGAGTGCTTCCTATCTCGACTATGGTGTCGAGGATGCGCGGATCACCTGCATCGACGGCCGCTACTGGATGACGGTGTGCGGCGTGTCGGCCGAGCGGCACTGCACCGCCATGTACCGCTCGGCGAACGGGCTCGACTGGGAACTACTGGGCGTCGTGCTCGACCATCAGAACAAGGACATGATCCTGTTCGAGGGGCGGATCCATGGCTTCTACCACGCGCTCACCCGGCCGCTGGGGGAAGTGTACTTCGCCTACCCGGACAATTCTCCCTGGCTCGGCGGCCCGTCGATCAACCTCGCCCGCTCGCCCGACGGGCTGCACTGGAAGCCGCTCGACCAGCCGGGCATCCGCGCGCGCAAGGGCTCGACCTCGAACCAGCGGATCGGCGGCGGCAGCCAGCCGGTGCTGACCGACAAGGGCTGGCTGCTGATCTACCATGGCGTGGAGAAGCGCGATGCGGTCGGCATCTATCGCAGCTTCTGGGCGCTGCTCGACCGCGACGATCCCGGCGTGATCCTGCGGCAGGAGGACACGGTGCCGCTGCTCCAGGCCAACCCGGCGCTGACAGCAGACATCGCGCATCAACTGTACCTGCCGACACCGGTGGTGTTCACCACCGGGATGGTCGATGCAGGCGACCACTATATCGTCGCGAGCGGCGAGGCGGACCTGGCCTGCCGGATCACGCATATCCCCAAGGCACGCTTCTGGTGAGCGTCCCCACACACGCTCCCCTCCCGCGGGCGGGCGGGGAACGAAGAAGCAAAGGGCTCCCAATGACCGACCCGTTCTGGTGGCAGAAAGGCGTGATCTACCAGGTCTATCCGCGCTCGTTCAACGACTCGAACGGCGACGGGATCGGCGACCTCTTGGGCGTGGCGGCGCGGCTCGATTATCTGGTCGATCTCGGCGTCGATGCCGTCTGGCTGTCGCCGATCTTCCCTTCGCCCATGGCCGATTTCGGCTATGACGTGGCCGATTATTGCGGCGTCGACCCGCGCTTCGGGACGATGGCTGACTTCGATGCGCTCCGTGATGCCGCCCACGCCCGCGGCCTCAAGCTGCTGCTCGATTTCGTGCCGAACCACAGCTCCAGCGAGCACCCCTGGTTTCGCGAAAGCCGCTCCTCTCGCGAGAATCCCAGGCGCGACTGGTATATCTGGCGCGACCCGGCGCCCGATGGCGGCCCGCCCAACAACTGGCAAAGCTATTTCGGCGGCAGCGCCTGGGAATGGGACGAAACCACCGGCCAATATTATCTCCACCAGTTCCTGAAGGAACAGCCCGAGCTCAACTGGCGCAACCCCGATCTGCGCGCGGCGATGCTGGATGCGATGCGCTTCTGGCTCGATCGCGGCATCGACGGCTTCCGCATCGACGTGCTGTGGCTGGCGATCAAACACCCCGATTTTCCCGACAACCCGCCCAACCCGGCGTGGCGCGAGGGGATGCAGGACATCGACCGGCTGCTGCAGGTCCATTCGGCCGACCAGCCCGAAATGGCCGAGATCATCGCGGCAATGCGCGATCTGGCCGACAGCTATCCCGAGCGCGTGCTGATCGGCGAAATCTACCTGCCGATCCCCCGGCTGGTCGCTTATTATGGCGAGGGCGGACGCGGGGTGCATCTGCCGTTCAACTTCCATCTGCTCGATGCCCGCTGGGACGCCGCAACGCTCGCGCGGCTGATCGCGGACTATGAAGGCGCGCTGCCGGCGGACGGCTGGCCCAACTGGGTGCTGGGCAATCACGACAAGCCGCGTGTGGCTTCGCGCGTCGGGCCGGAACAGGCGGCGGTGGCAATGATGCTGCTGCTCACGCTGCGGGGCACGCCGACACTCTATCAGGGCGACGAGCTCGGCATCGCCAATGTACCGATCCCGCCCGACCGGGTGCGCGACCCGCAGGCGCTGCGCGAGCCCGACACCGCGTTCAACCGCGACGAGGTCCGCACCCCGATGCCCTGGGATGCCAGCGAACATGCCGGGTTCAGCACGGTCGAACCCTGGCTGCCGCTCAATCCCGACTGGGCGGAACGCAACGTGGCGGCACAGCGCGGCGAGGCCGGCTCGATGCTCAACTTCACCCGCGCGCTGCTCCAGCTGCGGCGGGCGCATCCGGCGCTGTCGGTTGGGAGCTGGCACGCCGTGTCGAGCGACGGCGCAGTGCTGGCCTATGAACGGCGGCATGGAGCCGAGCGGATGCTGGTGGTGCTGAACCTGTCCGGTGCGCCGCAGACGCTCGCGCTGCCGGATTGGGCGCGGGCCCTTGCACCCGCGATCACCACATCCCCAGAGCGTTATCCCCGCGAAGGCGGGAATGACGATGGAGAGTCGGATATGCATGTCCTCTCCCTAGCGCCCAACCAGGGCGTGATCCTCGCATGAAAATCGCCATGCTCGCGCCGATCGCGTGGCGCACGCCGCCGCGCCATTACGGCCCGTGGGAGCTGGTGACGAGCCTCCTCACCGAGGCCCTCGTCGCCAAAGGCGTGGACGTAACCCTGTTCGCAACGCAGGATTCGCTGACCACCGCCCGGCTCGCCGGCGTGGTGCCGCGCGGCTATGAGGAAGACCCCGCGATCGACGCGAAGGTGTGGGAATATGCCCATCTCTCCCACCTGTTCGCCCGCGCGGCAGACTTCGACCTGATCCACAACCAGGCCGATTTCCCCGCCCACGCCTTCGCCCCCCTGGTCGCCACCCCGATGGTGACCACGATCCACGGCTTCTCGTCCGAACGCATCCTGCCGATGTACAAGCCGTTCGAGAACCGCGTGCACTATGTCGCGATTTCGGAAGCCGACCGGCACCCGGCACTGCGCTATGCCGCGACGATCCACCACGGCATTCCGCTCGCCGACTTCCCTTTCGATCCACAGGGCAGCGACGACCTGCTGTTCTTCGGCCGGATGCACCCCGACAAGGGCGCGGCCGAGGCGATCGCCGTCGCCAAGGCCACCGGCCGGCGCCTCAACCTCTACGGCATCATTCAGGACCAGGGCTATTTCGACCGCGAAGTCGCGCCGCATCTGGACGAGCGCATCGTCTATCACGGCCCCGTCGGTGGCGAGGCGCGGGTGCGCGCGCTGGGTGGCGCCCATGCGCTTCTTCACCTCATCAATTTCGACGAGCCGTTCGGCCTGTCGGTGATCGAGGCGATGGCCTGCGGCACACCGGTGATCGCAATCCGGCGCGGCTCGATGTCCGAACTGATCGACGACAGCGCCACCGGCTTTCTGGTCGATACCGCCGGGGAGGCAGTCGAGGCCGTCGCCCGCACCGCCAGACTCGATCGTGCCGCCTGTCGCCGCGCAGTCGAGACGCGCTTTTCGGTCGAGGCGATGGCCGACGCCTATATCGCGCTCTATCGCCGCATCCTTGGCTGAGCCTATTCGGCGGCCAGCAGACTCTCCGCTCCGCCCAGATCGACCGACACCAGCCGGCTGACCCCGCGTTCGACCATGGTGACGCCGAACAGCCGGTGCATCCGGCTCATCGTCGCGGCATTGTGGGTGACGATCAGGTAGCGCGTCTTCGTCTCGCGCGTCATCCGCTCGAGCAGGTCGCAGAAACGGTCGACATTGGCGTCGTCGAGCGGCGCATCGACTTCGTCGAGCACGCAGATCGGCGATGGCTTGGTCAGGAACAGCGCAAAGATCAGCGCCACGGCGGTCAGTGCCTGCTCGCCGCCCGACAACAGGGTGAGCGATTGCAACTTCTTGCCCGGCGGCTGCGCCATGATTTCCAGCCCAGCTTCCAGCGGATCGTCCGAATCGACCAGCGCCAGATGCGCCTGCCCGCCGTTGAACAGCGTGGTGAACAGCGTGCGGAAATGGCCGTCCACCGCCTCGAAGGCTGCGAGCAGCCGCTGGCGCCCCTCGCGGTTGAGCGTGCCGATCGAGCCGCGCAACTGGTTGACCGCCTGGATCAGTTCGTCGCGTTCCTTCGCGTTGCTGGTAAAGGCGGCTTCCAGCTCGGCGAGTTCGGTCTCGGCGACAAGGTTGACCGGCCCGATCCGCTCGCGCTCGACGTTCAGCTTTTCGTGCGCGGCCGATTCCTCCTGCGGGGAGCGGACGCTCTCCTCGGCAAAGCCGGTCTTCTGGGGGAGAAGCGGCGGCGGGCATTCGAAACGCTCGCCCGAAAGACGGCCCATCTCCACCCGGCGCAGATCCTGATTCTCGGCGCGGGCGGCGGCACCGGCGCGGGTTTCGCGCGCCTCGGCCAGCGCTTCATTGGCGGTCCGCACCGCCGCCTCGGTCGCGCGTACGGCGGCATCGGCATCGCGCTCGGCCGCCTGCGCGGTGAGCGAGGCAATCCGCGCCGATTCCGCCGCGCCCTCTGCCTCGGCGATTTCTGCCGCCAGCTTGGCGGGGCGCCCGGCCAGCGCTTCGGCTTCCTCCGCAAGCTGGGCGGCGCGCTTGTCCATCTCGGCACCGCGCTTTGCCGCATCGCCGGCCCGCGACTTCCAGCTTTTCGCCTCGGCGACAGCGGCGGCCTGGCGTTCGCGTGCCTGGGCGATCTCGCGCTCGAGCGAGGCGCGTTCGGCCCGAGCCGTTGCCACCGCGCTGCGACGGACATCGGCCTCGCGCGACAGGATCGCCACCCGCTCGCGTGTTTCGTTGCCATCGGGAAGCGCCGCCTTGGCCGCCTCCGCCCGCGCCAGCTCGGCCTGCGCCTCGTCCATCTCGGCGGCGACACGCGCGCGGCGGCTTTCCAGATCGGCCCGCTGCGCCTCCAGCCGTTCGAGCTGGCCGGTCGCGCGGTCCTCTGCCCGGGCCGCATCGCGCGCCGCCGTCTCCGCCAGCCCGAGCAGCCGCCGGTTTTCCGCCGCCTTCGCCCGCGCGGCACCGATCGACGTATCGATCCCGCGCAGCGCGGCATCTGCCTTTTCCACGGCCTCCGCCGCCGCCGGCCGCGCTGCCTGCAACGCTGCCAGCCGGTTGAGCCGTTCCAGCCGCTCCGCCGCCGCCGCACCGCCCGAGCGCGCGACATAGCCGTCCCAGCGCCGCAGCGCGCCCGCCAGCGTCACCAGCCTTTGCCCGACTGCGAGCAACTGGCCCTCGTCACGCTCCGCCACCAGCACCTGCGCCAGCCGCCGGGCGAGCGCCTCGGGCGCCTGGACATGGCTCCCCAGCGTCACCGTGCCCGCCACCGCGCCTGGATCGCCCGGCTGTGGCGCCGCCCCGGCCCAATAGCGCGTACCCGCGGCATCGAGCCCCGCTTCGAGATCGTCGCCCAGCGCCGCCGCCAGCGCACGCTCATAGCCCGGATCGGCGCGCACCCGGTCGAGCAGCCGGTCCTTGCCCGAAGGCTGGGTGGCCTTGGCGAGCGCCGCCGCCTCGCTGTCGATCTGCGCCAGTTCGGCATGGGCCGCCGAGCGCGCCGATTGCGCCCGGTCGCGCGAAGCGATCGCGCTGCGCTCCTCCGCCTCGGCCTCGGCCAGACCGGCCCGCGCCGCCTCGATCTGCGCCAGCGCTGTAGTGCGTGCCTCGCCCGCGCGGCGCCGTTCTTCCTGCAGCGGCTCGGCACTACCCAGCGCGCGCAGCTCGCCCTCGATGCGCGCCTGATCGCGCGCCACCCGGTCGATCCGCGTCCGCGCCGCCGCCAGCGCGGCTTCGGCCACGCGCGCCTCGGCCGCCTCGCTCGCCTGCGCCGCCAGCGCCTGGGCCAGCGCCACTTCGGCATCGCGCGCGGCGCTTTCCGCCTCGGCCAGCGCAGCATCGAGCGTCGGCATCCGCGCGCTCGTCTCCGCAATCCGGCGGTCGAGCGCCGCCGCTTCCTCCCCCAGCCGGGCCAGCGCCTCAGCCGCGTCGCGGGCGAGCGCGCCTTCGCGGGCACGGTCTTCCTCCAGCCGGCGTTGCGCCTCGGCGACTTCGCCGATCCGCCGCTCGACGCCGTGCCGCGCACTGCGCAGCGTGGCGAGCCGGTGCTGGGTGTCGCTTGCCCGGTCGCGGAGCTGCAGCGCCTCGGCACGCAGCGTGGCCAGCGCCTCGGCAGCCGCCTGTTGCGCGGCGGCGGCTTCGTCGTGGCGGGCGGTGCGTTCCGCCACCAGCGCCTCGGCAGCGGCGGCCTCCTTGCGGGCGATGTCCGCTGCCTGCGCCGCGTCGCGCCAGCGGGCGAAGATCATCCGCGCCTCGGCGACGCGGATACGGTCAGAGATTTCGCGGTAGCGCTCCGCCTGCCGCGCCTGCCGCCGCAGCGCCGCCGCCCGGTTTTCCTGGTCGCCGATCAGTTCGTCGAGCCGGGTGAGGTTCGCCTCGGTCGCGCGCAGCTTCTGTTCGGCATCGCGGCGGCGGACATGGAGGCCGGCAATCCCCGCCGCTTCCTCCAGCATCGCGCGGCGCTCGCCCGGCTTGGCGGCGATGATCGCGCCGATCCGCCCCTGGCTGACCAGAGCCGGCGAATGCGCGCCGGTCGCGGCATCGGCAAAGGCGAGCGCCACGTCCTTCGCGCGCACATCGCGGCCGTTGAGGCGATAGGCGGAACCGGCGCCGCGCTCGATACGGCGGACGATTTCCAGCTCGTCGTCCTGCCCGTCCATATCGGCGAGGACCGAGACTTCGGCAAAATCGCGGGCCGGGCGCGTGGCGGTGCCGGCGAAGATCACATCGTCCATGCCCGATCCGCGCATCGACTTGGCGCTGGTTTCGCCCATCACCCAGCGCAGCGCTTCGAGCAGGTTGGATTTGCCGCAGCCATTGGGGCCGACGATGCCCGTCAGCCCCGGCTCGATGCGCAAGTCGGCCGGGTCGACGAAGCTCTTGAAGCCGGTCAGCCGCAGCCGCTTGATCTGCATCGCAGTGGCGGCGTTACCGCGCGCCGGCCTGCTGGAGCAGCGGTTCCAGCCGCTCCCAGCGATCGGCATCGTTTTTCACGCCGTTGATGAAGAAGCTCGGCGTGCTGTTCACGCCGTACACGCTGCCGCCATCGCTATAGACCTTGGCGATTTCCTCGATCTTCTTCTGGTCGGTAAGGCAGGCGCGCGCCTGCGCTTCGGTCAGCCCGCGCTGCTTCATGAAATCGACCATGCCCAGCGCATCGGCAAAGGCGACTGCGGCCTGCGGCGCGGTCATCTGCTGGACCTGCTGCATGAAGTCGGGGCGATTCTTCACCAGATTCTCGGTGCGGTCGAGCACCACCGGCTGGTTGGCGAAGAACTGGTCCATCACCACGAAGAAGCTCTCGGTCGGCACGCACTGGTTGAGCAGTGCGGCGGCGAGGTCGGGGGCGCCGTGGATCAGGAAGTCGCGGAATTCATACGAGACCTTGCCGGTCTTGATGTACTTCTCGCGCAGCGGCTCAACACCGGTCGCGGCAAAGGCGCCGCAGGCCGGGCAGTTGCGCGAGCCATATTCGACCAGCTTGATCGGCGCATTGGGATTGCCCTGGCGATAGCCGCCATCCTTGGTCTTTTCGACCACGTCGGTCCATTGCTTGCCGGCCGGCGGCGCCACCGCGGCAACGGGCGCGGCCGACTGGACGGGCGCGCTGCCATTGGCGGCGCCGTTGCCGGCAGTGTCGGCGGGCTTGCAGGCAACCAGCGCGACTGCGGGAATCAGGGCCAGGGCTAGACGCATCGAAAATATCTCCAGTTTATCGGCTCACGCGCCGGCGGCACGCAGTTCGGGGATCAGATATTGCCAGGTGACCGCACGCACCTTGCGGCCGTTGACGAAGAAGGAGGGGGTGCCGTTCACGTCCGTCCGGTTTGCGGCGTCGGCATTGGTCTTGGCAATGCGTTCGATCAAGGGCTTGCTCGCCAGGCACTGCCGCGCCTGCGCCTCGGGCAGCCCCTGCGCCTTGACGAAGTCGATCATGCCCAGCCCCTCGGCAAAGCGGGCCGCCATCTGCTCGGGCGGCAGCTTCTGCCAGGCCTCGAGCTTGTCGGTGCCGTTCTTTTCCAGCGCGATCAGCCGCGCTGCGAACGCCGGCTGGTTCGCATAGATCGCGTCGAGCAGCGGAAAGAAACGCTGCGGCCCGACGCACTGGTTGAGCAGCGCCAGCGCAAAGTCAGGCGGGCCATGCACCAGAAAGTCGCGATATTCGTAGCTGACACGCCCGGTGGCGATATAGTCGCGGCGCAGCGGCGCCACCCCGTCCTGCGCAAACATGTAGCAGGTGGGGCAGGTGCGCGAGCCATATTCGACCAGCTTGACCGGCGCGTTGGGGTTGCCCTGGCGGAAGCCGCCTTCGGGCGTGATCGCCACCACCGCGAGCCAGTTGGTCGCGGCCGGGCGCGGTGCGGGCGTCGCGCTGACAAGAAGCGGCAGCAGGGCAAGGGAAAGAAGGAAGCGCAGCATCTGTTTCCTGCGGTCAGTCGATGCGGCCGAAGCCGGGTTGCTCGTCGCTGGCGGCAACGCCGGCGGCAAGCGATTCGAGCACGGCGCGCAGCTCCGGATCGGCGATGCCGCGCAGGCTTTCGCCCATCGCCGGCGACAGCGGCTTCAGGCTGGGCGGCGGCGCCGGCTTTTCGGCGCGGCGGACTTCGCCGTGCCGGATGGCGAGGCGAGCGACGGCGGGATAGCCGAAGAAGCGGTTCACCCGCTCGATAATCTCGGGCGAGACATGCTGCATCATCGGCGCAAAGGCACCCGAGACGAGCAGCGAGAGCACGCCTTCCTCACGCTTGCCGCGCGGAAAGCGAATCGATTCGGGCATCGAGACGCGGGCATAGCGTTCGCCGACAATCTCAGCCCAGCGGCTGACCACAGCGTGCTGGACGAAGCCGAACTTGCGGAATGCCGCGCCGCCCACTTCGGGCAGCAGCTCGGAAACCGCACGGGGGCGGTTGGCGCGCTGCGGCTCGGGGCGCGGCTGGCGGGTCGTGGCACGAGGGGGCTTCGTCATTACCGCCTTCCCATGCCATAGGCGGGGCGTGCCCGACAACGCCTCTCGCGCAATCGCGCCCCTGCTCCTCGCCTGGTACGATGCCCATGCCCGGGCACTGCCCTGGCGCGCGCCGCCCGGCAGCAACGCCACCGATCCCTATCGGGTGTGGTTGTCGGAGGTGATGCTGCAACAGACGCAGGTCGCCACCGTCATTCCCTATTTCGAGAAATTCACGGCCCGCTGGCCCGATTTCGCGAGGCTGGCGTCCGCCGAGGATGCCGATCTGATGGCCGCCTGGGCGGGGCTTGGCTATTATGCCCGCGCCCGCAACCTGCTCGCCTGCGCCCGCGAAGTCGCCCGACGCGGCGCGCTGCCCGATACCGAGGAAGGGCTGCGCGAACTGCCCGGCATCGGCGCCTATACCGCCGCCGCCATTGCCGCGATCGCGTTCGGGCGGCGGGCGGTGGTGGTCGATGCCAATGTCGAGCGAGTCGTGACCCGGCTGTTCGCGCTCGAGCAGCCGCTCCCTGCCGCACGACCGGCGATCCGCGACCTTACCGACAGCATTACCCCCGATGCCCGCGCCGGCGACTTTGCCCAGGCGATGATGGATCTGGGCAGCATGGTCTGCACCGCGCGCAGCCCGCAATGCCTGCTCTGCCCGCTGGCCGGGCATTGCGCGGCACGCGCCGCGGGGCAGGCCGAACGCTATCCCCTGAAAGCGGCCAAGGCCCCCAAGCCGCAGCGCCACGGCACGATGTTCTGGCTGGAGCGGGACGGCGCGGTCCTGCTCGTCCGCCGGCCCGACAAGGGGCTGCTGGGGGGCATGCGCGCGCTGCCCACCGGCCCCTGGGCCGATACGCCGCCCGGGCTGGTGGATGCCCCCGTACGCGCCGGCTGGCGCATGCTGCCGGACCAGGTGCGACACGGCTTCACCCATTTCGATCTCGACATCGCGCTTGCCGCCGCTCCGCTGCCGGGCCATGCAGCGCCACCACAAGGCGAATGGTGGCCGATAGCCGAACTTGAGTCGGCGGGCTTGCCGACGGTATTCGCCAAGGCGGCCAACGCGATACGGAGACTGCGATGCGAGGAAAGCTGGCTTTCGGACTGATCGGCGCAGCGGCGCTGCTCCATGCACCCCTGGCATCGGCACAGGTGGCCGCGCAAAGCCAGGTCCGCACACTCGCCCAGCGCACCGTCGCCGAACACACGGTCCCCGGTATCGTCGTCACCTATGCCAAGGGCAACGGGCCGCTCAACGTGGTTACCGAAGGCCGCCTCGCCGACGAACCGACTGCCGCGCCGGTGACAATCGACAGCCTGTGGCGCGTCTATTCGATGACCAAGCCGATCACCGGCATCGCCGCGATGATCCTGATCGAGGAAGGCAAGCTGAAGCTCGACGAGCCGATCAGCGACTTCATTCCTGCGTTCAAGGAGATGAAGGTGCTGGTCGATCCGATGAAGGATCTGACCAGCCGGCCGGCCACGCACCCGATCACCGTGCGCAACCTGCTCACCCACACCGCCGGCCTTGGCTACAACATCATCACCAAGGGGCCGCTGCTCGACGAATATAACCGGCTGGGCATCAACCCGGCGCAGGTGAGCGATTCGTTCGAGGCATCGGCGCGGCCGGTACGCCCGGCGACGCTCGAGGAATTTGCCAACCGCACTGCCACCCTGCCGCTGATCGCCGAGCCCGGCACGAAGTTCAGCTATTCGATCAGCCTCGACGTGCTGGGCCGGGTGATCGAGGTGGCGAGCGGCATGCCGTTCGATACCTTCGTCAACACCCGTATCCTCCAGCCGCTCAAGATGACCTCCAGCTACTGGACGGTGCCGACGAGCGAAGCGGGCCGGCTCGCGACCGATTATGCGCTGGTCGGCGGCAATCGCCTGCCGATCGATCCGGGCGCCACCTCGGCCTGGCTGAAAAAGCCCAGCTTCCCCTATGGCGGCGCCGGGCTGGCCATGTCAGCGCGCGATTACGACCGGTTCCTCCACATGCTCCAGAATGGCGGCACGCTCGACGGCGTGCGCATCCTGAAGCCGGAGACCGCAGCACTGGCGATGTCGGACCTGCTGCCGCCGGGTGTCGACAAGACGCTGCTGGCGATCATGGCGCGCGACACCGGCGTGCCGATGGGCTTCGGCGCTGGCGGTTCGGTGTTTCTTGCCGATCAGCCGAACGGCGCGGCCAAGGGCACTTTCGGCTGGTCGGGTGCCGCCGGCACCTTCGGCTGGGTCGATCCGAAGAACCAGGTGCGCGCAACGATGATGGTCAATGTCCTCCTCGCCGAACTGGGCCTGAAGGTGCCGGTGCGCGCCGCCGTCTACGCCGATCTCGCGCGGTGATCGCGCCCGGCTTTACCGGCGGCACGCTCGACCGTGCCGACCCGGTTCGTCACACGGCCGAGCGGCTGGAGGCCGCGCTGGCCGATCCCCGCGCGCGGCTGTTGCTGCTCGAGGGGCTCGATCCGCAGCTGGATGCGGAGGGCCGGCTGGTCTGGGCCGACCTTGCCAGTGCGGCCACGCCGCTGCTGTTCCTCGGCTATGACGAAGGCGCGCCGCGCTTCGTCGCCACCCTGCCGCCGGGCGTGCAGGCCCCGGCAGGGCGCAGCCCGGCCCTGTTTGCGGTGCTGGATACGATCCGCCCGGCCGATGCCGCCCATTATGCCGCCGCGCGCAGCCTGATCGACTGGCATGCCCGCGCCGGCTTCTGCGCGCGCTGCGGCCACGGAACCGACATCATCCGCGCCGGCTGGGGGCGGCTCTGCCCGAATTGCGGCGCCGAGCATTTTCCGCGCGTCGAGCCGGTCGTCATCATGCTTGCCGAATATCAGGGCCGGGTACTGCTCGGCCGCCAGCCGGCCTGGCCGGCGGGGCGCTATTCGGCGCTGGCCGGCTTCCTGGAGGTCGGCGAATCGATCGAAGATGCCGTCCGCCGCGAAACTTTCGAGGAAGCGGGCGTGCGCGTGGGCGCGGTGCGCTATGTCGCCAGCCAGCCCTGGCCCTTCCCGTCCTCGCTGATGATCGCGTGCATCGGCACCGCCGAGGATGACGCGATCACCCTCGACACCCACGAACTGGAAGATGCCGGCTGGTACGACCGCGAGGCAGTGCGGCTGGCGCTGGCCCGCGACCCTGCCGCACCGTTCCTTGCCCCGCCGCGCTACGCCATCGCCCACAGCCTGCTGCAGGCCTGGCTCGACGGCGCCTGACGCTTCAGGGCCGCGGCCGCGCCTGCGGATAGGTGCCAAGCACGCGCATCGACTTGCAATGAAAATGCAGTTCCTCGAGCGCCCGTGCGACTGCGGGGTCTTCGGGGCTGCCGACAATATCGCAATAGAATTCGGTGGCGGCAAAGCTGGCGCCGCGCTGGTAGCTTTCCAGCTTGGTCATATTGACGCCGTTGGTCGCAAAGCCGCCCAGCGCCTTGTACAGCGCGGCCGGGATGTTCTTCACCTCGAAAACGAAGGTGGTGATGAACGGTCCCGGCCCGGTGGCCGCCGGCGCGGCGCGGGCGAGCACGACGAAGCGCGTCATGTTGTGCGCGGCATCGGCAAGGCCGGTCGCCAGCAGATCAAGCCCGTAGAGTTCCGCCGCCGGCGGCGGCGCCAGCGCGGCAATCGCCGGATCGCCGATCTCCGCCACCATCGCGGCGGCCCCCGCCGTATCGGGATAGGCGACCGGGTTGATGCCGTGCGCCTTCAGCCAGTGGCGGCACTGGCCCAGCGCCTGCGGATGGCTCATCGCCTCGCGCACACCTTCGATCGGGCCCTTGCCCATCAGGCCATAGCGAATCGGCAGAAAATGTTCGCCGGTGATCACCAGCCCCGATTCGGGCAGCAGAAAATGGATATCGGCGACGCGGCCGTGCAAAGAATTTTCGATTGGAATCATCGCGCGATGGGCGCGACCTTCCTTGACCGACTCGATGGCGTCTTCGAACGAAAAACAGGGCAGTGGAAAACAATCCGGGAAAGCCTCTAGTGCCGCGACATGCGAATTGGCGCCCGGCGCGCCCTGAAACGCTACGGAAAGCTCAGGTTTTTGCGCGGCGGCGGCAATCATGCGCGCCACGATCGGTCGGGCGGGGGCTGCGAAATTCTCCATACGGCGCGGGCGCTAACCGCAGCGGGGCGGCGCCGCAAGTGCGCTTGCCTTCCGGCGCGACGCAGTTCTAAAGGAACAAGGAAATTGGCAGGGGCGGATGATGGACAATCGGTTCAATACAATCGCTGGTTGGGCACTGGCTGGTGGCATAGCGGCACTTGGCCTTTCGATCGCCAGCGGAATGCTGTTCCATTCCGAAAAGCCGGAAAAGCCCGGCTATGTCGTCCAGGCCGACGAAGCGGCCGGCGGCGCCGGTGGCGCGGGCGCGGTAGAGCCGCTGGCCGTGCGCCTTGCCAAGGGCGACGTCGCAAAGGGCGAAGCCGGCTTCAAGCAGTGCGCCTCGTGCCACACGATCAACCAGGGCGGCGCCAACGGCATCGGCCCGAACCTCTATGCCACGCTGGGCGAACCGATCGGCCAGGGCAAGGGCGGCTTCGCCTTCTCCGATGCGCTGAAGGGCGTCGGCGGCAGCTGGGATCTCGACAAGATGGATGCGTGGCTGACCAGCCCGCGCAAGTTCGCCCCCGGCACCAAGATGACCTTTGCCGGCATCGCCGATCCGCAGGTGCGCGCGAACGTGATCCTGTATCTCAACAAGCAGGGCTCCAACCTGCCGCTGCCGGCGGCCCCTGCCCCCGGCGCCGCGCCGGACAATGCCAGCGCCCAGGGCGGCAACGCCGTCGAAGGCGCCGATGTCTCGACCAATGTCAGCCAGGCCACGCCGGGCGCCGGCACCCCGGCCAAGAGCAACCAGCCGCAGATCCAGGCTGAAAAGAAGCGCTGATTTTTTCAGAGGCTTACGGCCTGACCAGGCGCAGGTTCTGTTCGCTTCGCTTCCCGACTAGTGGATTCCCCTCCCTGCTCGCAGGGAGGGGTTAGGGGTGGGTCCGCCGCCGCAAGGCGGCGGGACTGGCTGGCCAAAAGCAGTTGCGTCTCCGAAGCGCGCAGACGCGCGCACCCGCTCCCTGCCCCTCCCTTTCAGGGAGGGGAGTCGCAAGGCCCACGTCGCCCCCGCGCCGCCCGGCCTTGCAAACGGCGCAACGATCCCCATTTGTTCCGTCGCCGCGCACCACGGCACGCTCTTTGAACCTTTCGGTCAAGCCCGTCCGCAGGATAGCAAAAAATGCGTCCGGGCCTAAACTTCCTAAACTTCGTAGGACGCTCAGCGCCCCGAAGCTTCCTTGTTCCGCCAGAAATCCTGCACGATTTCCCAGCCTTCTTCCGCGGTTTCGCAAAAGTGGAACAGCTTCAGGTCGCGCGGCGAGATCACGCCTTCCTCGCACAGCGCCTCGAAATTGACGACGCGGTTCCAGAACTCCTTGCCGTAGAACAGCACCGGAATCGGATCGATCTTGCCGGTCTGGATCAGCGTGAGCAGCTCGAAGCTTTCGTCGAACGTGCCGAAGCCGCCCGGGAACACTGCCACCGCGCGGGCGTGCAGCAGGAAGTGCATCTTGCGCAGCGCGAAATAGTGGAACTGCATCGACAGGCCGGGGGTAACATAGGGGTTCGGCGCCTGTTCGTGCGGCAGCACGATGTTGAGGCCCACCGTTTCCGCGCCCACGTCGCGCGCACCGCGATTGGCGGCTTCCATGATCGACGGGCCGCCGCCCGAGGTGACGACGAAATGCTTCTTCCCCGCCGCATCGAGCGGGAAATTGCTGGCGATCTGGCCCAGCCGGCGCGCCACGTCATAATATTTGGCCTTGGCGACCAGCCGCTCGGCGATCCGCTTCTGCTCCTCGGTCTCGGCGAGCGCGAGAACGGCCTCGGCCTTGGCCGGCTCCGGAATTCGCGCCGAGCCATAGATCACGAAGGTCGAGGCGATATTCGCCTCGTCGAGCAGCAATTGCGGCTTCAGCAGTTCGAGCTGGAAGCGCACCGGCCGCAGATCCTCGCGCAACAGGAAATCCATGTCCTGGAAGGCGAGCCGGTAGGCGGGGTGTTCGGTCTGCGGCGTGCCGCTGGCGGTATTGGCGGTCTCCGCCTCCTGCTGGGCAGGACGGAAGACGCGCGACGGGACTCGGGTGTCGCTCATCCCCGCCCGCTTAGGCCCGATTGCGCCCTTTGCAAAGGGTCAGGCGCAGAACGGCCCGCGCCCCATGTCGAGGTGGAAATGGTCGCGATGTGCGTAATTGTAATTGGGGCTCAGCACCGTCTGGAAGCGCTTGCAGGCCGAAGCATGAATCGTGTCGAGGAAACGCCGCACCGCCGGATCGCTGGTCCGCCAGTCGTTGAGGATGGTAATCCGCCGTCCGTCGGCCAGCACAAAGCCCGAGACGTCCACGGCATTGGCGCGGCCATGTTCGGACAGTTTGTTCGCCGATTGCGGATTGCCGACAATGCCGCGGCAAACATAGGTGCCGAACGTCTCGATCTTCACCACGTCGCTGCCGAGAAACTGGTGCGCGGCGGGCACGACCGCAAACCGCACCCAGTTCGTGAAGCTGCGGGCGAGGCCGCAGCGCATCGCCTTCAGCCCGGTGACGGGGATGCCGATGTCGAGCAACTGCACCGTGCCGAGCAGCATGCAGCCGCTGCCATAGTCCTTGTCCGGCAACGGGCGAAACACGACCTGCGCGCGGGTAAGGTCGGTATAGCATTGCTGCGTGTCGCGTAGCGTCGGCCCGTTCAGCGTGATCGGGCCGCCGGGCCGCTCGCGAATGGGGGCGGGGTGCTGCTGACGCCCGCCACCGCCGCTGCCGAAGACACAGGCGCCGAGCAACAGCGGCGCAACCAGAACCAGAAACCGCGTACCGGGCATGGCCAGCGGCATATCAACTTTACCCGCGCGATGCTGCCCCCAAATATCGCCGCCGCAACCCGGCCCGTCCCGATCGTAACCGGGACGGACCGGAATCGCGCGGATCAGCGGTCGCGGCGGCCGAGCAGGCGCAGGCGCAGCGCCTGCAGCTTGATGAAGCCGGCGGCGTCGCGCTGGTCGTACGCGCCCTGATCGTCCTCGAACGTCACGACCTTTTCGCTGTACAGGCTGTCGGGCGACTGGCGGCCGATCACATGCACGCCGCCCTTGTACAGCTTCAGCCGGACGGTGCCGTTCACCTTGGCCTGGCTGTGGTCGATCGCCGCCTGCAGCATCTCGCGCTCGGGGCTGAACCAGAAGCCGTTATAGATCAGCTCGGCATAGCGCGGCATCAGTTCGTCCTTCAGATGCGCCGCACCCCGGTCGAGCGTGAGCTGCTCGATGGCGCGGTGCGCGGCGTGCAGGATCGTGCCGCCCGGCGTCTCGTACATGCCGCGGCTCTTCATGCCGACGAAGCGGTTCTCGACCAGGTCGAGCCGGCCGATGCCGTGCGCGCGGCCCAGTTCGTTGAGCGCGGTGAGCAGCGCCGCCGGCGACAGCGGATTGCCGTCGATCGCCACCGCATCGCCCTTCTCGAAGTGAATCGTCATCACATGCGGCGTGTCGGGCGCGTCTTCCGGGTTCACCGTGCGCGAGAAGACGTAGTCGGGCACTTCCTCCCAGGGATCCTCGAGCACCTTGCCCTCGGACGAGGTGTGCAGCAGGTTCGCGTCGGTCGAGAAGGGCGCCTCGCCGCGCTTGTCCTTGCTCACCGGAATCTGGTGCTGCTCGGCGAATTCGATCAGCCTGGTACGGCTGGTCAGATCCCATTCGCGCCACGGCGCGATCACCTTGATGTCGGGGGCCAGCGCATAATAGCCGAGCTCGAAGCGGACTTGGTCGTTGCCCTTGCCCGTGGCGCCATGGCTGACCGCGTCGGCGCCGACTTGTCTGGCGATCTCGATCTGGCGCTTGGCGATCAGCGGCCGCGCGATCGACGTGCCGAGCAGGTACAGCCCCTCATATTGCGCATTGGCGCGCATCATCGGGAACACGAAGTCGCGGACGAATTCCTCGCGCAGATCGTCGATGAAGATGTGCTCGGGCTTCACGCCGGCCATCTCCGCCTTCTTGCGCGCCGGCTCCAGCTCCTCGCCCTGGCCCAGATCGGCGGTGAAGGTCACGACCTCGCACTGATAGGTCTGCTGCAGCCATTTCAGGATCACGCTCGTGTCCAGCCCGCCCGAATAGGCGAGGACGACGCGATTGATCTTATCCGACATGGGGCAGCGACTCCGGCAAGAATGGGAACGCGCGCCCTGTAGGGCCCGTGCGCCCGGCGCGCAACTCCGGACCCGCCGCGCCGCTGTCTCGGGGAAATTGGCGAGACTCGCCGAAGGAGAGCGAAGCATCGCAAGTGGCTTAAATCAGACAAATAGCATCTGTATCGCTGGAGTAGCACGCCAATACACACGCGAAGCAATTGATTTTCATATATATTATACGTTTGACAGCACCATAAATATATTATCTGGTATACGATACTCGGGGCGAAGAGGGATGCAAGACGCGCTCCGAGCGGGAAGAAAAAGGGGAATTTCCAATGAAAATCTCGCGACTGCGGTGCTCCCGCAGCCTCCTTCGTGCGTCCGTTGCAACCGCAACATTGACACTGCTATCAGCGGCCCCGCTTACGGTCGCGCACGCGCAGGGCTATTCGACGATCCGTGCAACCGGCCGCGTTGTCGACGCCGAAGGAAAGCCCATTGCGGGCGCCACCATTTCCGCCAAGTCCGAAGGCCAGGGCTTCACCCGTACCGCGACGACCAGCAGCGATGGCAGCTACAGCCTGCCCGAGCTGCCGTCGGGGTCCTACAGCTTCACCATCACGGCCTCCGGCTTTCCCACCTATGAGGAAAACAGCATTCGGCTGGGTGCCGACAGCGCCGGGAACACCTTCACCCTCACCGCTGAGGGGAGCAACGAAGTGGTGGTGCAGGGTAAGCGCGTGGCGACAGTCGATTTCGACCGCACGACCACTGGTCTCGTGCTTGATGTCGCTGAAGTAGGCCAGCGCGTACCGATCGCTCGAAACATCCAGTCGGTCATCCAGCTCGCACCGGGCGCCAATGCCGGCTCGAGCGCCTTTTCCGGCCTGAGTTCGATCAATGGCGGCGCCGTCTCGGAAAACGCCTTCTTTGTCAATGGGCTCAACATCACAGACTTCCGCAAGGGCCTTAGCCCTGTCGATGTGCCCTATGACTTCTACCAGACAGTCGAAACCAAGACGGGCGGTTATGCCGCCGAGTTCGGACGTTCCACAGGCGGCTTCATCAACGCCACCACCAAATCGGGCAGCAACGATTTCCATGGATCCATGTTGTTTACCTGGAATCCGAACGAGTTGCTGTCAAAGACTAAGGATACGATCTACAGTGACAATGTGAATGGGTCTTCCGAATCCAAGTCCTTTGTGGCCACCTTGTCCGGACCGATCTGGAAGGATCACCTGTTCTTCTTCGGCCTTTATCAGTCGCGCGACAACAGCAGTGTCAGCGCCGGAACCGAATACAACTTGACAACGAAGACGAAGCAGGGAACCTCGCGCTCCTTCTATCATTCGGGAACCCCCTTCTACGGCGGGAAGATCGACGCCTACATCAACGACCAGAACCATTTTGAGTTTACGTACTTCAATACGTCCCAAAATCCTACGACCAACTATTATGGTAGCACCTCGACGGTGCGATATGATCGAGTCCGTAATATCGATGGCCCGTACACGGGCAGCGTATATAGCAACTATGGCGGTGAGAATTATGTCGGCCGCTACACGAGCGTTATCAGCAGCTGGCTGACCTTCTCCGCTGCCTATGGTCGTGGCGAAAACAACAACAACTATCGCAGCGTCAACGCGGATTCTAAGATCGTTCCCGGCGTTACCGATGCGCGCAACAATCCGTCGGTTTCTTTGACCAACGCCGGCGGCGGCGTGGGGATCAACCACGATATACGCAAATTCTATCGGGCGGACGTCGATGTCTATGCCAACTTCCTTGGCAAGCATCACATCAAATTCGGCTATGACCGTGAGGAACTTTCTTCCGAGAACAAGCAACTCGGTTCCGGCCTAGGTTACAGCTATGTCATCTACCGCGCGAAGCAAGGCGATCAGTTCGGTTTGCCAGTCGGTACCGATTATGTGCGCCAGACCTATTATTCGAACATCGGCAGTTTCACGTCTCGTAATGAAGCCTTCTATGTCGAAGACGCTTGGTCGCTGTTCAACGGGCGCCTGAATCTAAGCCTAGGTCTGCGCGATGACCGGTTCCTGAATAACAATTCTGCCGGTCAGAAATTCTACGAGTCTGGCGATCAGTGGGGCCCCCGCCTGGGCTTCACGTTCGATCCGTTCGGGAACCGCACCGACAAGATTTATGGCAGCTTCTCGCGCATGTTCCTGCCGGTAGCCTCGAACACCAACATCCGCCTGACCGGTGGCGAAACCTATTACACCCGCACCAACCTGCTGGGTGGGATCGGTCCCGACGGGGTTCCCACCCTCGGCGCGCCGGTACTGTATTCGGGCGCGTCGGCTTGCCCGGATGACAAGGTCGTCAACTGCGACGTCACGGGCAGGGGCTTGCCCATCCCGGTGGATTCGGCGGTCGCCAAGAATCTGAAGCCACAGTCCGAAGACGAGTTCATCCTCGGCTATGAAAAGCGGATCAACCGCTGGCGTTTGGGCGTTTATGGCACCTACACGCGCCTGAACGAAGTGCTGGAAGACTCCGCGATCGACGGCGCGGTCAATAAATATTGCACCGCCAACGGTATCACCGGCTGCGACCAGATCTGGACTGGCTTCACGCAATACGTGCTGAACAATCCGGGTCAGCCGATCACCGTCCAGCTCGCCGCCCCGATCAACGGCGAAGCCAATCCGCGCACGGTGACGTTAACTCCATCGCAGCTCGGCTATCCTCGTGCGACACGTACCTACAAGGCGATCACCTTCGAAGTGGGTCGCGAATTCGACGGCAAGTTCGAGATCAATGCCTCCTATGTATTATCCTGGACCAAGGGCAATTACGAAGGCGGCGTGAAGACGGACAACGGGCAGTCGGATACTGGCCTCACGGAGGACTTCGACCAGCCGGGTCTGACCTACGGGACCTATGGTTATTCGCCGAACGACCGCCGCAACGTGTTCAAGCTGTGGGGGTCTTACGCACCGACCAAGTCCATCACCCTGGGCTTCAACTTCTCGGCCACCTCGCCGCGGCATTATGGCTGCATCGGCATGGTGCCGTCGTCGGTCGATCCTTATGCACGTGCCTATGGGGCGGCGGGCATGTATTGCCGCGTCCTGTCGAACGGGCAGATCGACACCGATCCGACGATCCCTGCAAGCCAGGCGCCGATCAAGCTGGTACCTCGTGGATCGGTCTTCACCAATGACTGGGTGTTCGGCAACGATCTGACGGTCGCGTGGAAGACAAAGGTTGGCCGGTCGGAATTCGGGCTCAACCTCACGGTCTTCAACGCACTGAATCTGCACGCGAAGACCGACTTCAACGAATATGGTACGGACGGAAACGGGGTCGCCAGCCCCTATTATCACACGGTCACCGGCTATCAGGGCGCGCGTTCTGCTCGCCTGCAGGCCCGTATGTCCTTCTAAAAATCCCTCGCTCCGGTGGTCGCCTCCAACAGGAAGCGGCCGCCGGCTTTTTATTGCCGGAGCGCCACCTCGGCCTCGAGCATATAGTCCCGCGTGATCGGGAGCTCCGTGCGCGAGCGGGAGAGTTGGAGCTGGTAGTTGACCAGCCCGCCGTTCAGGAAACTGACGCAGGAACCCGCCAGATAATAGGTCCACATGCGGTAGAAGCGCTCGTCGTACAGCGCGACGATCGCATCATGCGCGGCGACCGTTCGGTCGTACCAGGCCTTCAGCGTATGGCCGTAATGCAGGCGCAGTACCTCCACATCGGTCAGGAAGAAGCGCATGCCTTCATAGCCTTGGGCGATTTCCGACAATGCCGGGATATAGCCGCCCGGAAAGATATATTTGAGCGTGAACGCATCGGTGATGCCCGGCGCACCGGCGCGACCGATAGTGTGGAGCAGCATCACCCCCTCGGGCGTCATCAGCTCGCGGCATTTGGCGAAGAAGGTGCGATATTGCGGCGTGCCGACATGTTCGAACATGCCGACCGAGACGATCCTGTCGAACTGGCCGGTCAGCGCGCGATAGTCAATCAGCTCGAACTTCACCTTGTCGGCGACGCCCGCCGCGTCGGCGCGCTCGCGGGCGATCTTCAGCTGCTCTTCGGACAGCGTGATGCCCAGCACCTCGGCGCCGGTCTTCTGGTGGATATAGAGCGCCATGCCGCCCCAGCCGCAGCCGATGTCGAGCACGCGCATGCCCGGCCGGATCGCCAGCTTGGCGACGATATGCGCCTTTTTGTCGAGCTGCGCCTGCTCCAAGCTGTTCGCCGGATCGGTGTAATAGGCGCAGCTATATTGGCGGTCGGCATCGAGGAACAAGTCGTAGAGGCGCGCCGACAAGTCATAATGATGGGCGACGTTGCGCTTCGCCTTGCGCGCCATGTTGTAGCGGCCGATCCAGTGCGCGACCTTTGCGGTGGCGGCGCTGAGCGGCGAGGGGGTCAGGATCGCATCGCTCTGTTCCCACCGGTTGTTGGCGGTCGCCAGCGTCAACAGGTCGAGAATGTCGCCCCGCTCGAAATTGAGCAGCCCGTCCATATAGGATTCGGCGGCACCCAGCGCCGGGTCGCGTACAATGCGCCCCTCGGCGCCTTTTTCCAGCCGCATCGTGACGGGGTTCAGGTCCGGGTCGGGAGCCCCGAAATTGCGCGAGGAGCCGTCGGGACGAAGCAGCGTAAGTTCGCCGCGCCGGATAGCGCGGGCAAGAAAACGATCGATCAAGGCCATGGCGATCCCGTACCCGGCGTTTGTTGCAGTCATTCCCGTAGCGGGTTTCCGGAAATCACAAAATGCCCCGCACCCGAAATGGTTCCGGGGTCGGAACGGTCATTCAGATGCCGGCATACCATTCGTAGCCGTGCCAATCCTCCCAATAGCCGCCCTGTCCCCGCCCGATCGGCGCCAGCGAAGCGACCGCCTCGATCCGCATCAGATATTTGGCCTGCTTGTAGCCGAGCTGGCGCTCGGCGCGCAGGCGAAGTGGCGCGCCATGCCCGACATCGAGCGGCGCGTCGTTCAGCGCCCATGCGAGCAGCGTCTGGGGATGGAATGCGTCGACCAGATCGATCGATTCATAATAATTGCCCGAGCCGTAGCGATCGGCGCAGTGGAACACGATGTATAGGGCGCCCGGGCTGATACCCGCCGCATTCAGGATCGTGCCGAGCTGCGGCCCCTGCCATTTGCCGATCGCGCTCCAGCCTTCGACACAGTCATGGCGGGTAATCTGCGCGCGCTGCGGCATCGCCTGCAGCTGCGCCAGGCTGAGCCGCAGCGGCTGGCGCACCATGCCACCGACTTCCAGCCGCCATTCAGCAAAGCGGCCGGCGACCAGCGCGTTGTAATCTGGCGTGTTCGGATTGTGGGTGCCATTGACGCGGAAAATCGGGCTGCGCTGTTCGGGCCGGAATTCGGTGGCGAGCGCGCCCCGGCCGATCGAGCGTTGCAGGAAGCGGTGGGCTTCGTCGGCAGACATCAGCACCGGACTGTCCGTCCAGCGATCGCAGCCGGCGAGCAATGCGGCCCCGCCGGTGACGAGCAGATTGCGTCGGGTCAGGATCATGCCGTTTCCTCCGCGTCGTCGGGCAGGCGCCACCAACCTGTTATCATCGAGCGCACTTCATTGATCGGCCCCGCCAGCAGCACCAGCGTCAGGTGCACCAGCAGAAACCCGACGATCAGCGCCATGCAGAGGAAATGCACCGAGCGCGCCGATTGCCGCCCGCCGAAGATTGCGGTGAGCCAAGGCCAGGCGGCGTCCATGCCCGGCGACAGGGCCAGGCCCGACAGGATCACGGCGGGCAGCAGCACGAACAGCGTGCCGGCATAGGCAAGCTTCTGAAAGATATTGTAGGCGCGCGGATTCGCAGCATCATGGAACCGCAGCGCCAGATGCGCCTTCACATCCTCCCAAAGGTGGCGCGGTCCCAGCTCACGCGCGCGGATGCGCAGGTCGCGCGCGATATGGCCATTTATCAGGCTCCAGAGCAGGTAAATGAGCAGTCCGAACGCCAGCACCAGTGCGAAAAACAAGTGCCAGTGCCGCGCTCCCGACAGGCTGTAGGTGGACGGCAGCGTTGCCCAGCCGGGAAAACGCGGCAGGGTAAGCCAGGCATGATCGAAATTCGCGCCATATTGCCCCCAATAGAGGTGCGGATGCGCGTTGAAGATCATCAGCCCGCTGCCGATCATCACGATGATCGTCACGGCGTTCAGCCAGTGCCAGATGCGGGTTATGAGCCGGTGGCGATAGATGCTGCGCGTTCGCGCCGGTGCCGCTGCGTCGGCCATTACGCTCCCCTTCCGCTAGCCTTGCGGATGATAGGCTATTCGCTGGCGGAACGATATTGGTTTCACCACGTCTGAATTTTTCCCTGGTGGAGCCGCCATGACCGCCGACTTCCATTTCTACGAACCAGCTGCCGGCCATGGCCTGGCGCATGATCCGCTCAACGCCATTGTCGGCCCGCGCCCGATCGGCTGGATCAGTACCATGTCTGCCAGCGGCGTGCGCAATCTGGCGCCGTACAGCTTTTTCAACCTGTTCAATTATCGCCCGCCGATCCTGGGCTTCGCCTCGATCGGGTGGAAGGACAGCGTCGCCAATATCGCCGAGACGCGCGAATTCGTCTGGAACCTCGCGACCCGCCCCCAGGCAGAGGCGATGAACGCCAGCGCGGCGATGGTAGGGCCGGAGGTCGACGAGTTCACGCTCGCCGGACTCGAAGCGCTGCCCTCGCGCACGGTGCGACCCGATCGGGTTGCTGGCAGCCCGGCGCAGTTCGAATGCCGGCTCACCCAGCTGGTGCGGCTGGAAAGCAAGGAAGGCACCCCGCTCGACACCTGGCTGGTGCTGGGCGAGGCGACCGGCATCCACATCGATAAGGCGATGTTGGAAGACGGCACGTACCAGACCGCCCGTGCCCGCCCGATCCTGCGCGGCGGCGGACCGGCTGATTATTTCGAAATCGGCGAAGACGCGCTGTTCCGGATGTTCAGGCCGCGCTGAACCTCGGTTCCGGCAGATCCGGCGGCGTAGAGTCCATATAGCCGAGCCAGGTCTTCCACAGCCAATGCGTGCGTTCGTGCGTCAGGTCGATGCGGCACCCGATGGACATGGTGCCGCGGATCGTGCCGCCCTGCCAGTTGGTATAAACGGCGTCACACTCCGCATTGCGATAGGCGAGCCAGCGCGTCTGCGCGAGGTCGAGCGCCTTCACCACGTCGGCGCCCCCTTCCGCAGCGCGCTTCCGGGCCGCAGCGAAATAGCGGTCCATTTCGGCATTCGCCACCTTGCCGATTGCCGCGAGGCATGCGTTCATTTCGATCGTGGTGCGCGCATCGGGGCAGCGTTCCCCCGCAGGCGCAGCAAGTGCGATCAGAACAGCAAACAGCGCGCGATTTCTCCGTCTCTGGCGGCGCGCATTTGCGCAGCTGTCAGCCTAACGCCGCGAACTTCTCGGCGGCCTCACGGTCGAGCTGGGCGCGGCTCTTTTTTTCTGCCGCAGTCTTCAGCTGGCCGCACGCTGCGTCGATGTCGCGCCCGCGCGGGGTGCGCACGGGTGCGGAAATGCCCGCCTCGAACACGATGTTGCTGAACGCCTTGATCCGTTCCGGGGTCGAGCATTCATAGGGCGCGCCCGGCCAGGGGTTGAAGGGAATCAGGTTCACCTTGGCCGGCAGCTTGTACTTGCGCAGCAGGCGGACGAGTTCGCGCGCATCCGCATCGCTGTCGTTCTTGTCCTTCAGCATCACATATTCGAACGTGATGCGCCGGGCATTGTTGGCGCCCGGATAGTCGGCACAGGCCTGCAGCAGTTCCTCGATGCCGTACTTCTTGTTGAGCGGCACGATCTCATCGCGCACGTCCTTGGTCACAGCGTGGAGCGACACCGCCAGATTGACGCCGATCTCCTCCCCCGCGCGTGCCATGATCGGCACCACGCCGGAGGTCGACAGAGTGATGCGCCGCTTCGACAGGGCGAGCCCGTCGCCGTCCATCACGATCTGCAGGCCGGCCTTCACCTCGTCGAAGTTGTAGAGCGGCTCGCCCATGCCCATCATAACGATGTTGGTGAGCAGCCGCCCTTCGGGCTGGCTCGGCCACTCTCCGAGCGCGTCGCGGGCCAGCATCACCTGGCCGACAATCTCGCCAGCGGTCAGGTTACGGACCAGCCGCATCGTGCCGGTATGGCAGAAGCGGCAGTTGAGCGTGCAGCCCACCTGGCTGGAAACGCACAGCGTGCCCCGATCGGCATCGGGGATGAACACCATCTCGTAATCCTGCCCATCCGGCGAGCGGAGCAGCCATTTGCGGGTGCCGTCGTTTGACACCTGCGCCTCCACCACTTCCGGCCGACCGATCACGAAGCGCTCGGCGAGCCAGGGGTGCTGCGCCTTGGCGATATCGGTCATCGCCGAAAATTCGGTAGCGCCGCGATTATAGATCCAGTGCCATAGCTGCTTGGCGCGCAGCTTGGCCTGTTTCGGCTCCATGCCGGCACCAGCAAGTACCTCGCGGATACCATCGCGGGAAAGACCGATCAGGTCGGTACGACCATCTTCGCGCACGGCGGGAGCACGCGGCACGGGCACGGGATCAATGTGCCCGGGGATGGGCATGGGGGCGGCCGACACTGTCTGCATCGCGCGCATGTAATCGAAGTGCGGCGCTTTTTCCAGCGTCGTCGCACGTCCGCGAGGATGGCTGCACGTTGACGTCATTTCGGGTCCACCCATCCCGCATCTGGCTCGACCCGCCGTGAATAGCCTTGGAGTCCCCAGAACCAGCACCCCATTTCTTCGTTTATACCCTGCACAACTGTTTGGAGTGGATCATGAAGTTCCCCTATTTGTTGATCGCGGCAGCCCCGTTTGCCATGGCACCGGCTGCCTTTGCCCAGACTGCGGCGCAGCAGACGACGCCGGCCCAGCACGCCCCTGCGGCAGCGGATCCGGGGCAGGCTGCGCCCGCTCAGGCTGCCCCGGCCCAACCGGCAGCCGCGGCGCAGCCGGCGACCAATGCCAGCGTGACGGACACGGAAGTGCGCCAATATGCAGCCGCGGCCCTCGCCGTGGACAAGATCCGCAAGGACACTTCGATTCCGGAGGCAGACAAGGCACCGAAGCTCGTTGCGGCCGTTCAGGCCAGCGGCATGGACGCGAACCGCTTCAACGCGATCAGCCAGGCGATGGCCAGCGATCAGGCGCTCAACAAGCGCATCCAGCAGGCTGCGGCGCAGCAGATGAACGCTACGCCTGCCACGACTCCGGCTTCCACGCCGTCGATGTAATCTCCCTACGGTCTCCGCGCGCCGCATCGCGGGGACCGGCTTCGCCCGGAGGCGATTCCCCGCGCCTCCGGGCGTTTTCTTGTCTTTGTCACACGGCTTGCATCAACGCGCCGCAGGAGCACGGCCTGACGAAGACAAGGGGATCGGGTCAATGCGGTGTTCTGGCGTGCGAATTATTCGGAACATGGTGCCGGTGGTGGCAGCGCTGGCGATGGCAGCGCCGGCAGTGGCGGGCGGCCCCGATGCCGACAAGGCGCTCGATTCGCTGCGGATCGATCAGGTGCAGATGCTAGGTTCGCACAACAGCTATCGCCCCTATCCGCTGCCCGCGACCGAGGCACGCATTCGCACGCTGGCGGCCAAGGAATGGGACGGCCTCGCCTATGGCCATCCGCCGCTGGAAAGCCAGCTTGCACTGGGCCTAAGGCAGCTTGAGATCGACGTAGCGCCCGATCCGCAGGGCGGCGCCTATGCCGCGCCCTATGCCGATGGCACCGCCGAGATAAAGGCCGAAATGGCCGCGCCCGGCGCCAAGGTGATCCACGTTCCCGGCATCGACTGGCAGACGCATTGCCGCACCTTCCGTAGCTGCCTTGGCATCTTCCGCCGCTGGTCCGATGCCCATCCGGGCCATTTGCCGGTCGTCCTCCTCGTCAATGCGAGCGACGTGCGCCCGATCCCGGGGCTGCGCACCACCGATCTGGGCTTTGACGCCGCCGCGCTCGACGGGCTCGATGCAGATATCGCCGCCGTCATGGGCCGCGACCGGGTGATCGCGCCGGACGATGTGCGCGGCACCTTGCCGACGCTGCGGGAGGCCGTGCTCGCGCATCGCTGGCCGACGATCGGCACGTCACGCGGCAAGTTCCTGTTCGTGCTCGATACCAGCGACGCCAATGAGGACCGCTATCGGGCCGGCCATGCCAGCCTTAAGGGCCGCATGATGTTCGGCTGGTATCCCGAAGAAGCACCCGAAGCGGCAGCGTTCAACATGCAGAATCCTGCCGCCGATGTGGCCGCCATCACGCGCCGCGTGCGCGCCGGTTTTCTGGTGCGCACCCGCGCCGATTCGGAAACGCGCGAAGCCCGTACCCATGATCTCAGCCGCCGCGATGCCGCAGTGAAGTCGGGCGCGCAGTTCATCAGCACCGACTATTATGAAGGCGCACCCGATCCGCTCGGCTTTGGCTTCACCGTCTCGATCGGGCAGTCGACCGTGCGCTGCAATGCGGTGACGGCGCGCTGCTGACGCGTCAGCGGCAGGCCAGCGTCGCAGCGTCGATGGCGCTGGCTGCGCCTTTGAGACTATAGCTATCGACAAAGGCCGCGCCGCTGGCGGCGACCGTCTCGACGCTCAGGCCGCGCCCGTCGCGCAGCGCCGAGACGATCGCCGCGTCGGTGCGGGCATCGGGAGCCCAGGCATCGACGGCGCCTGCCTGCAACTCGAATCGTCGTTCGCCGATCGACAGCGTCACCCGTGCATTGCCCGCGCGGGGCCGGCTGAGCCGGACATGGAGCTGTCCGCGCACCCGCATTTCGGGCCAGTTGGCGATGCTAATAAAGGCGTCACCGCGGCGCGCCCGGTCCACCGGCCGGGCGATCGCGAAGCAGCGGCGCGGCGCGGCGTCGCGAAACGCGCCCCAGCCGTCATAGATGCCGATCGTGCTGCGCCCCGCTTCCGGCGCGGACAGGGCGAGCAACAGCAGGGCCGCCAGGCTCATGCCGGTGCCCCGCCGGTCCCCGTGCCGCGATGCACCACCGTCTCCACACCCTGTTCGATCATCACGATCGAGCCCTGCGGCAGGTCCGGGGCCACCGGCGCGGCGAAGTGCGGCAGCGCATCAAGGCCGGTCATCACCCCGCGCAGGACGCGGCTCGACATGCCGTGCAGGATGACCAGCCGGTCGCCGGGATCGTCATGGGTGTCGGCCAGCCAGCCCGAAACGCGCGCGGCAATCGCATCATACCATTCGCCCCCTTCGGGCGGGCGGGTGTAGAGGCCGTGCTCGGTATCGAGAAATGGCCCGATCTCCTGCGCCAGATCGGCATAATAGCGGCCGCTCCACTGGCCCATGCCGATTTCCACCAGACGCGCATCGGTGCGGGCGCGGTGCCAGTCGAGCTCGAGATGTTCGGCAATGATCGCCAGTGTCTGCAGCGCCCGGCCGGCGGTCGACGACCACAAAGTCAGCGGCGGCTTCGGCCCGAGCAGCCCGCGCATCGCTGCCCCCATCGCATCGGCCTGGTCAAAACCGGCGCGGGTAAGCGGGGTATGGGGATGGTCGCCCTGCATCCGTCGGGCGGTATTGAACACGGTTTCGCCATGCCGCGCGATGAAGTCGCGCCCCTTTCGCGTGGATTGCA
Source organism: Sphingomonas sp. DMC8 (assembly GCF_056314185.1). NCBI lineage: Bacteria > Pseudomonadati > Pseudomonadota > Alphaproteobacteria > Sphingomonadales > Sphingomonadaceae > Sphingomonas > Sphingomonas sp. DMC8. The sequence continues at coordinate 46,077 of NZ_JBQUYV010000010.1, read as the reverse complement.
TGCCCATTTCTCCCCTGTAACCCGCAGTAACGCAATGCCCCGTTTTCGCCCCGTTTCGTTCAGCGGGCGGACAGCGGCGTGGCGGCAACAGACATGCAGCTCGCAAGAACGGGCACCGAGGAAGTCAGGGAGCAGTCATGCCAGCCGGCGTGCGCCGGCAGCCGCCATGGTGGTGCCCCAGCGCAGCCGCGCCCTTCTATCCCCGGGAGAACGACCGAGACGTGTCGTCTGCGGTCGAACCAGACCGGCTCGCCCAAGGGGAGCCGGTCCGTACCAAGGAGTAGTTGTATGCGTACCAAGCTTATCGTCGCCACGCTGATCGGCTCGTCGGCCTTCGCCGCCCCGGCCTTTGCCCAACAGGACCAGAGCTTCGCAGGATCGCACGCCGAAGCGATCGTCGGGTGGGACCATGTGAAGGACAAGTCGTCGTTCAACGCCTCCACCGATGGCGTCACCTATGGCGGCAATATCGGCTATGACTTCCAGCGCGGCAACACCGTGTTCGGCGTGGAAGGCGAGGTGACCGGATCGAGCGCGCGCGACCATGCCAGCAACCTGATCAACAGCGGCGACACGCTCCGTGTTGCGGCCGACCGCGACCTTTATGTCGGCGGGCGGCTCGGCTTCGTCGCGGGTGGCCGCACGCTGATCTATGCCAAGGCCGGTTATACCAACGCCGCCTTCACCACCGACTATGCCTCGCCCAACACCAGCCCGGCGATTGCGCTGAGCCAGCGCAGCAACCTGGACGGCTGGCGGCTCGGCGCGGGCGTCGAGATGAAGATGACCGACAAGGTCTTCGTTAAGGCGGAATATCGCTATTCCAACTACGGATCGCAGGCCAACGGCGTCGACCCGGAGCGCCACCAGATCGTTACCGGCATCGGCATGCGCTTCTGATTTACCAAAACGCAAGCTAAGCACGTAAAGAAGGGCCGGAGCAGGCTTGCTCCGGTCCTTTTTCGCGTTAAGGATACAACTCGGCGAACTGCCACCGGCCGGGCGCGTCAGGTGGAATTAGGGCGGCGGCCCGGGGGTTTGAGGTACATGAAGGCGACGATCGAACGTGCAACTCTTCTGAGGGGCCTGAGCCACGTCCAGTCCGTGGTCGAACGGCGCAACACCATTCCCATCCTGTCGAACGTGCTGATCGACGCCCAGGGCGGCGGCACGCTGCGGCTGATGGCAACCGATCTCGATCTGCAGATCGACGAGACCATCCCGGCGGCGGTCGACCAGCCCGGCGCCACGACGGTTTCGGCGCACACCTTGTTCGACATCGTTCGCAAGCTGCCCGAGGGCGCGCAGGTCGAACTGACCGCAGCCGAAGGCAAGCTGACGGTCGTTGCCGGCCGCGCGCGCTTCCAGCTCGGCACGCTGCCGCGCGACGATTTCCCGATGATCGCGGAAGGCGAACTGCCCACCACTTTCGAACTGCCGGCGGAAACGCTGAAGCAGATCATCGACAAGACTCGCTTTGCGATCTCCACCGAAGAGACGCGCTATTATCTGAATGGCATCTTCTTCCATGTGAGCGACGAAGCCAGCCGCGTGCTGCGCGCCGCCGCTACCGACGGCCACCGCCTCGCGCGCGTGACGGTGCCGTGCCCGGATGGCGCCGAAGGCATGCCGGGCGTTATCGTGCCGCGCAAATGCGTCTCCGAATTGCGCAAGCTGCTCGATGAAGTCGACGGCTCGGTCGGTGTCTCGCTCTCGGCCTCGAAGATCCGCTTCGACCTGGGTCAGGCGATCCTCACCTCGAAGCTGATCGACGGCACCTTCCCCGATTACAGCCGGGTGATCCCGACCGCGAACGACAAGCTGCTCAAGCTCGATCCGAAGAGCTTCATGCAGGGTGTCGACCGCGTTTCGACCATCGCCACGGAAAAGACCCGCGCGGTGAAGATGGCGCTGGAACGCGACAAGATCATCCTGTCGGTCACCAGCCCGGAAAATGGCGCTGCGGCTGAAGAAGTTCCGGGCGAATATACCGCGCTGCCGTTCGAAATCGGCTTCAACAGCCGCTATCTGATGGACATTCTGGGCCAGATCGAAGGCGATCTGGTGGAAGTCCATCTCGCCGACGCAGCCGCGCCGACGCTGATTCGCGAGAATGACAGCGCGCCCGCGCTCTATGTGTTGATGCCGATGCGGGTGTGATTCGCGGGCCCAAGTTGATTTTGGCCATGGCGCATGCTATTTACACTGTTGTTAGCAACAGAGCAGACCCATGGCCACGCAACCTGTGCAATCGATCAACCCCGGCGTTCCGCTAAAGCGCGAATGGGGCACGGCGCTTTCGGCGCTGCGACGGCTTCTCGCCAATGGCGACGATACCGAGCAGGTATTCCGCATCATGCGCGCGCTGAACGGCGACGTGACGCAGCGCAATTATCGCCGGCTGCTCACCATTCCGGGCGGCGGCAAGCTTGCCTATCAACGACTGGAATTCGCGCAGAAGCTTGCCGATCGCAGCTGGATCGACAGTTTCGCACCGGGCACCGTGGGCGCCGCCTATCGCGACTTCCTCGATTCGACCGGCTTCTCGGCAGAGGGGCTGGTTGCGGTCAGCATGGTCGAAGGCGGGTTTCAGGGCATTGATGTCGAACATCCCTATGCCTGGATGGGCCGCCGCGAGCGCGACATTCACGACATCTGGCACACGCTGACCGGCTATCAGGCCAACGAACATCTCGGCGAACTGTGCCTGGTCGCCTTTTCCTATGCGCAGACGGGCGGGCTGGGCTGGGGCTTCATTGCACTGGGCGGCGCCCTCAAGACGCTGCGCGTGACCGGCCGGCTGGATTGCATCCGCGCGATTCGCGAAGGCTATCGCCACGGCAAGCGTGCCCGCTGGCTACACGGCGAAGATTATGAGGCGCTGTTGACCGAACCGCTCGACGCAGCCCGCCGCCGGCTGGGGATCAAGGAGCCGGTGCTGTATCGCGTGGCCCAGCAGCGGCTGGCCGAGGCGGGCATCTCGGCGATCTGAACCCATTCCAGAGCGGGCATAAAAAAGCGCCCGGACCATGTGGGTCCGGGCGCCTTTCTTTTGCGACTGGCGCAGCCGTTACTTGCCGGCGGGCGCAGCGGGCGCCGGGGAAGGCGCGACGGGCGCTGCCGGGGCATCGCCCATGGCGCCGCCAGCGGGCGCGCCCTTGGCGGCTTCGGCTGCTGCCTTGGCAGCCTGCTCGGCGATGCGCTTGCGGAATGCGGCGCGGTCGAGCAACTTCGGCAGCGCGAACTCGCTCGCCGCGATCGGGCCCTTCGCGACATCCTGCAGCGTCAGCGAATCGCCCAGGCTCAGCACCATGCCCTTGTCGAGCACGCTGCCCAGCGTCTTGTCCGCATTGCTGACGCCGGTGAACATCATCTGCGTGCGCGCATTGGCGAAGCGGGTCTGCAGGCCGAATGCCTTGCCGATCGGCGCATAGGTCGAATCCTGCGCAATCACGACGCGGACGCTCTCGCCATTGGCGCCACCCTTCGGACGGATCGCCCAGATATCGCCCTTCTGGTCGGCGACCTTCTCCTCGCCAACGTTCACGGCTTCATATTCCGGGTTGTTGGGCAGCGGCTGCGGTTTCTTGCCCTGCTCCTTGGCCATATCGGCCATGGCGCCGACGAAATCGTCCAGCTTGATGGCGAAGCGGTCAGTCGGATCGTTGACGACCAGATAATCGACACCGCCCTTGTGGAGCAGCGTCTGCTGGCCGGCTTCGAACTTGGCATCGCCATTGGCAGCAGCGCGCACGGTCATCGTTCCCCGGCCACCGCCGACGGAATAATGGGCGGTCATGTCCTGGGGCGCTTTGGAACAGGCCGCGACAACAAGCAGTGCGGCGGCAGTGACAATCTTGCGGATCATAGTTTCTATCCCCTTCTCGCCCTTCGTTGGACAAGCGGTGTTCGTGGGCCAGACGCTGCGCTACAGCCCTCACCATGGCCGTCAAGCGTCTCGTTCTCACTGATTTCCGGAATCACGCCGATGCCGTGCTCGCGCCGGGCGCCGACTTCGTCGTGCTGAGCGGCGAGAATGGCGCCGGCAAGACCAATATTCTCGAGGCCTTGTCGCTGCTCGCCCCCGGCCGGGGCCTGCGCGGCGCGCCGCTTGGCGAAATGGCGCGGCAGGGCGGCGCCGGCGGTTTCGGCATCGCCGCCATACTCGATACGGCCGAGATCGGCACGGGTGCGCGGGCCGATGCCCCCGAGCGGCGTATAGTACGGGTGAACGGCGCGACGGCGGCGGCAACCAGCCTGGCACAGTGGCTGGTCCTGCTGTGGCTGACACCGGCGATGGACCGGCTGTTTCTGGAGGCGCCGGGCGAGCGCCGCCGCTTTCTCGACCGGCTGACGCTGGCGCTGTCCCCCGGCCATGCGCACGAATCGACGCGGTACGAAGCGGCGATGCGCGAACGCAACCGGCTTCTGGCAGACGAACTGCCGCCCGATCCGGCGTGGCTTGATGCACTGGAAGCGCGGATGGCCGAACATGGCGCGGCGATCGACGCAGCCCGGCGAGACGCGGTTGCCGCACTCGGCGCGCGGCTGGCGGATCAGCCGCCCGGGCCCTTTGCCCGCGCCGAACTGGCGCTGGACGGCTGGAGCGGAGAGGCCGCGTCGCTCGCCGCGGCGCTGCGCGAAGGCCGGCGGCGCGATGCGGCGGCGGGGCGAACCCTCACCGGCCCCCACCGCGCCGACCTGGTTGTGACGCATCTCGACAAGCGCCAGCCGGCGCATCTCTGTTCGACCGGCGAGCAAAAGGCGCTGTTGCTCGGCATCGTGCTCGCCCATGCCGAGCTGGTGGCGGAGCGGGCCGGCCGCACGCCGATCCTGCTGCTCGACGAAGTCGCGGCGCATCTCGACCCCGGCCGGCGCGCGGCGCTGTTCGATCGGCTGGTAGGACGTGGACAGGTGTGGATGACCGGCACCGAGCCCGCGCTATTCGAGGCGGTGCCCGCCTCGGCCACCCGCTACCGCGTGGCCGATGGCAGGGTGGAGCAGGGCTGACCGTCAATCCTGCTGGGCGTAGGCCTTGACCAGATCGAACAGATAGTCCCGCCCGGTGTAGAGCGACCGGATTTCCACACGCTCGTTCAGCCCGTGGACCCCGTTGCCGTCGGGATCGCCCCAGGCGCCGGGGACGCCATAGGTGGGAATGCCCACTGCGGCGAGGAAGATGCCGTCGGTGGCACCGGTCGACATGGTCGGCACCAGCGGCACGCCGGGGAAATATTGTGCCACCAGCTTTTCGGCCGGGCCGATGATCTTCGGATCGAGCGCAGGCGGCTTGGCGAGCGGGCGCGTCGGCGGCACCGCGGTGATCGTCACCTTCGGATCGCCGATCGCGGCCGCCAGCGCGGCTTGCGTCTCTGCCACGCTGTGGCCGGGGAAGATGCGGCAATTGACGTTTGCGGCGGCGCGCTGGGGCAGCGCATTGTTGGCATGGCCGCCTTCCAGCAGTGTCGCCACGCAGGTCGTGCGCAACATCGAATGATAGCTGCGATCGGTGTTGAGCAGCGCTTCGGCCGCCTTGTCGTTCGGATTGGCGGCAATCGCGACCATGGCCTTGCCCATCGCATCGCCTCTCGCCGCGCCGGCCCTGGCGAAATAGGCGCGCGTGGTGTCGCTCAGTTCCAGCGGGAACTCGTAGCCGCGGATCTTCACCAGCGCGTCGGCGAGTTCGTAGATCGCGTTGTCCGGCACCGGAATCGAGCTGTGACCGCCGGGGTTGCTCGTCTCGAGCCGGAAATTCTGCACGGCCTTCTCGCCGACCTGCATGGTTTCGACCAGCACCTTGCCATGCCCGTCCGACTTGCCGCCGCCGCCTTCGTTGAGGGCAAATTCGGCATCGATCAGATCGCGCTTGTTGTTGGCCAGCCATTCGGCGCCGTTGAAGGCCCAGGTGGTCTCTTCGCCACAGGTCAGCGCCAGCTTGATGGTGCGCTTGCTCTTGTACCCGGTCTGCTGGAAACGGATCAGCGTGTCTGCCCAGATTGCCGCCATCGCCTTGTCGTCGACGGTGCCGCGGGCGTAATAATAGCCATTCTCCTCGACCAGCTTGAACGGATCGCGCGTCCAGTCCTCGCGTTTGGCGGCGACCACGTCGAGATGCGCGAGCAACAGGATCGGCTTCGCCTTTTTGGACGTGCCCGGATAGATCGCGACCAGCCCGCCGTCCTTCGGGTGTTCGGGCGTGGCGAACAGCGTGAGCTGCTCGTCCGTGAACCCTGCGGCCTTCAGCCGCGCGGCGATCTGCCCGGCGGCCTGGGTGCAGCTGCCGACATTCACCACCGTGTTGGTTTCGACCAGCTCCTTGTAGAGTTGGAAGAACTTCGCCTGATCCGGCCTGAGCGGTGCGGATTGTTGCGCGGCGGCAGGTGCGGCCGCGAGCAGCGCGGCGGCGGCAATGGAAGCGCGAAACTGCATCCTTTCCCCCTTGGATTGAAGATTGCCCTGCCCCGAATGGAGCATGGCGCGCGGCGAAAGGGAAGCGAACCATTTTGCTTCCGTTCTACCCCCCGAATCCCTATATCCTCGGCATGGCAGACACTCCGAAGACGAACGATCCCAACGCGAACGAATATGGCGCCGACTCGATCAAGGTCCTGAAGGGCCTGGATGCGGTCCGCAAACGGCCGGGCATGTATATCGGCGACACCGATGACGGCTCGGGCCTGCACCACATGGTCTTCGAAGTGTCGGACAACGCGATCGACGAGGCGCTCGCCGGGCATTGCGACCTGATCCAGATCACGCTCAACGCCGACGGCTCGGTTTCGGTCGAGGATAATGGCCGCGGCATCCCGACCGGTATCCACTCAGAAGAGGGCGTGTCCGCCGCCGAAGTGATCATGACCCAGCTCCACGCAGGCGGCAAGTTCGAGAACACGTCGGATTCGAACGCCTACAAGGTCTCGGGCGGCCTGCACGGCGTGGGTGTGTCGGTGGTGAACGCGCTCAGCGAATGGCTCGATCTCAACATCTGGCGCGACGGCGAGGAGCATTACATGCGCTTCCGCCACGGCGATGCCGAAGCACCCTTGAAGGTGATCGGCCCGGCGAACGGCAAGAAGGGCACGCGCGTGACCTTCCTCGCCAGCCCGGCGACCTTCAAGATCACGGAGTATGATTTCGACAAGCTCGAGCACCGCTACCGCGAGCTGGCCTTCCTCAATTCGGGCGTGCGCCTGATCCTGCGCGACGCGCGGCATGAGGAGGTGAAGGAAATCGAGCTGTTCTACGAGGGCGGCATCGCTGCTTTCGTGAAGTGGCTGGACCGCAACAAGGTCGCGCTGATGCCCGATCCGGTGGCGATCAGCGGTACCCGCGACGACGTGACGATCGACGTCGCGCTGGAGTGGAACGACAGCTATTACGAAAACGTCCTCTGCTTCACCAACAACATCCCGCAACGCGACGGCGGCACCCACCTGGCGGCGTTCCGCGCGGCGCTGACCCGCACACTTAACAGCTATGCGGAAAAGTCGGGCGCGCTGAAGAAGGAGAAGGTCTCGCTCACCGGCGACGACATGCGCGAGGGCCTGACCGCGATCGTCTCGGTCAAGCTGCCCGATCCGAAATTCTCGTCGCAGACCAAGGACAAGCTGGTCTCGTCCGAAGTCCGCCAGCCGCTCGAAAGCCTGATGGCCGACAAGCTGGCCGAGTGGCTGGAAGAAAACCCGGCGCATGCCCGCATGATCGTCCAGAAGGTGATCGATGCGGCGGCTGCGCGCGAGGCCGCCAAGCGCGCCCGCGAGCTCACCCGGCGCAAGGGCGTGATGGACATCGCCTCGCTCCCCGGCAAGCTCGCCGACTGTCAGGAGCGCGATCCCGCCAAGTCCGAACTGTTCCTGGTCGAGGGTGACTCGGCCGGCGGCTCCGCCAAACAAGGTCGCGATCGCCACTTTCAGGCGATCCTCCCCCTGCGCGGCAAGATCCTGAACGTCGAGCGCGCGCGTTTCGACCGGATGCTGAGCTCGAAGGAAATCGGCACGCTGATCCAGGCGATGGGCACCGGAATCGGCCGCGACGATTTCAACATCGAGAAGCTGCGCTACCACAAGATCGTCATCATGACCGACGCAGACGTGGACGGCGCGCATATCCGCACGCTGTTGCTGACCTTCTTCTACCGGCAAATGCCCGAGATCATCCAGAACGGGCACCTCTATATCGCCCAGCCGCCGCTCTATAAGGCGACCAAGGGCCGGTCCGAGGTGTACCTCAAGGACGACAACGCGCTCGATCAGTATCTGGTCGATGCCGGCGTCGGCGGCACCGTGCTCGATACGGCGCAGGGGCAGCGGAGCGGCGAGGATCTTCGCACGCTCGTCGAACATGCCCGCCGGATGCGCACCCTGATGCGCTATGTCCCGCGCCGCTATGATCCCTCGATCGTCGAGGCGCTGGCGCTGGGTGGCGCGCTCGACCCGGTGGCGACCCGCGAGCAGCGCGCCGCGCTGCTGACCAGCGTCGTCACCCGACTCGACGCGGCCGATACCGAGGCGCGGTGGAGCGCGCGCGTCACCGACGAAGGTGGTTATCATTTCGAACGACTGTGGCGCGGCGTGACTGACCACCACATCGTCGAAGCGAGCTTCCTTAGTTCCGCCGAGGCACGCAAGCTGCACGCGCTCGCCGCCGAACAGGCCGCCAGCTATCTCACGCCGTCCAAGCTGGTTTCCGCACGCGGCGCAGCTGCCGAAAGCGAGACGCCGGTTGCCGAGGAAGATGCGCCGGTCGCGGTCGGCAAGGGTGAAAGCCTGGTGTCGCGTCCGGCGCAGCTGCTCGACGCAATCCTGGCGTTCGGCCGCAAGGGCCTCGCGATCCAGCGCTACAAGGGTCTGGGCGAAATGAATGCGGAGCAACTGTGGGAAACCACGCTCGATCCGCAGAACCGCTCGATGCTGCAGGTTGCGATCGACCAGGCCGATGTCGCAGATGCGGTGTTCACCCAGCTGATGGGCGATGTGGTCGAACCGCGCCGCGAGTTCATTCAGGAAAATGCGCTGAGCGTCGCCAATCTCGACGTTTGAGGCTGTTCGGCCGGCGATCCGCGTCGCCGGCCGACTGCCCAGCTGAACAGATCAGTCTTCGCCATAGCAGTTTTCGCAACAAATTTGCTGGCGCCCGACGCTCGCCGTATTTCTGTTGCGGAGCCCGGTTGACCCCTGCGTTTCCGCGGTGCAGCAATTGCGCCCATGGCCAGTATCGCAATCACCAACAATCCCGACATCCGTTTCCTCGGCCGGCTGCTCGGCGACGTCATCCGCGTCTATGGTGGCGAGGCGCTGTTCAAGCGGATCGAATATATCCGCGCTACTTCCGTCGATCGCCATCGCGGCGTCGCCGGTGCGACCGCGATCGATTCGGGGTTGGACAGGCTGACGCTGGACGAGACGCTCGATTTCGTCCGCGGATTCATGCTCTTCTCGATGCTCGCCAACCTCGCCGAAGACCGGCAGGGTGTCGCGACCGAGAAAGACGCTGATGTCGCAGCCGCGCTCGAACGGCTGGCGGCTGCCGGGATCGGACGCGAACCGGTGATGGCGTTGCTCGACCACGCGCTGGTCAGCCCGGTATTGACCGCCCACCCGACCGAGGTGCGGCGCAAGTCGATGATCGACCATAAGAACCGTATCGCAGAACTGATGCGCCTGCGCGATCAGGGCGTGGCGGAAACGCCGGATGGTGATCAGGTGGAAGAAGCCATTCTGCGCCAGATTGCGCTGCTGTGGCAGACGCGGGTGCTTCGCCGGGAGAAGCTGGGCGTGCCGGACGAGGTGGAGACGGCGCTATCCTATTTCCGCGATGTGTTCCTGCCCGTGCTGCCTGCGCTCTATGCGCGGTGGGATCGAGCCCTGGGCGACCGCACCCCCAGCTTTCTGCGCCCCGGCAGCTGGATCGGCGGCGACCGCGACGGCAACCCCTTCGTCACTGCCGATTCGATGCGGCTGGCGCTCGCGCGCGCCGCGGAGACGGTGCTCGACCATTATCTCGACGCGGTCCATGCGCTGGGCGCGGAGTTGTCGATCTCGACCGAACATGCTGAGGTGCCAGAGGCAGTCATCGCGCTGGCCGAAGCAAGCGGAGACACCGGCAAAAGCCGCAGCGACGAACCCTATCGCCGCGCACTGACCGGCATCTATGCGCGCCTTTCCGCGACGCACGAAAGGCTGGTCGGGCGGCGGCCCGGACGGCCCTCTCCCATTCCTGCCGCACCCTATGACCATCCCGCAGCCTTTCGCGAAGACCTTGTCGCCATCGCACGCGGTCTCGCCAATGGTGGTCCGCTGGCGACAGGCGGCGCGCTCGGCCGGCTGATCCGCGCGATCGAGACATTCGGCTTCCACCTCGCCACGCTCGACATGCGCCAGAACAGCGCGGTGCATCAGCGCGTCGTCGCCGAACTGCTCCAGTCGGCGGGCGTGTGCGAAGACTATGCGGCGCTCGACGAGGAGGCGCGGATCGCCCTGCTGCGCCGCGAGCTGGCCAACGCCCGCCCGCTCACCAGCCCCTATGCCGCCTATTCGGAGGAAACCGCCTCAGAACTGGCGATCGTACGCGAAGCCGCGGCGGCGCATGCCCGCTACGGCCGCGATTGCATCCGCCATTACATCGTATCGATGGCGCAGTCGGTGTCGGACCTGCTCGAAGTCCATATCCTGCTCAAGGAAGCCGGGCTCTACGTGCCCGGCGAGCAGCCCCAGGCGCACATCATGGCGATCCCGCTGTTCGAGACGATCGGCGATCTGGAAAGCGCCCCGGCGATCATGGCAGCCTGGCTGAATTTGCCCGAAGTCGCGGCCATCGCCGCCAAGCGCGGGCATCAGGAAGTGATGATCGGCTATTCCGATTCGAACAAGGATGGCGGCTATCTCACCTCCACCTGGCAGCTGAGCCGGGGTTCGACCGCGCTGAAGCCGGTGTTCGAGCAAGCCGGCATCGCCATGCAGCTGTTCCACGGCCGCGGCGGCGCGGTGGGGCGCGGTGGCGGATCGAGCTTCTCGGCGATTCTCGCCCAGCCGCCGGGCACGGTGCAGGGGCGGATCCGTATTACCGAACAGGGCGAAGTGATCGCCGCAAAATATGGCAGCCGCGAAAGCGCGATGACCAATCTGGAGGCCATGGCTTCGGCAACTCTGCTCGCCAGCCTGGAGCCGGAGAAGCTGGCCCCGGCCGATGCGGCGCGGTTCGCAGCGGCAATGGACCAGCTCTCGGACACCGCGTTCCGCGCCTATCGCGGACTGGTCTATGAAACGCCCGGTTTCACCACCTTCTTCCGGCAGATGACACCGATTGCCGAGATCGCCGGCCTGAAGATCGGCTCGCGCCCCGCCAGCCGCAAGAAAACCGACGCAATCGAGGATCTGCGCGCCATCCCCTGGGTGTTCAGCTGGGCGCAGGCGCGGGTGATGCTGCCGGGCTGGTACGGCGTGGGCGCGGCGCTGGAGGCGTTCGAGGACAAGGGGCTGCTGCGCGAGATGGCGAGCGCTTGGCCGCTGTTCCGCGCGACGCTGGACAATATGGAACAGGTACTGGCCAAGTCAGACATGGGCATCGCCGAGCATTATGCGGCGCTGGTCGAGGATACCGAGCTGCGCGAGGCGGTGTTCGGCCGTATCCGCAGCGGCTGGGACCAGACGCATGACTGCCTGCTGCAGGTCACGCGCCAGACCAGGTTGCTCGAAAAGCATCCGCCGCTGGAGACCTCGATCCGGCTGCGCCTGCCCTATATCGAGCCGCTCAACCTGCTCCAGATCGAGCTGATGAAGCGCCACCGCGCCGGGGAAGGCGATCCGCGGATCGGCGAGGGTATATTGCTGTCGATCAACGCGATCGCGACGGCGCTCCGCAACAGCGGCTAGGAGATCGGGTTGGCGGCTATATCGCGTCGCCCTCGTCCAGAAACCGCGCCGCCATTGCCTGTGGCACGCGCAGCAGCCGGCCGCTCGCCCGGTCGATCAGCGCCCAGGTGGTTTTCGCCTCTACCCGAACCTTGCCATCCGTGCCGGTGAAGCGGACGTGGCGATCGAAGCGCGCCCCGCGCGGCGCCTCCGCCACCCAGGTTTCTGCGGTGACGGTCTCGCCAGCACGCAGATTGCCGCGATAATCGATTTCGTGCCGCGTCACGACCCAGATGCAGGCGGCCTGTTCCTCGGCGCTTGCGACTGCCTGCCAGTGGGCAACGGCGATGTCCTGAATCCAGCGCACCCATATGGCATTGTTGACATGGCCCAGTTCGTCGATGTCCTCGGGCGTGGCGATGATGGTCTGGCGAAAGCGGCGCATCTGCGAACCCTAGCGTAACCATGTTCGGAAGCGCAGCCTTCATGGTGCGCCTGGATACTCAAGCCATGTTTCCGCGCCGACCCGCCCAGATTTTTCGCAGCCGCTGGTCTGCGCTGTTCTGGGCTGCGGGCGTGCTGTGGACGGCGGTGAGCATCTCTGGCATCGACACCCACGCCAAGCCCAAGCCACAGCCCACCCCCTCCGTCGATGCCTGGGGCCAGCCCATCAACAGCGCCGATATGGCAACCGTGGAAAATGCCATCGGCAACTAAAGCCGCCGGGTTCAGGACACGGGCGCAGCCGGGTCACGGTTGAATTTGATCGCGCGGATCCGCCACTGGCGCTGCTCCGGCGTCGCTCCGTCAATATCACCGGTGCGGTGGAGCGTAACTTCGCCGAGCTGGTGGAACGGCTTCCCCCCCGCCTTCATCCGGCCATAGACCTGCACCGGCACCGTGACATAGCGTTGGCCGGCGCCTGCCTCGATCTGCCCCGGCGCGCCGATCTGGGCGTGATATTCGGTATAGGCTGCAAAGCCGGCCGCAAATTGCGCCGGGTCGGCGCCCGAAGCCTCGCCACCGTCGCTCCACAGCGCTCGGGCCTGCTGATAGCGCCCGGCTTCGATGAGCGCGTAATAATTTTGCACGACCGCGGCAGCACCCTGCGCGCTATCGGCAGCGAAGCGGCCTTCGGATACTGGCGTACGGTCATCGGCAAGGCCACCCGGCTGGCCCGGCGCAATGGGCGAAACGGCTTCGAGCTCGTTGCCGATCTGTCGTGCAGGAGGCGCCGACTGGTTGACCGCCGCGTTCGCGACCGCACTCGTGGCATTTGCTGCCGGCTGTTCCGGGGGCTGGCTCGAACAGGCGGCCAGCGTGCCAATGCAGAACAGGGAAATCAGGCGCATCCGGTCCTCTCCGTCGCTTTCATGGCGAACGAAAGACCGGATGCGCAGGTTCCTTCAGTTGGTCAGCGGATGGTTCCCGACAAAGCCCAGCTTTTCGATATTCGCGCGCTTGATCGTCGCCAGCACCGCATCGAAGCGATCGTAGCGCGCTTCCGGATCGGTCTGGAGCTGCAGCACCGCTGCATCCTGGCGCAGCGCCTCCAGCCGCGCCGGCAGTGTCGCATCGGCAATCGCGGCGCCGTCCCAATGGAGCGCGCCGTCGCGATCGATCGCCAGCCGGTGGCTGGCCGAATCGACCGGTCGGGCACCAGCTGTCGGCAGGTCGACCGGTACCTTGTGGGTGGCCATCGGCATGCTGAGGATCATCACGATCAGCAGCACCAGCATCACGTCGATGAATGGCGTGACGTTGATCGCGCCAATCGGTACGGGGTCGGCGATTTCGATACGCTTCGGCATGGCCTCATCCTCTCGCAGTGATGATGCAACGTATCATACAATACTCGGCACGCAATCTATGGAAGATCGTCAGCCGCCTGCGCCTTTGGCATATTTCCAGTTGCGGCGTTTGCCCTCGCGCATCCATTCGATCGCTTCGGCGACGCGGCGGGCGCGCGTGTCGGGGCGCTTCGCCTCTTCGATCCATTCGCAATATTCGCGGCGGCAGCTGGGCGGAAAGGCGCGGAAGGTTCCGTCGGCCGCAGCATCGTCCGCCAGGGCAGCGGCGAGCTCCGCCGGAACGTCGGCCTCCGGCCGGGGTGCGCGCGGGGGACGGGCCGGCCGCTCCCCGCGTTCGGTCCGTAGCGCGGTCGCTCGGATCATCGCCTCCAGGGTCGGAGCATCGGGCAAGTCTGCAAGCGAGAGGAGATGGCGGAACTGCGCCACTGTCTCGCCTTCCGTCGCGCCATGTTCCCAAAGGCCGAACCGGGCGTGATTTTTGAAGGCGACCATCAGCGCGAAGGTGCGGCCACCGATCAGAAAAGCGGGGCGCGACCATTTTATCGATTCGGTCGTCTCCGGTACGGCCGCGTGCACGCGATCGCGCAACCACGACAAAATGGGTCGCGCAAAGTCAGCGCTGGTTTCGATATAGGCGTCGACTCGCGGATCCTTGGGCATGACGCAGCGATGCTCGCCCCGCTCGCGTCATGCCGTCAAGCTTCAAGGCTTGAGTGCGTCTTCGTCTGCATCGTCGAGTTCGGCGTCGAGATCGTCTTCGCCGATATCCGGGTCATCGAAATCGTCCTGGATGTCATCTTCGTCCAGATCGTCTTCATCGGCATCGAGATCCTCATCTTCCTCGCCGACCTCGTCGTCTTCCATGGTCAGATCGTCGAGATCGTCGTCGTCATCCTCGTTGCCGCCCAGATCCGGATTGATGTCTGTCAGCAACGACCCGTCATCGGGGCCGTCGCCGGTCACTTCCAGAATCTCGGCACGTTGGCTCTCGTCATAGCCTTCCGCGTCATAGCCGTCGTCACCGGGTCCGTGGCCCGTAATCTGCTGGCCGCCCATTGCACGTTCCTCCGCCTGCTCCCGACGAAAGTCGCCGGGATCGATAGCGCCAACGGTGTGCTGCCGGGTCCGTTCCGTCAGCTCGGCCGGAACATCCGTCCGCGCTCGGTAATCGCTACTATCAGCAGCGACAGGCCACCCATTAGGAAGAATCCGCTGTACAGCGGGATGGTGGTACCATCGAACGCCTGGCCGATCGCCGCACCGATCAGCGCACCGGCCAGTGTGGTCGAAAAACCCTGCAGACTGGAAGCCGTGCCGGCGATTTCGCCCATTTGCTCCATCGCCAGCGCCGAGAAATTCGACGTGGCAAGACCGAAGCATGCCATCATCGCTGCCTGCAGCAGCGCGAAGCTCCACAACGTCTCCAGTCCCGCGAGCGTCACCAGCAGATGCACCCCGGCGAACAAGGTGAGCAACGCCAGTGCGCTGTGCGAAATCACGCGCATGCCCAGATGCATCACGATCCGCGAATTGACGAAGGAGCCCACCGCCATCGTGCTGGCCACGCCGGCGAAAAGGACGGTCAGCAATTCGGGCCGCCCGAACACATCGGCCATCACCTGCTGGATCGAGCCGATAAAGCCGAACAGTGCGCCCGAGAGAAGGGCGGTTGCCATGGTGTAGCCTACCGCGGCTCGATCCCGCAGCATGAGACCGTAATCGCCGATCACGCGCGCGGGATGGAGCGACTGGCGGCTTTCGGGCGACAATGTCTCAGGCATCCGCAGCGCGAACCACAGCAGGACGATCCCCCCTGCACCGCCCACACCCCAGAAGATCGTCCGCCACGATCCGCCTGCGCCGAGAATCACCTGCCCCACTGCGGGCGCAAAGATCGGCGCGGCCATGAAAACGATGAACACCAGGCTCATCACCCGCGCCATGGCTCGGCCGGCATAGCAATCGCGCACCAGCGCCACCGTTACCACGCGCGATCCGGCGGCGGCGGCACCCATCGCCACGCGCGCCGCAAGTAGCAGCGGAAAGCTGTGCGCCAGCGCGGCGATGGCACTGGTGCCGACATAACAGCCCAGCGCCGCCATCAGCACCGGCCGCCGGCCGAATCGATCGGACAGCGGGCCATAGAGCAACTGCGCCACTGCAAAGCCGATCAGAAAGGCCGTGATCACAAACTGGCGATGGTTGCCCGAAGACACGCCCAGGCTGTCGCCGATCGCCGGCAAGGCGGGCAGCATCGAATCGATTCCCAGCGCCGTCAGCGCCATCAGCGCCGCCGCGAGCGCGACGAACTCGCCGAAACGCAGTGGCGCGCGGTTCGCGGATTGCGTTGTGAGGTGCGGCGCGTGCATGGCGGGGACATGGCCCAGTCCGCCGCCTGCGTCACCCCTTTTCGGGTTGACGTGCCGGCTTCTAGGGCAACAGTGCAGCCAGCGTGACTGCCTCGCAGGAGATTTCGATGCTTCGCCCAATCGTTCCCGCCGCCGCCCTTCTGCTGCTTTCGGCCTGCAACGGCAGCGGCAGCATTTCCATCGAAGGCGGCAATGACAGTGACGGCAATGCAGTGATCGCCACTGATGCGAACGGCCGCGTGCAGATCAAGGCACCGGGCGTGCAAGGCTCGATCACCCTGCCGAAAATGGCGCTTTCCGCCAAGGACTTCGACATTGACGGCGTGACGCTCTATCCGGGCTCGACGCTCAAGAATCTGCGCATCAACGGCAAGGACGGCAGCGACAAGGCGGATAAGGACGATGACGGCCAGGTGCTGGTCGAATTCGAAAGTCCCGCCGCGCCGGCCACGGTGCGCGACTGGTTCCGCGACAATATGACGAAGCAAGGCTTCAAGGTCGGCACGCGCGACGATAATCTGTTCGGCACCACCGATGACGGCCAGCCTTTCGCCCTGCAGCTTTCCGCCGCTGGTGACGGCAAGACCAAGGGGCTGATGCAGGTCGGTCGTTGATCTGCGGCAAGGCTGGGCACCTGGGGAACCTCCCAATCTTGTTGCAGGGCCGGTGGCAGGTCTAACCACAAGCTTTTGTGTTCGGAGAATATGGAATGTTGGAAAGTCTCGCCGAAATTCCGGTGCTTTCGCTGAAGGCGCAGGCGAGCGACCCGGAGGGCTTTGCCCAGGCGTTCGGCCAGTCCTTTCAGCGGTTCGGGTTTGCGGTGGTGCGCGACCATGGCGTGCCGCAGCCGCTGATCGACCAGGCATGGTCGATCACCAAGGCGTTCTTCGACCTGCCCGAGGAGGAAAAGCGCGGCTATTACGTCCCCGGCGGCGGTGGCGCGCGTGGCTATACGCCGTTCAAGACCGAGATCGCCAAGGGCGCAACGCATGTCGACCTGAAGGAATTCTGGCATGTCGGCCGCGAGCTGGCGGCGGGCCACCGCTTCGAAAAGGACATGGCGCCAAACATCTGGCCGGCCCGGCCCGAGGGCTTTCGCGACACCTTCGTCGAGCTGTTCGCCGCCTTCGATACGGCCGGCGACAAGCTGCTGTCGGCGGTGGCACGCTATCTGGGCCTGGCGCCGGACTGGTTCGACTCAGCGGTAAAGGACGGCAATTCGGTACTGCGCCTGCTCCATTACCCGCCGGTCGATGCCGATGCGCCCGAAGTCCGCGCCGGTGCGCATGAGGACATCAACCTCATCACCCTGCTGCTCGGTGCCGAGGAAGCCGGGCTGGAACTGCTCGACCGCGACGGCAAATGGATGGCGATCAAGCCGCCCGAAGGCGCGATGGTCATCAATGTCGGCGACATGCTGCAGCGGCTGACCAACCATGTGCTGCCCTCGACGACCCACCGCGTCGTCAATCCCCCGGCCGAGCGGCGCGGCCATTCGCGCTATTCGATGCCTTTCTTCCTGCATCCGGCGCCCGATTTCCTGATCAAGACGCTGCCCGGCTGCATCAGCGCGGAAAATCCGAACCGCTATCCCGAGCCGATCACCGCGCATGATTATCTGCACGAGCGGCTCGTCGAAATCGGCCTGATCAAGAAATAAAAGGCGCGTGCAGGTGCGCCTGCGCGACTAAATCTGTCTTTCCTTCTGCGGAAGGAAGGCGCTAGGGACGAAGGGGCGGCGGCCGGGCGGAAACGTCCGGCCGCCGCCTTGCCAAGTGGAATTGAAGGAAAATCGAATGGCGGAAGCGTTGCGCGTGGCACTGGCGGGGCTCGGAACCGTGGGCGGCGGCGTGATTCGCCTGCTCGACGCCAATGCCGATCTGATCGCGCGCCGCGCCGGCCGGCGGATCGAAGTCGTCGCCGTTTCCGCCCGCGACCGGAACAAGGATCGCGGCATCGATCTGGGCCGCTTCGACTGGGTCGACGATCCGGTCGAACTCGCCCGCCATGCGCGCGCCGATGTGGTGGTGGAACTGGTCGGCGGGTCCGACGGCCCGGCGCTGGCGCTGGCCCGCGCGGCGCTGGGCGCGAACAAAAGCTTCGTCACCGCCAACAAGGCGATGATCGCGCATCACGGCCTAGAACTCGCAGCCGCCGCCGAATCGGCGCAGGTCGCGCTGAAGTTCGAGGCTGCCGTGGCGGGCGGCGTACCGGTCATCAAGGGGCTGCGTGAAGGCGCGGCCGCCAACGCGATCAGCCGCGTCTACGGCATCCTAAACGGCACCTGCAACTTCATCCTGTCGAAAATGGAGGCCGAGGGCCGCGACTTCGCCGAGATTCTCGCCGAGGCGCAGGCATTGGGCTATGCCGAGGCCGATCCCACCTTCGACATTGACGGTATCGACGCCGCGCACAAGCTGTCGATCCTCGCCAGCCTCGCCTTCGGCACCCAGCCGGCGTTCGGCGACCTGAAGGCGAGCGGCATCCGCCATATCCTGGCCGCTGACATCGCTGAGGCGGCGACGCTCGGCTACCGCGTGCGGCTGCTCGGCATCGCCGACGCGGGGCCGCACGGCCTGTTCCAGCGCGTGCATCCGCATCTCGTGCCGCTCAGCCACCCGCTGGCGCATGTCACCGGATCGACCAACGCCGTCGTGGCAGAGGGCAATTTTGTCGGCCGCCTGCTGTTCCAGGGTGCGGGCGCGGGCGACGGCCCGACGGCAAGCGCGGTGGTGGCCGATCTGATCGACATCGCGCGCGGCGAATATGGCCCGCCTTATGCGATGCCCGCGGCAGCCCTTGCCGCCCAGCCCGCCGCAGACAGCGGCGAGCGGCGCGGGCGCTCCTATGTCCGCTTCACCGTTGCCGACCGGGTGGGCGTGCTCGCCGAAATCGCGGCCGCGATGCGTGATTCCGGCGTGTCGATCGAAAGCCTGATCCAGCGCGGCGTCAGCCCAGACGGCAGCGCACTGGTGGCCATCGTCACCCACGAGGCGCCCGAGCGCAGCATCGCCCAGGCGCTGGAAAAGCTGCGCGGCTCGCAAAGCCTGACGGGCGAGCCGATGTGGATGCACATTCTCGACGCTTAATAGGCGACCCGCAGTACGCGCCGGCCATGGCCCGGGCACACCCGCATGCCGGTCAGCCCACAAGCGGGGCCGGTGGGGCGCACCATTTCCAGCCGCGGATCGACGATCCTTTCTGCCGCCGCCCTGACACGGTAGCGCGCCGCCGGATCGATGCGGCCGCAATCGCTCGCCAGCTCGCAGGCCGTCAGCAGCGGGCGCATCGCAACGAGGCTGGGCGCACGCTGCCTTAGCCGCGCCTGGACGGTGCGCAGACGTGCCGGCGAATGCGGGCGCACGGCCGGTGCGGGCGCAGACCGGGATGTTGCACTCGCCACCTGGAGCGCAAGCAGAATCAACAACATGGATCCCTCCTGTTCCCCGCCCGGGGTCGCTAACGCGCCGGCGGAGGAGAGTTTCCGGCGCGAAGTGCTCAGGGGGCCAGGGGGCGCGTGACCAGCCGGGCCTTGCCGTCGAAGCGGGTCGACATCGTAACCCCGACCGATCCGCATTTCACGGTGTAGAGGCCTTCGCCGCAGGGGGTGATGCCTTGCACCACCGGGTCGCCCAGCAAGCGCTCGAGCCGGGCATTTGGATCGTCCCGCCCCGTCGTGGCAGTCACGAACGGCACACGGTAGCGATCGGCAGTGCGCAGCGCGCACACCACCACTTCGCCCTGCTCGGTCGCCGTCGGGCACGAAATGCCTGCGCGGGTGTCGGCCCGGTATCGCGCCAGCGCCGCGGTTACCGTAGGACTGGCAACATCCTGAAAAAGCAGCAAAAAGGGCAAGGGAGGCATTGGCGTCGCTCCGGTGCAGAATGGCGGCAGTATATCCGCGCAAAGGGCGAAATCGAGGCAAGTTGGCGCCGTAGTGGCAGTGACAACGTTAGCATCCTCGACAGCGCGGTTTTGCGCTCCTATCGCGCCCCACAAAGCCACGGAGGACATCCGATCCGATGCCGAATACCAGCAATATCCTCGACCGCGTTCTCGTCCTCGAAATGGTGCGCGTCACCGAAGCTGCAGCGATCGCGGCATCCAGCCTGATCGGCCGAGGCGACGAAAAGGCCGCCGATCATGCGGCCGTAGAAGCGATGCGCGAGGCGCTCAACCAGCTGTATATGGACGGCACCGTGGTGATCGGCGAGGGCGAGCGCGACGAGGCCCCGATGCTCTATATCGGTGAAAAGGTCGGTTCGGCGATCGGCAAGGGCCCCAAGATCGACATCGCGCTCGATCCGCTGGAAGGCACGACCATCACCGCCAAGGCAGGTCCCAACGCGCTCGCCGTGCTGGCAGTGGCCGAACAGGGCAACCTGCTCAACGCGCCCGATGTCTATATGGACAAGATCGCCGTCGGCCCCGGCTATCCGCAGGGCGTGATCGATCTGACCCGGACGCCGACCGAAAATATCGAGGCGATCGCCGCCGCGAAGGGGGTGAAGCCGAACGAGATTATCGCCTGCGTACTCGACCGCCCGCGCCACGAAAAGCTGATCGCCGAATTGCGCGCGGTCGGCTGCGGCATCATGCTGATTCCGGACGGCGACGTGGCGGGCGTGATCGCGACCAGCGATCCGGCCACGACGATCGACGTCTATATGGGCCAGGGCGGTGCGCCCGAGGGCGTGCTGGCTTGCGCGGCGCTGCGCTGCGTCGGCGGCCAGTTCCAGGGCCGGCTGGTGTTCCGGAACGAGGATGAGCGCGCGCGGGCGCGGAAATGGGGCATCGAAGACCTCGACAAGGTCTATAACCTCGACGAACTCGCCAAGGGCGACTGCATCTTCGCGGCGACGGGCGTGACGGATGGTTCGCTGCTGTCGGGCGTAAAGCGGGTGCGCGGTAAGATGACCACCGAAAGCGTGGTGATGCGCGCCAGCTCGGGCACGGTCCGCTGGGTGAAGGGCGAACACCGGATCGACTGATCCGCGATACGACGCCGCCGGCTTGATCCCGGCGGCGTCTTGCCGCACCAAGTCACCCTGACCTCAGGGGGATGAATCGATGCGGCACTGGCTGATTACCGTAGCTCTCGCGGCGCTTGCCGCACCACTGGCCGCCGCCGCGCCGCCGCAGGCCGCACCTGCCGCATCCGAGGCGCCCTTCACCTTCGAAGAAGCGATGATCCCGATGCGTGACGGGGTCAAGCTGCACACCGTCATCCTGCGCCCGCGCGACGCCAAGGGTCCGCTGCCGATCCTGTTCCAGCGCACCCCCTATGGCACGCCTGCAGCCGCCCCCCAGCGCGTGCCGGGCAGCTGGGCGCCGCTGGTGCGCGACGGCTATATCTTCGTGTTCCAGGACATGCGCGGCCGCTTCCAGTCCGAAGGCGGCCCGTTCACGCTTTCGACCGAAATCAAGACCGGCAAGGGCGCGACTGACGAGGCGACCGACGCCTATGACTCGATCGACTGGCTGGTGAAGAATGTGAAGCCGAACAACGGCAAGGTCGGCATGTGGGGCGTCTCCTATCCCGGCTTCACCGCAGCGGTTGCGCTGGCAAAGCCGCATCCGGCGCTGAAGGCGACCAGCCCGCAGGCGGCGTGGATCGATTACTGGAAGAATGACGACCTCCACCGCTGGGGCGCGATGCGGCTCACCTATGCCAGCGACTGGGTGAACAGCCTGCAGGCCGACAAGACCAATGCCGGCATCGACCTGTACGACCGCTACGACACCTATGCGTGGTTCCTGCAGGCGGGGTCACCCGACGAGATCGAGAAGAAATATTTCAAGGGCCGGGTGCCGCGCTATCGCGAGATGATCGAGCACCCCGATTATGACGAGCACTGGAAGAAGCAGGTCTGGTCGAACGCGCTCGGCAAAACGACCGTGCCGACGCTCAACGTTGCCGGCTATTGGGACCAGGAAGATCCCTGGGGCAGCTGGAAGATCTGGGAAAAGCAGCGCGAGAACGATTCGAACAAGCTGGCGCTGATGGTCGCGGGCCCCTGGGCGCATGGCACCTGGCAGTCGCCGGCGAACAGCCTGGGCCGCATTCCGTTCGGTGTCGACAGCGGCACCCAGTTTGTCGAGCAGATCGAGGCGCCGTTCTTCGCCTATTGGCTGCACGGCAAGGGCGAGAAGCCCGACTTCGCGCTGAAAAGCTTTCAGTCCGGTTCGTGGCAGTGGAAGACCTATCAGACGTATCCGCTCGCCAATGCGCGGGCGACGAGCCTGTACCTGCACGCCAATGGCTCGCTCAGCTTCACGGCCCCGGCGGCGGGTGAAGGATGTCGCGATTATGTGAGCGATCCCGCCCGCCCGGTACCGTTCCGTCCGCACCCGATGTCGGCCACCTATGCCACGCCCGACTGGCGCTGGTGGGAAGCAGAGGACCAGCGCTTCGTCGACGACCGGCCCGACGTGCTCAGCTATGTCTCGGCCCCGCTGGAGAACGACCTGACCGTCACCGGCGACGTCACCGCCAAACTGATGGCGACGACCAGCGGCACCGACAGCGACTTCGTCGTCAAGCTGATCGACGTGTTCCCCGAGGATTATGAGAAGCCGCCGACCGCGCTGGGGGCGTACGCCAAGGGGCTGAACGGCTATGAACTGCCGATCGCGATGGAGATCCGCCGCGGCCGGTACCTCAAGAGCTTCGAACAGGCGACGCCGCTGGTCCCCGATCAGGTGACCGCCTGGGATTTCCCGCTGCGCGACCACGACCATGTGTTCAAGAAGGGCCACCGGATCATGGTCCAGGTCCAGTCGAGCTGGTTCCCGGTGATCGACCGCAACCCGCAGAAGTTCGTGCCCAACATCTACAAGGCCAGGCCCGAGGATTATCAGAAGGCGACCCAGCGCGTCTGCGCGGGATCGACCGTGACGCTGCCGGTGGTGCGCTGAGGAAAGCCGTCACCCCGGCGGAAGCTGGGGCGACAGACCCGCCTCACACCGCGACCGGTTCCCCGTCGCGCAGCACATGGGTGCAGAGCTGCGCCTCAGGCGTGTCGTCGGCCTCGAGCGCCGCGACCGTCACCCAGCCCTGCGCCCGGAGCGTAGCGCCCGTCGCCGCATCGGTGCCGAACGGCAGGAACAGCCGCCGCCGCGCATCGCCGCCCATGCCGGCGTCGAGAATCGGATCGGCATAGAGCGAGAAACCGACCGCCGGTTCCTCGCGTTCGCCGTCGTGCACGACCATATAGGTGCCGCCCCGGCCGATCTCGCCACGCACGCCGCGCGCGAAGATCGAGAAGCCGAGCCAGGTCTGATACTCGAAGCCGTGGCGCTCGGTCGGGTCGAGCGTCAGCGCGACGCCCGCCGGGATGCTCGCCGCAATAGTGGCTAGTCCGTCGATCCGGCTGGCGAGCGCGGTGCCCGCATCGGTCGCCCGCAGCTTTGCCATCGCGCTATCGAAAGGTCCGGCGGCCTCGATGAGCGGCAGATATTGGGGATCGATCGCGGCGACGCCGCCGGCGTCCTTGGCATCCAGCCGCTCGCGCAGCGCGGTGAGCTTTTCGGGCGGCAGCGTCTCGCCCGCAAGCGTATCGACCAGATCGGGCAAGGTGAAATCGATCGCCAGCCCTTCGACGCCGGCGGATTGCAGCGCCTCGATCGCGACGCGGACGATCTCCATCGCCGCGACCACAGAGTCGCGCCCGATCAGCTCGCAGCCAATCTGGCGCATCGCCCGGCGCGGGTCGAGCGCGGGCGCCTTCAGCTTGAGCACCTGTCCCGCATAGCAGAGCCGCACCGGCCGCGGATGATGGCCCATGCGGGTGGCGGCGATGCGGCCTACCTGGGCGGTCAGGTCCGGCCGGATGGCAAGGCTGCGCTGCGACACCGGATCGACGAACCGCACCGCATCGCGCACTGCACCCGTCTTGAGCCGCGTCGCCAGTTCGTCGGCGAACTCGGCGAGCGGGGGATCGACCTGTTCGTATCCATAAAGACGCGCGAGCCCCAGCACGCGCGTCTCGAGCCGCGCCGCCGCATCGGCGGCCGGCGGCAGGCGATCGTGAAACCCTTCGGGGAGGAGACCAGTCATGGACGCCTCCCCTAATCGGTTCAGAACGCGAGCGCCATGGCGGTCTTCACGCCGGGCAACGCGCGGACCTTGGCGAGCAGGGCTTCGTCCACCGCTTCGTCGACCGAGAGCAGCAGCACCGCTTCGCCACCGGCCGAGCGGCGGCCGAGGTGGAAGGTGCCGATATTGACGCCCGCCTCGCCCAGCGTGGTGCCGAGCCGGCCGATAAAGCCCGGCGCGTCCTCGTTGACGATGTAGAGCATGTGGCCGACCAGATCGGCCTCGACCTTGATGCCGAACAGCTCGACCAGACGCGGCGCCGCGTTGCTGAACAGCGTGCCCGCCACCGAACGGTCGCCCGCCTGGGTGCCGACGGTCACGCGCACCAGCGTGTGATAGTCGCCCTCGCGATCATGGCGCACTTCGCGCACGTCAAGCCCGCGCTCCTTGGCGAGGAACGGCGCGTTGACCATGTTCACCGTGTCCGAATGCACCCGCATCAGCCCAGCGAGCACCGCGCTGGTGATCGGCTTCTGGTTCAGCTCGGCGGCCGCACCTTCCACTTCGATGGCGATGCTGGTGAGTTCGCCATGCGCGAGCTGGCCGACCAGGCCGCCCAGCTTCTCGGCCAGCGCCATATAGGGCTTGAGGCGCGGGGCTTCCTCGGCCGACAGGCTCGGCACGTTGAGCGCGTTGGTGACGCCGCCGGTCATCAGATATTCGGCGAGCTGCTCGGCGACCTGGATCGCCACATTGACCTGCGCTTCGGTCGTCGAGGCGCCGAGGTGCGGCGTCGCGACGAAGTTCGGCGTTCCGAACAGCGGATGCTCCTTGGCAGGTTCCACCGCGAACACGTCGAGCGCGGCGCCGGCGATATGGCCGCTCTCCAGCCCTTCCTTCAGCGCCGCCTCGTCGATCAGGCCGCCGCGCGCGCAGTTGATAATCCGCACGCCCTTCTTGGTCTTGGCGAGATTCTCGCGGCTCAGGATGTTGCGGGTCTGGTCGGTCAGCGGCGTGTGCAGCGTGATGAAATCGGCGCGCAGCAGCAGATCGTCGAGCGTCATCTTCTCGACGCCCATTTCCAGCGCGCGCTCGGGCGTGAGGAACGGGTCATAGGCGATCACGCGCATGCGCAGGCCGATGGCGCGGTCCGCGACGATCGAGCCGATATTGCCAGCGCCAATCAGGCCCAGCGTCTTGCCGGTCAGCTCGACGCCCATGAAGCGGTTCTTTTCCCACTTGCCGGCCTGGGTCGAAGCATCGGCCTCGGGCAGCTGGCGGGCGAGCGCGAACATGAGGGCGATGGCGTGCTCGGCAGTAGTGATCGAGTTGCCGAACGGGGTGTTCATCACCACCACGCCCTTGGCCGAAGCGGCGGGGATGTCGACATTGTCGACGCCGATGCCGGCGCGGCCGATCACCTTCAGGTTGGTCGCGTGCTCGAGAATGTCCTTCGTGACCTTGGTCGAGCTGCGGATGGCGAGGCCGTCATACTGGCCGATGATCGCCTTGAGTTCGTTCGGGGTCTTGCCGGTGATCTCGTCCACTTCGACACCGCGCTCGCGGAAGATCTGCGCGGCCTTGGGATCCATCTTGTCGGAAATCAGTACCTTGGGCATTTCTTGTCTCCCTCTCCCCTTCAGGGGAGAGGGCCGGGGAGAGGGGCAGTGCCGCACCCCGGCCCTTTAATGAATGGAAAATCGATAGGTGGGCAGGGGGCATGCCCCTCTCCCCGATGGGGAGAAGGCTATAGATCAGCCCGCCTTGGCGGTGGCGTAGGCCCAGTCGAGCCAGGGGCCGAGCGCCTCGATATCGGCGGTGTCGACGGTCGCGCCGCACCAGATGCGCAGACCCGCCGGCGCGTCGCGATAGCCGGCCACATCATAGGCCGCGCCTTCCTTTTCGAGCAGGCCCGCGAACTTCTTGATGAAGTCGGCATCGGCGCCCTCGACGGTAAGGCACACGCTGGTGCGCGAGCGGATCGCGGGATCCTCGGCGAGATGGCCCAGCCATTCGCGCTCGGCGACGATCTTGTCGAGCGCCGCGGCATTGGCGTCCGAACGGGCGATCAGCCCGTGTGCGCCGCCTAGGCTTTTGCCCCATTCGAGCGCGAAGATCGCGTCTTCCACCGCCAGCATCGACGGCGTGTTGATCGTCTCGCCCTTGAACACGCCCTCGGCGAGCTTGCCTTTGGAGATGAGGCGGAAGACCTTTGGCAACGGCCAGGCCGGGGTGTAGGTTTCGAGCCGTTCGACTGCGCGCGGGCCGAGGATCAGCACGCCGTGCGCGCCCTCGCCGCCCAGCACTTTCTGCCAGGAGAAGGTCGCGACGTCGATCTTGTCCCAGGGCAAGCCATAGGCGAACACCGCCGAAGTGGCGTCGGCGAAGCTGAGCCCCTGGCGATCGTCGGCGATCCAATCGCCGTTGGGCACGCGCACGCCCGAGGTGGTGCCGTTCCAGGTGAACAGTACGTCGTTCGACCAGTCGACGGCGTTCAGGTCGGGGATCTGGCCATAGTCGGCGCGCAGCACGGTGGGATCGAGCTTGAGCTGCTTGACCGCGTCGGTCACCCAACCTTCGCCAAAGCTTTCCCAGGCGAGGGTAGTCACCGGCCGTGCACCCAGCATCGTCCACATCGCCATTTCGAAGGCGCCGGTGTCCGAGCCGGGGACGATGCCGATGCGGTGCGTCTCCGGCAGGCGGAGCAGCTCGCGCATCAGGTCGATGCAATATTGCAGGCGGGTCTTGCCCAGCTTCGAGCGGTGCGAGCGGCCGAGCGACTGGCAAGCGAGCTTCTCGGGCGACCAGCCCGGGGGCTTGGCGCAGGGACCAGAGGAAAAATAGGGACGCGCCGGTTTAGTGGCGGGCTTCGCAGACGCAAGGGTGGCGTCGGCGGCAATCGAATCAGTCATGTAGACTCTCCTCACAGAGAGCACGCGCGGCGTTGGGACCGCGTGGCCCGCCGACGGCCCTAGCGGTGGCTGCACAAAAGTCAATTCAGGACATCGTTGCGATGGAACAATGTTGCGGCTCCACGCCTTTGCTGCGCAGCTTTGCGAGACAACAGGGAGACTGGAAATGCGGATAATGGTGGTGGCCGCGCTGGCGGCGAGCCTGTTGGCGACGCCTGCCTTTGCGCAGCAGCAGCCGGAAAGCGTGGGCGAAGGTGCCAAGGCGCCGCTGCGCGACCTGCGCATCGACGAGAAGAAGATTCCCCCGGTGCTGCTACTCGCGTCCTCTGCACCCTATTCGGCGCAGGGAACCCGGACCTGCGCGCAGATTCGTGCCGGCATCGCCGATCTGAACGCCGTGCTCGGCAACGACGCCGACGCGCCGGGATCGAAGGGCGGCAATGGCGGCGCCATCGCGGCCGCTGGCAGCCGCGCCATTGTCGGTGCGCTGATCCCGGGCTTTGGACTGGTGCGGATGGTCACTGGCGCCGACAAACAGGAAAAGCGCGTTGCAGCCGCCGTCTATGGCGGCGCCATTCGCCGGTCCTACCTGAAGGGTCTGGGCGTTTCGAAAGGGTGCAAGCCGCCTGCCGCGCCCACCGCCGCCGCCCGTGCCGCCGTGCCGACACTGCCGGTCGACGACAAGGACGAGAAGAAGGAAGACCGCAAGGACTGAGCGCCGGGAGGCGGGGCTTTACGGAGCAGGCAGCCCCGCCTCCCTAACCGGACCTTAACCATGTTGCCCTAGCGCTGGGCCATGGGACCGCGGCTGCATCGACCGATTGCGCGCGACTATTGGGTCGCGCTGGCGCTCGCGCTGCTGATGGGCATTGCCTGGACGATCCGCGACCGCGCGCAACTCGCGGTATTCCGGCTACCCGATACCGACGACGTGATGCGGCTGCAGCAGATCCGCGACTGGCTGGGCGGTCAGGCCTTTGCCGACCTGACCCAGCACCGGCTCGGGCCCGCCCCCGGTCTCCAGATGCACTGGTCGCGCGTTGCCGATCTGGTGCCGGCCGCACTGATTGTCGCGCTGACGCCGTTGCTTGGCAGCCCGGCCGCCACTATCGTCGCCGTAACGGTATCGCCGCTGCTCCTGTTCGCCGTCGCGTTGGTGCTGGTGGCATCGATCGCCCGGGCGCTCGGCCAGTCCGGGACGGTCGCCGCCGTGCTGGCCGCGATCGCCTACCCCGCCACCACCATTTTCTTTCCGGGCCGCATCGATCACCACGCCCTGCAGATGGTGCTGGTGCTGGCGCTGGTCCGCGCCTGTCTGAACGCCGGCTCGCTGCGCAGCGGCGCAGCGGCAGGACTTGCCACCGCGCTCTCGCTCGCCATCGGCATGGAGACAGCGCCGCTGCTCGCCATCGGCGGCGCGGTGCTGGCGCTCGGCTGGTGCCGCGACCGCCCGGGCGCGCAGGCGCGCATGGCCGGCTATTCGGTGGTGCTCGCGCTGATGCTGGCGGCGGAAGCGGTACTCTTCCGGTCCGATGGCTGGGCCTATCCGGCGTGCGACGGCTTTACCGCGCAATTGTGGCGCGCAGCGCAAATCGTGGCGGTGGCGCCGCTGGTGCTGACGCTTGCCGGATTCGCGACGCGCACGCCCCGCGTCCGGCTGGCCGCGCTCGTGCTGGGCGGCGGCGTTGCAGCGGCGCTGGCCCTGAAGGTCTCGCCAGGTTGCCTCAGCCCCTATGAGAAGGTCGATCCGTTCCTTGCCCGCGTCTGGCTGTCGCATGTTGCGGAGGCACAGCCGCTGTTCGGCGCACCGGCCTGGCACGCCATCGCCTATGCGGGCCTGCTGAGCATCGGCCTGGTCGCAGCGGGATGGGCCTGGCATCGCCGGCGGACCGCGGACTGGGCGGCGCTGTTCGCCTTTCAGGCCGGCGCGTTCCTCATCACGCTGCTGCAGTTGCGCGGCGCCTATGCCGGCGCATTGCTCGCCGCGCCCGCGCTCGCCGCGCTGATCGAAGCGGCGCGCGCCCGCGGCCCCTTGCCGCTCGCCCTGGCATGGTTCGCGTCGGCCGGCATGCTCTATCCGTTTATCGGCGATGCGCTGATGCCGCGCCAGAGCAGGGCGGCAACGACGACCATTGCAACGCCCGACTGCACTGCGCCGGCCAGCATCGCCCGCATCGCGGCATTGCCGCCGGGCACGCTCGCCGCGCCCATCGACCTCGGCGCTTTTGCCCTCGCCGCCAGCCGCGACCGCGTGCTCGCCGCACCTTATCACCGCAACACGGAAGGAAATCGTGCCATGTACGACCTGTTCCTGAGCCCGCCCTCCCAGGCCGAGGCGCTCGCGCGGCGATGGGGGGTCGACTATGTCGCCATCTGCCCCGACAGTTTTGACGAGCTGGGCCCGGTCGGCAGCGATCCGCACCGGCTGGCAGGCGCGCTGCGCAAGGGCCAGGTGCCCGTCTGGCTGCGCCCACTGTCGCCGGCCGATGCGGTACCGCGCATCTATACCCTCACCCAGCCGGCGCCACGGACCCGGCAATGACCGAGCGCCGCTGGTGGGAGACGCGCCGGTTCGCGCTGGCGGCGGTGCTGCTCAGCATCGTGCCGTTGCTATGGCCGGCCGTACCACCGCTGATTGACCTGCCGGGGCATATCGGTCGCTATCACATTGCCGCCGCCATCGGCGATTCGCCCTTGCTGCAGCGTCATTGGGTCTATGACTGGCGGCCGATCGGCAATCTGGGGGTCGACCTGCTGGTCTATCCGCTAACGCCTTGGCTGGGCGCGGAAGGCGCGGCGAAGCTGGTGGTCCTGCTGATCCCGCCGCTCATGGTCGGCGGACTGATCGCCGTGATGCGTGCAGCCGATGGACATCTTTCTCCCGCCGCAGCCTTTGCATTCCCGCTCGCCTACGCCTTTCCCTTCCAGTTCGGCTTCGTGAATTTCGCGCTGGCGGCGGCGTTGTCCTTCTGGGCACTGGCATTGTGGGTACGGATGGGGCGCACTGCATCCCCGGTCTGGCGTGCGGTTCTATTCGCGCCGATCTCGCTGCTTCTGTGGGTTGCCCATTGTTTCGGCTGGGCGATGTTCGGGCTGTTCGCCGCTGCGGCTGAGCTGGTGGCGGCGCGGCGTGCCGGGCGCCCCTGGGGGGCGGCGCTGTTCCACACGGGGCTCCTCTGCCTGCCGCTTGCCACGCCGCTGGTGCCGATGCTGATCGGCGGAGGATCGGGAGCCGGCGGCTTGAATGCCAGCTGGGAATGGGGTGCCAAGGCGGGGTGGATCGCCTCGCTGTTGCGCGAGCAATATGGCCCCTATGACATTCTTTCGGCCATCCTGCTGGTGGCATTGTGCTGGGCAGGGCTGCGGAGCCGCGCGCTGCGGCTGGAACCCGTCACGGCCGCCGCAGCAGCGCTGGGGCTGCTTGCCTGGGCCGCGCTGCCCTATCGCATGCTGGGCGGCGCCTATGTCGATATGCGCATGGCCCCCTATGCCGTGGCGCTGCTGCTGGTGGCGATCCGGGTACGGCCGGGCTTCGAACGCTTCGCACAGCCGCTTGCAGTGGTTGGCTGCCTGTTCTTCCTGATGCGCATCGCGACAACCACCCTCGTCTTCGCCGGGGCCGGGCAGTTGCAGCAACAGGCCGCCGCCGTGGCCAGCGCCATCCCGCGTGGCGCCTCGGTATTGGTGGCGGTGCATTTCGACTGCACCGGCTGGGGCGACCGGCGACTGGAGCATGTCGCCGGGCTGGCGCTCGCGCGGCGCGACATTTTCGACAATAGCGAGTGGACGCTGGCGGGCCAGCAACTGCTGCGCGACCGCCGCCCGGACGCGGGCGAATACCGCGCGGACCCGTCCCAGATGATGTACGGCGTCGGCTGCCGCGAGCGTCCCTATGACTTCGCCACCACCATCCGCAGCTTCAATCGCGCGGCGTTCGACTATGTCTGGACGATCGATTTCGCCCCGCAACCAAGGCTCGCCACCGATGTGGTGCAGGTCGCGCGCTCGGGCCCATCGACACTCTATCGCGTCATACGACGATAACGCCGCTTGCGAACGGCGCGGCGAGCGCACTAAAGCGGGCTGATGGATAGGGGCGCAACGCTGCATTGGTGGCAGACACGATGGTTCGTGCTCTTCGCCACCCTTGTCGCCACCGTGCCGCTGCTGTGGCCGGAGATTCCGCCGCTGGTCGACCTGCCGGGCCATATGGGCCGGTATCGCGTTCAGTTCGCGTATGATTCGGTGCCATGGCTGCGCGAATGGTATGATTTCCGCTGGCAGCTGATGGGCAATCTGGGGGTCGATCTGGCGATCATCCCGCTCGTCAAGCTGTTCGGCCTGAACCTGGAACTGGCAGTCAAGCTGGTCATCATCACCATTCCGGCGATGACGGTGGCGGGCTTTCTGTTCATCGCCCGCGAGGTGCATGGCCGCATTCCCGCGACCGCCCTGTTCGCCCTGCCGCTGGCCTATGCCTTCCCGTTCCATTTCGGCTTCGTCAATTTCGCCTTCTCGATGGGGCTGGCGATGCTGGCGTTCGGCTGGTGGCTGCGGCTGGGGCGGCTGGGCAAGTTCGCCTTCCGCTCGATGGTGTTCGTGCCGGTTTCGGTGCTGATCTGGATCGCCCACACCTTCGGCTGGGGCGTGCTGGGCGTGCTCGCCTTTTCGGCCGAACTGATCCGCCAGCACGACCTGCGCCGCAACCGGGCGCTGCCCTGGTATCGCGACTGGAAGCATGGTTGGGCCGAGCCCGTGTTCTTCGCCGGCGTCCAGTGCCTGGTACTGGCGCTGCCGGCGATCCTGATGATCATCTGGCGCGGCGGCGAACATGTGTCGGGCCAGACCTTCGACTGGTTCAACTGGCGCGCCAAGATGCTGTGGATCACCCAGCTCTTCCGCGACCGCTGGCAGCTGTTCGACCTTGCCAGCGTCGGCGTGATCTTCCTGCTGGTGCTGAAGGCGATCCGCGATCCGAACATCCAGTATTCGCGCAATCTCGGCCTGTCGGCGCTGTTTCTGCTGCTGGTCTATATCCTGCTGCCGCGCGTGGTGTTCGGATCGGCCTATGCCGATATGCGGCTGGTGCCGTTCCTGGTCGCGATCGCGATCCTGGCGATCCGGCCCAAACCCGGCCTGTCGATGCGCGGCGCGACGACGGTGGCGGTGCTGGGCCTCAGCTTCTTCCTGGCGCGCATCGGCGCCACGACCTGGAGCTTCTACCTCTATGACCAGGTCTATGACCGCGAGCTGAAGGCGCTCGACCATCTGCCGGTGGGGGCGCGGCTGGTGAGCTTTGTTGGAGAAACGTGCTACAACGAATGGAAGATGACGCGGCTGCAGCACGTGCCGGCGCTCGCGCTGGAGCGGAAGCTTGCCTATACCAACGATCAATGGTCGATGGCGGGCGGCCAGTTGCTCACCGTGCGGTACCGCGCCGCGAAGCGGTTTGCGCATGATCCGTCGGAAATCGTCACCAATGTGCAGTGCCCGCGCGAATGGTGGCGGCCGATTGCGCGCAGCCTGGCGATCTTCCCGCGCGATGCGTTCGACTATGTGTGGCTGTTGCGCCCGCCGCCCTATGATCCGCGCTATGCACAGGGGCTGATCCCGGTGTGGCGCGACGGGCCGAGCGTGCTCTACCGCGTCGACCATGACGTGCCGGGGCCCGAGCTGAACCCCGGCGACCTGCCGGTGCCCAAGCCCGAGCGGGTGCTGATCCGCGAAGCCGAAGCCGCCGGCCAGCTGCCCGGCAACGGCACCGCGCCGCCGCCCTAGCCTAGTCCGCCTTCCGGAACGGCGTCAGTTCGCCGAGAAATTCCTGCTCGCGTTCGACCGCCTGCTGTTCGCGCACGAGAAAGTCGGCGACGGCGCGGCGAAAGCCGGGGTCGGGCAGATAATGCGCCGAGAAGGTCGTTACCGGCGCATAGCCGCGCGCCAGCTTGTGCTCGCCCTGCGCCCCCGCCTCCACCCGCGGCAGCCCGCGCGCGATCGCCGCGTCGATCGCCTGATAATAGCATAGCTCGAAATGGAGGAACGGCACGTCCTCCACGCAGCCCCAATAGCGGCCATAAAGCGCATCGCTGCCGATCAGGTTGAGCGCGCCGGCGATCGGCCGCCCTTCACGCTCGGCGAATATCAGCAGCAGCTTGTCGCCCATCGCCGCGCCCAGCAGCGAGAAGAACGACCGGGTGAGGTACGGCCGCCCCCATTTGCGGCTGCCGGTATCCTGATAAAATGCCCAGAAGGCGTCCCAATGCGCCTCGGTGATCTCGGCGCCGGTCAGGTGCCGGATCGTCAGCCCCTCCACCGCCGCCGCGCGTTCCTTGCGCACCGCCTTGCGCTTGCGGCTGGCGAGCGCGCCCAGAAAATCGTCAAACCCGGCATAGCCGCGATTGTGCCAGTGAAATTGCGTGCCGGGGCGGATCAGCCAGCCGGCTGCCTCGAACAGCGGCACCTGTTCGGGCGCGACGAAGGTGACATGGCCGGAGGAAAGCTGGTGCTGATCGACCACGGCCTCGATCGCCGCGATCAGCGCCGGCGCGGCGCTCGGCTCCCGCAACAGCAGCCGCGGCCCGGGCACCGGCGTGAACGGCACCGCCACCTGGAGCTTCGGATAATAGCGCCCGCCCGCCCGCTCCCAGGCATCGGCCCAGCCATGGTCGAATACATATTCGCCCTGGCTGTGGCTCTTCGCATAGGCAGGTGCGATCGCAATCGGCACGCCATCGGCGCCGTCGACCAGAATCGGCAGCGGCTGCCATCCGGCCTGCACGGTCGCGGACCCGGATTCCTCCAGCAGCGAAAGGAAGGCGTGGCTGACGAACGGATTGTCGGCACCCGCGCATGCATCCCACTGCGCCGCCGGAATCGAGGCGACACCATCGGCGATGCGGGCAGTGACGGGGGAGGATCGCACGCGTCCAAGATAATGCACCGCGCCGTCGCCGCCACCCCGGATTTGCATCGCGGCGCCGAAAACGGCAGAGGCAGGGGACCATGAGCAACATTACACCCGAACTCCGCGCCGCTGCGCACGTCTCCAAGGCCTGGCCCTATGAAGAGGCGCGCAAGCTGCTGAAACGCTACCCGCAGATCGAACAGGGTGGCGCGCCGGAGAAAGGCCATGTGCTGTTCGAAACCGGCTATGGCCCCTCGGGCCTGCCGCATATCGGCACGTTCAACGAAGTGCTGCGCACCACCATGGTCCGCCGCGCGTTCGAGAGCCTGTGCGACGTGCCGACCCGCCTGCTCGCGTTCAGCGACGATATGGACGGGCTGCGCAAGGTGCCGGACAATGTGCCGAACCAGGCGATGCTGCGCGAACATATCGGCAAGCCGCTGACCCGCATTCCCGATCCGTTCGAGAAGTATGAGAGCTTCGCGCACCACAACAACGCGATGCTGCGCGAATTTCTCGACCGCTTCGGCTTCGACTATGAATTCGCGTCCTCGACCGACTATTACACCAGCGGCCGGTTCGACGACGCGCTGAAGGGCGTGCTGCGCCATTACCAGGGCATCATGGACGTGATGCTGCCGACGCTCCGCGCCGAGCGGCAGGCGACCTATTCGCCGGTGCTGCCGGTCAGCCCGAAGTCGGGCATCGTGCTGCAGGTGCCGGTCGAAGTGGTCGACGCCGAGGCGGGCCTGATCGCCTTCGAGGATGAAGGCGAGCGGATCGTGCAGTCGGTACTGGGCGGCAAGGCCAAGCTTCAGTGGAAGGTCGACTGGGCGATGCGCTGGGTCGCGCTGGATGTCGATTACGAGATGGCCGGGAAGGATCTGATCGATTCGGTCACCCAGTCGGGCAAGATCGCCCGCGTGCTCGGCGGCCGCCCGCCCGAGGGCTTCAACTATGAGATGTTCCTCGACGAAAAGGGCGAGAAGATCTCCAAGTCGAAGGGCAATGGCCTGAGCCTCGAGCAATGGCTGACCTATGGCCCCGAAGAGAGCATCGCCTTTTATGCCTATCGCGAGCCGAAAAAGGCCAAGCAGCTCCATCTGGGCGTGATCCCGCGCGCGATCGACGAATATTGGCAGTTCCGCGGCAATTATGCGGGCCAGCCGATCGAGCAAAAGCTGGGCAACCCGGTCCACCATATCCACAATGGCGAGCCGCCGGCGGAAACGCTGCCCGTCACCTTCGGGCTGCTGCTCAACCTGGTCGGGGTGATGGGCGAGGCGACCAAGGAACAGGTCTGGGGCTATCTGGCCAATTATGTGCCCGAAGCGACGCCCGAAACCTATCCGGCGCTCGACCGGCTGATCGGCTATGCGCTGGCCTATGCCCGCGACTTCGTGGCGCCGACGCTGAAGAAGCGGGCACCCGAAGGCGTGGAAGTGGCGGCGCTGCAGCGGCTCGACGCCGAGCTGGCGAGCATGGCGGCGGACACGCCGGCGGAAGCGATCCAGGACGCGATCTACGAAATCGGCAAGACCGGCGGGTTCGATAATCTGCGCGACTGGTTCAAAGCGCTCTACGAAACGCTGCTGGGATCGGAACAGGGGCCGCGCATGGGCAGTTTCATCGCGCTCTACGGCATCGAGAACAGCCGGAAACTGATAGCCGAGGCGCTGGCGCGGGCGGCCTGACTCGTTCCTCCCACTGGCGGGGGAGGATAGACGAGGCCGCGAACGATTGATTCCCCTCCCTGCAAGGGAGGGGTCAGGGGTGGGTCCGCCGCCGTCAGGCAGCGGGATTCGCTCTCGACCGAGGGAAAGTCTTTTGAGGCGCGCAGACGCGCGCACCCACCCCCGGCCCCTCCCTTGCAGGGAGGGGTGTAAAAGGGGCTACACCAAACCGGGAGGAGCCGACCCATGCGACGCCGTATCCGCCATATCCGCTCGGCGACGCGGGCCTTCCTCCATGGCGAGGCGTCGGGCGGTATCGTCCTGATCGTCGCGGCGGCGCTGGCACTGCTGGCCGCGAACCTGTCGGCCACGGCCGAGCCCTATTTCCACCTGCTCCACCTGGAAACCGGCCCGGTGATCGCCCCGCGCCACGGGCCGATGACGGTACATCTGTGGATCAATGACGGGCTGATGGCGATCTTCTTCCTGCTCGTCGGGCTGGAGATAAAGCGCGAGTTCCTCGACGGGCGACTGGCGAGCTGGGAACGACGGCGCCTGCCGGTGATCGCGGCGGCGGCGGGGATGCTGGCACCGGCGATCCTGTTCCTGGCCGTAGCCGGCACCCGGCCGGAACTGCGTCAGGGATGGGCAATCCCGGCTGCCACCGACATCGCTTTTGCCGTAGGCGTGCTGGCGCTGCTCGGCACCCGCGCACCGCCGGCACTGAAGCTGTTCCTCACTGCCGTCGCCATTGTCGACGATATGGGCGCAGTCGCGATCATCGCGCTCGCCTATACCAGCGGACTCGAAACGCTGGCGCTGGGCCTCGCCGCGCTGGTGCTGGTGGCGATGTATCTGCTCAACAAGAGCGGCGTGCGGCGGCTGACGCCCTATCTGCTGCTCGGCCTGCTATTGTGGCTGTTCGTGTTCCGCTCGGGCGTCCACGCCACCATCGCCGGCGTGCTGACGGCCATGATGATCCCGATCACGCCCTCTCCCGCCGCGCCCGACGATGTCACCTCGCCGCTCCACCGGCTGGAACATGCGCTGCATCCCTGGACGGCGTTCCTGATCGTGCCGCTGTTCGGCTTTGCCAATGCCGGTGTCGCGCTGGGTGGCCTGTCCCCGGCGATACTACTCGAACCGCTGCCACTGGGCGTGGCGCTCGGTCTGTTCCTTGGCAAGCAGCTCGGCATTTTCGGCAGTGTCTGGGCGGCCGTGAAGCTGGGACTGGCGAAACGCCCCGGCAATGCCGGCTGGGTGCAGATTTACGGCGTGTCGCTGCTCGCGGGCATCGGCTTCACGATGAGCCTGTTCATCGGCGGCCTCGCCTTTCCGGGGGACGCATTGCTGGTCGACGAAGTGAAGATCGGCGTGCTGGTCGGGTCGATCCTGTCGGCGGCGCTCGGCTATGCGGTGCTGCGCTGGGGGCCCGGCGCGCGGGAGAAACGCCCGACGGCGCTCGCGTAAAATTGCCCCCGCCCGTCAGTTCGCCAGTTGCGGAAACGCTGCGCGGAAGGCGGCGACCTTTGGCTTGTCCCAGTGGACGATATAGGGATGGGTCGGGTTGCGGCGGTAGAAATCCTGATGATAGGCCTCGGCCGGATAGAAGCCGCCGGTTTCGATCCGCGTGACGATCGGCCGGGGAAACGCCTTCGCGCGGCCGAGCTGGGCGATATAGGCGGCGGCCACGCGGCGCTGGGCCGCATCTTGCGGGAATATCGCCGAGCGATAGCTGGGACCGCGATCCGGCCCTTGGCGGTTCAGCTCGGTCGGGTCGTGCGCCACCGAGAAATAGACGCGCAACAGCGTGCCATAACTGACGCGGGCGGGATCATAGACGATCTTCACTGCCTCGGCATGGCCGGTGCGTTCGGTCGACACCTGATCATAGGTGGCCGTGTTCGCGGTGCCGCCGGCATAGCCGCTGGTGACGGACTGCACGCCCTTCACCTGGCGGAACACCGCCTCCATGCCCCAGAAGCAGCCGCCTGCCAGCACCGCCACCTGTCGCCCGCCCGTCTTGGGCAGATCGAGCGTCGGGGCGGGGATCGCGACGGCCCGTTCGGCGGGGGCGCCGCCGGCGGCGAGCAACAAGAGCGCACCGCCGGCAAAGCCGGTGAGGAGCAGCGGGAGCCTGGGAGTCTTGCGCAGCATAGACCCCTTATACGCGCGAATCCGCCTTCAGGTTACCCCCTACCGAAGGTCAGCGCAGGGCGGCGCAGGCCGTCTGGATGCGCGTGCAGGCCTCGCGCAGCAGCGCTTCCGAGGTCGCATAGCTGATCCGCATCGCCGGCGAGAGGCCGAACGCCGCGCCGTGCACCGCCGCCACGCGCGCCTCGTCGAGGAAATAGCCGATCATGTCCTCGTCATTGGTGATCGTCTTGCCCTTGGGCGTGGTCTTGCCGATCAGCGCGCTGAACTCGGGATAGACATAGAAAGCACCTTCCGGCGTCGGGCAGGTCATGCCGTCGATGGCGTTCAGCATGCCGACCACCAGATCGCGGCGCGTCTGGAATGCCGCGGCACGATCCTTGAGGAAGCTCTGGTCGCCGGTCAGCGCCGCCACCGCAGCGGCCTGCGCGATCGAGCAGGGGTTCGAGGTCGACTGCGACTGCAGTTTGGCAATCGCCTTGATCAGCGGCGCCGGGCCGCCGGCGAAGCCAATCCGCCAGCCGGTCATCGCATAGGCCTTGGAGCAGCCGTTGACGGTCAGCGTGCGGTCATAGAGCGACGGGCACACCTGCGCGATGGTCGCGAATTCGAAGCCGTCGTACAGGATATGCTCGTACATATCGTCGGCGAACACCCAGACATGCGGGTGGCGCTCGATCACTTCGCCCAGCGCCTTCAGCTCGGCGGCCGAATAGGCGGCGCCGGTCGGGTTGGACGGCGAGTTGAGGATCACCCACTTGGTCCTGGGCGTGATCGCCGCTTCGAGCTGTGCGGGCGTGATCTTGTAATTCTGGTCGGCACCGGCGGCGATGAACACCGGCGTGCCGCCCGCGAACTGCACCACGTCAGGATAGCTGACCCAATAAGGCGCCGGCACGATCACTTCATCGCCCGCACCCACCGTCGCGACGATCGCGTTGAACAGCGTGTGCTTGCCGCCCACGTTCACGGTGATCTGCTGGGGCGTATAGTCCAGCCCGTTGTCGCGCTTGAACTTCAGCGCAATTGCGTCCTTCAGCTCGGCCGTGCCGTCGACATTGGTGTATTTGGTCTTGCCGTCGCGGATCGCCTGGATCGCGGCTTCCTTGACGAAATCGGGCGTGTCGAAATCGGGCTCGCCCGCGCCCAGGCCGATCACGTCGACACCGGCACGCTTCAGCTCGAACACGCGGCTGGTCATGGCAAGCGTGGCGGAGGGCTGGATGCGCTGGAGCGCGGCGGAAGTCTGCATGGGTCGGGCGCCTTTTCCGGGAAAGATGCGGCGCCTATAGGTCCGCTTCGGCGCTTTCCGCAACTGGTACTGCTGCAACCAGTCCGCGCAGTGCATTGCCGACGAAGAATCCGCCTGCCAGATCGCCGGGGCGGAGATCGCCCTCCACCGCGCGGCCGGTCGCCAGCAGCTCGGCCCGCAACACGCCGGGCAGCAGCCCGCGCGACAGCGGCGGCGTCACCAGCACGCCGTTCCGCTCGACGAACACCGAGGTGAAGCTGCCTTCGGTCACAAAGCCTTCGGCATCGGTGAACACCACTTCCCATGTTCCCGCCGCGGCGCGCGGCGCATCGTAGAGCGCGCGGCGCGTGGTCTTGTGCGCCAGGCGGAAGTCGTCTCGCGCAACTTGATGGCGCACCACTCGCACCGGCACCGGCGCGTCGGGCGCATCGGGCAGCGGCGCGACGCCGATCGCAATGCCGCCCCGCGGCCCCGCCACCAGCCGCACCCGCGCCGGCGCGCGTAGCCGGAAGGTCGCCGCCTGCAATTCGTTGCGCGCGCCGTGCCGATCGAAGGGAAAGCCCAGCGCCTGCGCGCTTGCCTTGATCCGCTCGAGATGGCGTTCGAGTAACAGGATGCCCGCCTCGGGATCGAAGCGCATTGTCTCTATGAGGTCGAAGCCGCGTTCGCCTGCGGTCACGAACGCGCCCTTGGCGAGGCATTCGCGCCATTCCGCATCGGGGTCCGAATCGGCGACGACGCCCGAGCCGAGCCCCAGCGAGGCGGCGCCGTCCGCATCGATTTCGAGCGTCCGGATCGCCACGTTGAATTGCGCATTGCCATTGGCATCCAGCCTCCCGATCGCACCGGTATAGGCGGCGCGCGGGCCGGATTCGACTGTTTCGATCACCTGCATCGCGCGAATCTTGGGCGCGCCTGTCACCGATCCGCAGGGGAACAGCGCCGCCAGCGCATCGACCGCATCCCGGTCAGGCGCCAGCACGGCCGTGACGGTCGATGTCATCTGGTGCACGGTCGGATAGGTTTCCACCTCGAACAACGCGGGCACGGCGACGCTGCCGGGGCGGGCGACACTGCCCAGATCGTTGCGCATCAGGTCGACGATCATCAGATTTTCGGCGCGTTGCTTGGCGTCGGCCTGCAGCGCTGCGGCAAGCGCGCGGTCTTCGCCCGGGTCGACGCCGCGCGGCGCGGTGCCCTTCATCGGCCGCGCCGTCAGCCGCCCGTCCTCCAGCGCAAAGAACAGCTCGGGCGAAAGACTGAGCAGCCAGCGCGCGCCGGTCGCGACCAGCGCGCCATAGCCGGCCTGCGCCCGCCCGCGCAGCAGCGCATAGAGCGCCGCCGGATGGCCCGCGACCGGCACCGTCGCGCGAAAGGTAAGGTTCGCCTGATAGATGTCGCCGGCGCGGATATAGTCGAGCACCTGGGCGATCGCCGCGTCATAGTCGGCGCGCGCCACAGCCGGGTGCGGCGCGCCGGCCCAGGCGCCTGCGGGATCGGGCAGCAAGCCTGTCACATCCTCGACCGGCCGATAGCCGCGGAACAGCCCGAACCATAAGAGCGGCCCCGCATCGGCACGCGCCGGAACATGCGGCGCGAGCGCGGCGCCCGCTTCATAAGCAAGGTATCCCGCCGCATCGAGGCCCTCGGCCGCCGCCGCACGCAAGCGGTCGAGCGCCGGCGCCACCTCTTCCAGCCGTTCCGCCGTCACGATTGCCACCGGGTCGACATAAAGCCGCGCCGGCCCCGCACGGGCACGCGCATCATCGAGCAGCACGAAGGGCGGCGACAACAGCATCAGCCGCCCGGAATGCAACCCTGCGCGTCGATCGGCAAGCCCGTGTTGCCGCAAGCCCCGGCGATCACTAGGTCGGCACCATGTCGACCCCGTCCGCAAACCCCACCGATACCCCGCTGCGCGCAGCCATCGTGCCGGTCACGCCGCTCCAGCAGAATTGCACGCTGTTGTGGTGCACGAAAACGATGCGCGGCGCCTTTGTCGACCCGGGCGGCGACCTGCCCCGGCTGAAGGCGGCCGCCGCCCAGCACGGCGTGACGATCGAGAAGCTGCTGATCACCCATGGCCATATCGATCATTGCGGCGGCGCCGCCGAATTCGCGCGCGAACTTGGCGTGCCGATCGAAGGCCCGCACGAGGCCGATCGTTTCTGGATCGCCCAGCTGGAGGATGACGGACGCCGCTATGGCATCCGCGGCGCCCCCTTCGAGCCGGCGCGCTGGCTGGTACAGGGCGATCAGGTGACGGTGGGCGAACTGGTGCTCGATGTCCATCACTGCCCCGGGCACACGCCGGGCCATGTCGTGTTCCACCACGCCCCCTCGAAGCTGGCGATCGTCGGCGACGTGCTGTTCCAGGGATCGATCGGCCGCACCGACTTTCCGCTGGGCAACCACCAGGATCTGCTCGATTCGATCACGGGCCGGCTCTGGCCGCTGGGGGACGACACCGTATTCGTCCCCGGGCACGGCCAGCCGAGCAATTTCGGCCACGAACGCAGGACAAACCCCTTCGTGGCCGATTCGGTGCTGGCGCGCGCCTGAACTCAGTGCAGCGGGTTCATGCCCATGCGCCCGAGCCAGACGGCATAGCCCGCCAGCACGATCATCGTGCCGAAGGTGAGCATGATGCCGGCCTGACGCGCGCGCAGCATGCCGTCCATGCCGAACGGGTGCAGCACCCGGCCGAGCAGGAACAGCGACGACACGATCCACAGGAACAGGCTAGTGCCCTTGGCCAGCTCGATCAGGCCGATCAGGATGAGCGCGATCGGCGTATATTCGGCGAAATTGAGCTGCGCGCGCATCCGCGCGGTGAGGCGCGGGCTGCCGCCGTCGCCCACCAGCACCTTGTCGGCGAATCGCAGCTGGATGACGCGAATCGCCAGCCACAGGTTGATCAGCGCAGCAGCGCCCGCGCTCGTCAGCGTAACCGGCAGGTAAAACATCAGGCCGTCCCCCTCTCCGTCCAGGTGATAGCGCCCAGTGCCAGTTGCGGCTTGCGCTTGCAACGCGAAGAAGAATCGCTATACGCGCGGGCTCGCTTCGTGACCTGCCTGCTGGTCCGGCAAGCGGCCGGCCTAGCCGTCGCTTGCCCTGAAAGACCTGTGGGCGTATCGCGACTTTATTGATTCAGTAGCTTATTGAAGGTGCCTAGATGGCCGTTCCGAAGAGAAAGACCTCGCCGTCGCGGCGTGGCATGCGC
Source organism: Sphingomonas sp. DMC8 (assembly GCF_056314185.1). Taxonomy (NCBI): domain Bacteria; kingdom Pseudomonadati; phylum Pseudomonadota; class Alphaproteobacteria; order Sphingomonadales; family Sphingomonadaceae; genus Sphingomonas; species Sphingomonas sp. DMC8. Next base: position 3,895 of record NZ_JBQUYV010000010.1, on the reverse strand, counting down.
CGGTCGCACGATGCGCTCACCGTCGAGGCATTCCAGGAATGCCCGAACTGCGGCGAGCTGAAGCGCCCGCACAATCTGTGCAATGCCTGCGGCCATTATAACGGCCGCGAGATCGTTTCGGTCGAGGGCTGAGCCACGGTCCGCAACGGGGGGTTGCCGGCATGACCATTCCCTCGCGAATCGCCGTCGATGCGATGGGCGGTGATGAGGGAATTGCTGTCATGCTGGCCGGAGCCGCGCGTGCGCGCCGCCGCTTCGACGGGATGGAATTCATCCTGGTCGGCGATGAAGCACGGATTCGCGAAGGCCTGAAGGCGCATCCCAATCTGGCAGCCGCATCGGAGATCGTCCATGCGGAAGGCGTGGTTGCGGCCGATGCAAAGCCCAGCCAGGCGATCCGTCGCGCCAAGACGACCTCGATGGGCATTGCCATCGATCAGGTAAAGCAGGGCCGCGCCGGCGCTGCCGTTTCCTCCGGCAATACCGGCGCCTTGATGGCGATGGCGAAGCTGGCGCTGCGAACGATGCCCGGCATCGACCGGCCGGCGCTTGCCGCGCTGATGCCCTCGCTGGGCGCCAACGACACGGTGATGCTCGACCTCGGTGCCAATACCGAAGTCGACGAGCGCAATCTGGTGCAGTTCGCCGTGATGGGTGCCGCCTATGCCCGCACCGCGCTGGACCTGGATCGCCCGCGCGTGGCGCTGCTCAACATCGGCACCGAAGAGATGAAGGGCACCGACAGCATCCGCGATGCTGCCGCCCGGCTCCGCGCCGCCAGCCATCTGCCGCTGGAATTCACCGGCTTCATCGAAGGCAACCGCCTGTCGCGCGGCGATGTCGACGTGATCGTGTGCGACGGCTTTTCGGGCAATATCGCGCTCAAGACCGCCGAGGGCACCGCCCGTTTCGTCGCCGATCTGCTGCGCCGCGCCTTCCAGAGCTCGATCCGTTCGAAGATCGGCTTCCTCATCTCGCGCCCGGCGACCGAATTGCTGCGCCATCATCTCGACCCCAACAACCATAATGGCGCCGTGTTTCTGGGGCTGAACGGCATTGTCGTGAAGAGCCATGGCGGCGCCAACGAAATCGGCGTCGATACCGCGATCGGCTTCGCGGCGAAGATGGTACGCGACGATCTCACCCGGCGGATCGCCGAGGATCTGGGTAATTTCGAGGCCAAGGCCGCTTGAGCAACGATAAGGAAGGCGTCGCATGACCGTGCGTTCGGTGATCATCGGCACGGGATCGGCACTGCCGGCGCGCCGCGTCAGCAATGCAGAGCTGGCCGCGCAGGTCGACACCTCGGACGAATGGATTGTCGAGCGCACCGGCATCCGCTTCCGCCACATTGCCGGCGCCGAAGAGACGACCGGCACGCTGGCCGCAGATGCGGCGCGTGCCGCAATCGCCGCCGCCGGGATCGCTGCGGCGGACATCGACCTGATCGTGCTGGCCACCGCCACGCCCGACCAGACCTTTCCCGCCACCGCCACCCGCGTGCAGAACGCACTGGGCATTCTCGATTGCGTGGCGTTCGACGTCGCCGCCGTCTGCTCGGGCTTTCTCTATGCGGTGCAGGTCGCCGATTCGATGCTGCGCGCCGGCGTCCATCGCCGCGCGCTGGTGATCGGCGCCGAAACCTTCAGCCGCATCCTCGACTGGGAAGACCGCACCACCTGCGTGCTGTTCGGCGACGGCGCCGGCGCGATCGTGCTCGAGGCGCAGGACAGCCCCGACGATGCGGCGCGCGGCATCCTGACCACCAAGCTCCACGCCGACGGGCGGTATAACGACCTGCTCTATGTCGATGGCGGCCCCTCCACCACCGGCACGGTCGGCAAGCTCCGGATGAAGGGGCGCGAGGTGTTCCGCCACGCGGTCGTCAATCTGGCATCGGTAATGGAAGAAGCGCTGGCCGCCGCCGGGCTCGATTCGAGCGCCGTCGACTGGGTGGTGCCGCACCAGGCCAATGCGCGGATTCTCGACGCGACTGCGCGCAAGCTCAATCTCGCGCCAGAAAAGGTCATCGTCACCGTCGATCAGCACGCCAATACATCGGCAGCATCGGTGCCGCTGGCGCTCGATGCCGCGGTTCGCGATGGCCGGATCCGGCGCGGCGACTTGCTGGTACTGGAGGCAATGGGCGGCGGATTTACCTGGGGCGCCGCCGTCGTCCGGTTCTGAGACGGCCGGTCATGACCGACCTACGTGTTTTTCCAGTATTTGTCTGTATCGTTGCTGCGGCACAATAGGTGCGCTTGCTACAGCAAAACGATCTGGTAGATTCGCGCATCGGACATGAAAGGAAATTGCGAGATGACCGCTGCCGGAACGTTAACGCGCGCTGATTTGGCTGAATCGCTGCATCGCGAAGTAGGTCTTTCCCGCGCCGACGCGGCGCGCTTGGTCGAACAGATCCTCCAGCATATGTGCGAAGCACTTGCCCGCGGCGAGAATGTGAAGATTTCCGGCTTCGGCAGCTTCATTCTGCGCGACAAGGGCGAGCGTATCGGCCGCAATCCCAAGACCGGCGTCGAAGTGCCGATTGCACCGCGCCGCGTTCTCACCTTCCGTGCCAGCCAGATGATGCGCGATCGCATCGTCGCTGCGGGCTGATAGCATCGTGCCGGCGACCGAGAAGGCCGCTGGCGCTTTGCGCACTATTGGCGAATTGGCCGAAGAGATCGGCCGCCCCCAGCACATCCTGCGTTATTGGGAGACGCGGTTTCCGCAGCTGAAACCGCTCACCCGCGCGGGCAACCGGCGCTATTATCGCCCGGACGATGTCGCGCTGGTCCGCCGCATCCACCATCTGCTGAGCAACGAAGGCTATACGATCCGCGGCGTCCAGCGCCTGCTGGCCGCGGAGAAGGCCGCGCGCGGCCGTGGCCGGGCGAGCGAGTTGCAGGCGATCCGCGATTCGCTGGCCGAGGCACTGGCCGCCGACGGCTGACACCAAGGTGGATGGGTGGCGACGCATCCCGCTTCCCTCCGTCATTCCGGCGGAAGCCGGGATGTGGACTCACATTCGAAGTGCAACGGATGTTGCGCCCATGCCTCGGCGGGTGTTCTGAAGTCGAGGCATTTGCGGGGCGTGTTGTTGTATCTGGCGGCGATGGCGGCGAACTGATCGGCGCCGAGGTCGTCGAGATTGGTTCTGCGCGGCAGGTAGCGTCGCAGGCGTCCGATAGCGTTTTCGACGCCGCCCTTTTGCCAAGGGGGATGTGGGTCGCAGAAGAAGGTTCGGATGCCGATCTGCTCGGCGAGCCTGTAATGTTCGGCAAATTCGGTGCCGTCCTATGTCAGGAAGCAGCGCCGGGTTTTGGCCAGCAGATATCCATGCGCCGACAACCATCGGCGCGGCATGCAATCTGAGCCAGATGGCTCCCACCGTCAACGGGATCGCTCCCTGCCATAGCAAACACAGGATCCAGCAGCGCCGAAGCGGCCGTGGTCCCCACCATCCTTAAAACGAGATACGCACCCAGGTGGAAGGCCCGAACATTATCTACAGGGTCGCTCGACGAGCGCCCTCACGGCACTTGCAGAGAGGGGTCCTTCCACCTGACATCCGACCGTTCGAGGAACGGCCGGTACTCTGTCCCCGTCTTGACGACGGCGTGAGCCACACGCGCCATCTTGGCGGTGAGCGCCGTCATCGCCTTGCGGCGACGGTCGGCGTCGTCCGCGTGCCCGGCAGTGTACCGTCCGAGCTTGTCGCGGAAGCTGTTGTCGCGCTGACGCGCGGCGACCTGAGCAGCCATCCAGAAGGTCCGGCGCAGGCGCGCGTTGCCGTACTTGGACAGCTTGGTGCAGCCGCGGAACGTGCCTGACTGACACGTTGCGAGATCGAGACCGCAGAACTTCAGGAACTGACGATGATGCTTGAAGC
>NZ_JBQUYV010000009.1:0-148680 GCF_056314185.1 Sphingomonas sp. DMC8 | reverse complement strand
ATCGCCGCCAGATACAACAACACGCCCCGCAAATGCCTCGACTTCAGAACACCCGCCGAGGCATGGGCGCAACATCCCTTGCACTTCGAATGTGAGTCCACATCACCCAGTGGCAGTGGATGACGGCAACCTCCTCTCCCGCGCGTTACCCCTTCTGACACGATAGAGCTGGCAAGTCTTCAGACCGCCTCCAGCTCCCTTCTGCAGATCCTCGGGATCGATAATAATCGGACCTACCAAAATCGAAACTAGGGCTGGGACGGGAAGATGGCGGCAATGCGGTCCTAGCGCGTGGTGAGGCGTCGGCAGTCCTGGCGGCAAGAGTAGATACAGGCCGTCGCCGTCCGACACCTTGAACGGGCGATCGCGGGGCTTCAGCGCACGGATTTTCGACGACGGTTAGCATGGTGGGCCACGACTCCTGCGGGGTTCGTGGTCCGCCGATTCGTGGCCCGTTTTTCGCGGGGCTTGGCGAAACAAGGCGAGAGACCCCGCCAACCGCGATTGCACGCCAATCTGGCGCGGACGGCTCACCACCCCGCGCGGCAGGCGTTGCGGCGATCCGTCGTCCAGATACTCCTCCAGCTCGAAACCGGCAGCCGGTTGCGCACCGAAATTCAGCCGCTTATCGCTGCGGCTGGATGTGACGATCGAGGATCCGGAATATTTGAACAAGCCATACAGGATCCGGTGGGAATACAAGCACGACGCTTTCGTCAGTAGCCGCCGCCGAGCAGCGCTCCGGCATTGGGCACGCGCCGCTCCAGCCCCAGGCGATGGAGCATCTGGTGGGTGGTGCAAACCGCCGCCGATACCACCGGAATGCCGATCGCATCTTCCAGCCGCTGGATGATTGGCAGCGACGGCATCTGCACACAGGCCGATGCGACGAACGCATCGATGCCGGTCCGATCGACGCTCTTGTAGATTTCCAGCAGCCGCTCCGGATCGTGCCGCCCGACTTCCAGATTGTCGGGAATTTCCAGGGCAGTGAAATCGTGCACCGTGATCCCCTCATTCTCGATATAGTCGACGACCAGCTGGGTCAGCGGCTTCATATAGGGACAGATCACCGAAATCTTCTTCGCGCCCAAGCGCTTTAGGCCATCGACCAGCGCACCCGCGCTCGTCACCACCGGCGCAGCGGCGTTGTTCTCCACCGTGCGGGCATGGAGCCGTTGCTCGGACTCGCGGTGATAGCCCGGCCCCATGCTCATGATCGCGACTAGACAGGCATAGCCCAGCACATCGACCCGCGCATCGGAGAGCTCGATGGCGCAGCGGTCGCTGTCGCGGTCCATCGCTTCCAGCTCTTCCTTGACTACCTTCTTCATCCGCATCCGGCTGGAATGGAAGGTGAAGCGCTCCGGCAACACGCTCTCCCGGGCGCGCAGCATCGCGGGAATTTCCGTTTCCATGGTCGTGTTCGATGACGGCACGATCTGGCCGATGCGATAGCTGCGAGCAGTCATGTTCATCCTCTCGGGACTGGTTCTGGAGATCAGGATTGGGCGTCGTCGGCCGGCTCGGGCTCGATCGAGGGCAGCGGCGCCGTCTCAATCCGGACGGGCTGTTGCGGCACGGCGTTCACGCGAAGATCGAACACGTCGAAACGGTTATAATGGCCGATGATGTCGTGCATCTGCTTGGGCTGGATGCAGCGAGACAAGTCGATATCGGCATAGACGATGCCTTCCTCGTCGATCAGCGGTGCACCGACAGTTCGCCCATCGGGGCCCAGAATGCCGGAAAAGGCGCTGTTCTTGCGTTCGAGCCGCGAACGAGCGTCGTGGACGAGCGTTTCCATCGCGGTGATGATCTCTTCTGAAACGGTCGAGCACGAAACGATGGTGAACAGTTTGCCCTCGAAGCTGTGCGCCGCCGCGCGGACCTTGATCGCCTCGGCCATGTCGTAATCGGGGGGCGCCACCGGCAGGGCAATGTAGCTGGCGACATGCACGAGCTCGCCTTGCGCGAGAAGACTGAACCGCGCGAGCGTGTTGGTGTTCTCGCCGCATGCGAGCCCGCCGAGCGGCCCGATCGCGGTGTTATAGACCTTCAGCGTCGATCCGTCGCCATGGGCCCAGGTCATCTTCTCCGCCCAGGTAGGCACCAGCTTACGATGCTTGCCGAGGACCGTGCCGTCGGGACCGATGAACACCAAGGTGTTGTAGAGTGTGCCGACCGACACGGGGCTGCGCTCGTTCACCCCAACGACGACATGCACCCCCACCTCGCGCGCGGCGGTGCAGATCCGGTCAATCTCCGGCCCCGGCATCAGGATCGAGGCGCGGACCAGCTTCTCGAACCACGGGCTGCCCGCCACCGGATCGGTGATCCAGCTCCAATAGGGGTAGCCGGCGACGAACACCTCGGGAAAAGCGACCAGTTCGGCACCGTTCGCAGCCGCCTCGCGGATCAGGCTTACGACCTTGTCCACTGTCGCCGCGGCATCGAGGAACACGGGCGCGGCCTGCACGGCGGCCGCCTTGAAGCGGGGGAGGTTCAGCATGGCGATATCCTTGCAGATGCGCGCTTTCCCCTAGCCCGATTGACAACCGCTGACAATATATTTTAAGCCTGAACTAATTGCAGGGGGCGAGGAGAACGGGCATGGCGACGGAAAGCTACGACGCGTACCGCGAGGATGTCGCCGGCCGCGCGAATGTCCGCGACACGGCGGAACTGGTTGATTTTTATCACGATCTCGAACGGCAGCATGCCGGGGCGCTCTGGACGGTCGCCAACAAGATCGAACCGTGGGAGCCCAAGTCCGATTCCGTGCCTGTGGTGTGGCAATATGACCGCCTTCGTAGCCATGTTCTGCGGGCGCTCGAACTGGTCAGTCCCGAAAAGGCGGGGCGTCGCGTCGTCTACCTCGCCAATCCCGGTCGGCGCGATGTTTCGGCAGCCGTGGGCTGGCTTTATACCGGCTTGCAGGTGATGGGACCGGGAGAACTCGCCTCCGCCCATCGCCACTCTGCATCAGCGCTACGCTTCATCATGGAGGGCGCGGGCGCGTTCACCAATGTCGACGGCCACAAGGTGACGCTGGGCCGCAACGACTTCGTCCTGACGCCGAACGGCACCTGGCACGAACATGGCGTGTCGGAGGATGGCACGGTGTGCATCTGGCAGGACGGGCTCGACATCCCGCTGATGAACGCGCTGGAAGCCAATTTCTACGAGGTCCATCCGGACCTGAACCAGGCAGTGGGCTACCCGGTAGATGATTCCGCCGCGACCTGGGGCAACGCCGCGCTTCTCCCTGCCGGCGAAAGCTGGTCGAAGCGCTATTCCCCGCTGCTGAAATATGCGTGGGAGCCGACCTACGAGGCGCTGCTCCGCTATGCGCGCGCTAGCGACGGCTCGCCGTTCGACGGCATCCACATGAACTATGTGAACCCGTTCGATGGGGGACCGCCCATGTCGACCATGGGTGCGTCGATCCAGTTGCTGCGCCCCGGCGAGCATACCAAGGCCCATCGCGAGGTGGGCAGCTTCGTTTACCAGTGCGCCAAGGGCGCCGGCCACTCGATCATCGGCGGCAAACGCTTCGACTGGAAGGAGCGTGACATCTTCGTCGTGCCCTCCTGGATGTGGCACGAACATGTCAACGGATCCGCCAGCGAGGATGCCTGCCTGTTCTCGTTCCACGATCTGCCAGCGATGCGGGCGCTCAATCTCTACCGGGCGGAAGCCTATGCCGACAATGGCGGTCACCAGCCGGTCCTGTCCTGATCGCCCTTCCCTCTTGAAAGGAATTCCATGCGTCTTGTCACGTATCGCGCCCATGTCGAAGCCGAAGGCCGTCTGGGCGTCCTCGTCGACGGACTCGTCGTAGACGTCGAGAAGCTCGGCGCGCGCACGGGCGTGCCGCTGCCCTCGCGCATGCTCGACTTCATCGATCTGGGCCCGGTTGCCGTCGCCGAGCTGAAGCTGCTGCTCGAAGAAGCCAAGGGTCGCTGGCCGGTCGATGGCGCGCGCCCGCTGGCGAACGTCAAGCTGCTCGCGCCGATTCCGCGGCCGCGCAAGAACGTCTTCGGCATCGGCCTCAATTATATCGACCATGTGGCGGAAAGCGCGGCGGCGCTCGATACCTCGCCCGACCTGCCCAAGAAGCCGGTGATCTTCTCCAAGCCGCCGACCAGCGTGATCGCGCCAGGTGAGCCGATCGTCCATCGCGCCGAAATCACGCAGCAGCTCGACTGGGAGATCGAACTCGGCGCGATCATCGGCACGACCGCAAAGGGCGTGACCCGTCCGGACGCGCTCAAGCATGTCTTCGGCTATACCACGCTGATCGACATGAGCGCGCGCGACTGCCGCCGGGGCGGCCAGTGGATCTACTCCAAGGGGCAGGACAGCTATTGCCCGATGGGTCCGTGCATCGTCACGGCAGACGAAATCCCCGATCCGCAGACGCTCGAGCTGTGGCTGACCGTCAACGGGGTCGAAAAGCAACGCAACAACACCAGCCACATGCTGTTCAAGGTGGATGAACTGATCGCCGATATCAGCCAGGCCATCACCCTGGAGCCCGGCGACATCATCGCCACCGGCACGCCCGAAGGCGTGGGCGCCGGACGTTCGCCGCAGGAATGGGTTTGGCCCGGCGACGTGATCGAAGGTGAAGTCATCGGCATCGGCAAGCTCCGCCACCCTGTCGTGGCGGGGTAACCACGCCTCTCAAGCCTCGCGCGCATCGCCCTCGACCCCGGACGGATCGGGGGCGTCTCGCCTTCGGTCGGACCCTATCGATTGCGGGAACGCCGCGGCGTCAGGCCGCGGCACCGATCGCCATGGGACGCATGTCCGCCGGCCATTCGACCGCGCGGCTCTCCTTCAGGTCCATGCACACCAGCACCACCGACGCGCGGAAGCGAAGCTCCCCGCCGCACTCGACCTGGATTGAGACATGGGCCGAGCTGCGACCGACCCGCACCGGCGTGATCAGGAAATCGAGCAGGTCGCCCAACCGGCTCGGGGCGACGAAATCCGTTTCCAGCCGGACCGTCGGCACGCCCACGCCGCGCTCGCCATGCATCTCGGCGAAACTGACGCCGACGACATAGGCGAAATAGTCCTCCATCGCGGCGTTCAGCATTTCGAAATAGCGGGGGTAGAACACGATGCCCGCGTGATCGATATGCGCAAATCGAACCTGCTGCGTCGAACGGAACGTCATTCGCTATCCTCTCCCTCAGATCCCAGCGACTGCTTGAGGATCGCCAGCAGATCGTAGAGCGCGACCAGCTTGTCTTCGGCCACGCCCTCGAACATCGATCGGATCCACCCGTGATGCGCGGCGGCCAACTCCCCGAAATGCAGGCGCCCCTGCGGCGTCAGCGCCACGATCGAGCGACGGCGGTCTTCCGGCGCGGGGTCGTTCCGGACCAGCCCGTCGGACACCAGCTGCCGCACCACCGCGGTGACGTTGCCGTTCGACACCAGCAGCGATCGGGACAGTTCGCCCATGGTGATCCCCTCGCGATGTCGCTCCAGCGCCGCCAGCACGTCGAAGCGCGGCAGGGTGGTATCGAACTGCTCGATGAAGCGGCGCCGCAGCCGCTTCTCGATCGTCATCGAACAACTCAGGAGTCGCAGCAGAACCTTGATGTCCATCTGCCCGGCAAGCGCTCCGTCATGCTTCTCGCGAATATGGTCCATCAACAGCATCAATCTCCATGAGCGCCGTCACGCAGTCTCCGACTGGCGTTGCAACGTCCGCATAAGCTGCGCTTGCCCCAGAGCATAGACCGGCAGCACCTGCAGTTGGTGCCCCGCGGCAGCCGCGGCGTGGAGAGTCCAGTTGGGATTCGCGAGGTGCGGCCGTCCCAAGGCCACGAGATCGGCCCGCCCGGCCGCCAGGATGCTGTTGACGTGATCCGCCTCAAAGATGTTGCCGACCGCCATGGTCGGGCAGTCCAGCTCGTTGCGGATGCGGTCGGAGAAGGGCGTTTGGAACATCCGGCCATAGACCGGCCGCGCATGGGGGGCGGTCTCGCCTGCCGACACGTCGATCAGGTCCGCGCCCGCTTCGCGCAGCGCCGCCGCGATCTCCACGGCCTCGGCCGGGGTGACGCCCGCCTCGCCCGCCCAGTCATTGGCGGAAATGCGCACTGCGAGCGGCCGCGCCTCCCCCCAGGCGGCCCGCACCGCGCGCACCACCTCCAGCGGGAAGCGCAGCCGGTTTTCCAGGCTGCCGCCATAGTCGTCGGTGCGCGCGTTCAGCAGCGGGGTGATGAACGAGGACAGCAGGAAGCCATGCCCCGCCTGTATTTCGATCATGTCGAATCCCGCCTCGGCCACGCGGCCGGCGGCGGCGACGAAATCGTCACGCACCTTGTCCATGTCGGCACGCGTCATCGCGGCGGGCCGCTGGCTTTCGGCGCGATAGGGCTTGTCCGACGCGGCGAGCAGCGGCCAGCCGCCTTCGGGAAGCGGGCGATCGGCCTGAAGCGATCCGGGCAAGGTCGCGCCGCGCGGGCCGGCATGGCCAAGCTGGACGCACAGCTTGGCCATGCCTTGCGCATGGGCGAAATCGGTGATCCGCCGCCATGCCTTTACCTGCGCATCGTTCCAAAGGCCCGGACACGCCGGCGTGATTCGCCCTTCGGGCGCGACGGCGGTCATCTCGGTCACGATCAGCCCGGCGCCGCCCAGCGCGCGGGCGCCGTAATGGACGAGATGGAAATCGCCCGGCACGCCGTCCGGCCCGGTGGCATAGGTGAGGACCGGGGACACGACGATACGGTTGGGCAGCGTCAGATCGCACAGGCGATAAGGCGCGAACATCGGTGGCACCGCCGCCTCGCCCCCTGCCCGCGCCGCGAACCATTGCTCGATCCCCCGCAGCCATTCGGGATCGCGCAGGCGCAGATTCTCGTGGCTCACCCGCTGCGACCGGGTGAGCAGCGAGTAGGCGAACTGCTTGGGATCGAAATCGAGATAGCGGTCGAGCGTTTCGAACCATTCGGTCGAGTTGCGCGCCGAATTCTGGATCTTCAGCACCTCGAGATGCCGCTCGTCACGATATTCGGCAAGGGCGGCGGCCATGCCCGCCCGATCCTTGGCGACATGCGGCCGGCTCATCACCTCGGCGAGCTTGATCGCATCCTCGAGCGCCAGCTTCGTCCCCGAACCAATCGAGAAATGGGCGGTGTGCGCGGCATCGCCCAGCAGCACGACATTGTCGAACGACCATCTGCCGCACAGGATGCGACGGAAATTGATCCACGCCGCCGAGCCGCGCAGATGCGCCGCGTTGGTCAGCAGCGGCTCGCCGTTCAGGTGGCGGGCGAAGATGCGCTCGCAGGCGGCGATCGCATCGGCCTGCTCCATCGTGTCGAAGCCCAGACCGCGCCACGTCGCCTCCGAACATTCGACGATGAAGGTGGAGCGCGTCTCGTCGAAGCGATAGGCGTGCGCCCAGATCCAACCTGCCTCGGTCTTCTCGAACAGGAACGCGAACGCTTCGAACAGGCGCGGCGTGCCGAGCCAGATGAACTTGTTGGCGCGCACGTCGATGTCGACGTCAAACTTTTCCTCATAGGCGGTGCGGATGCGACTGTTGACGCCGTCCGCGGCGACGATCAGGTCGTACTCGGCCCATTTCGACAGGTCAGCGTCGAAGTCCGTCTCGAACGCCAGCCGCACGCCCAGTTCGCGGGCGCGGTCCTGCAGGATGTTGAGCAGCCGCTTGCGCCCGATGCCAATGAAGCCGTGCCCGCCGGAGCGCTCGACATGGTCGCCCACGACCACCTCGATATCGTCCCAATGCGCGAATTCCGCTTCGACCGCGGCGGCGCTCACCGGATCGTTGGCGCGCAGGTTGGTAAGGGTCTGGTCCGAAAACACCACGCCCCAGCCGAAGGTGTCCCCGGCTTTGTTGCGCTCCACGACCAGCACCTCGTGCGAGGGATCGCGCAGCTTCATCGAGATCGCGAAATACAGCCCGGCAGGTCCGCCGCCCAGACACACGACGCGCATCGGCACCTCCTCTATTTGTTTTAAGCCTAAAATATAAGGCGTCGGTGCACAAGGGGGTTCGGGGGATCAGAAATTGAGCGCACGATAGCGGCGATCGGGCGCGCTCAACAGGCTGCGGAAGTCCTGGGCAGCGTGCGATCACGACCGCGCGCGCCGCCGGCCCGACATGCGTGCGGGCCAGGTTCGCATCGCATCGGGCCAACGCCGCTCCGCCACCCGCTCAGAATTCTACCTTCACGCCCGCCCGCAGCGTGCGCGGCTCCACCACGCGGCTCAGGCGCCCCTGCGCCGGCGACGCCATCACCGCCGGGACGAAATATTTGTAATAATAGGCGATGTCCTTGTCGCCGCTATCGAACAGGTTGAGCAGTTCGGCATAGACCTGCACCCGTCCCGGCTTCCAGGCGGCGCGCAGGTTGACGACGCTGCTGCCCTTGTCGCGCACGCTGTTATCGTCGAGCAGCGGATAGGGGCCGAGATGGCGCAGGCGGATGCTGGCATCGAACCGGCGGGAAACGGCGGAAACGCCAATCTGCGCGGCATTCTCGAAAGCGTTGGGAATATAGGCGCCGTTCGCATAGCGCGCGTGGCTGGCGGTATAGTTCGCATCGATCGCCAGCCAGTACCAGGGCCGCCAGAAGCCGACCAGTTCATAGCCATGACGGCGCGATGCCCCGGTCGGCTCCACCGTGTTCGAATCCCCCACGAAGCGCAGTTCGCTACGCAGGTCGAGCCACCAATAGGTGGCGGTCAGGCTGAAATGCGGCCGCTGGAACCGCGCGCCCACTTCCTTGCCGCTGCCGCGCGACAGCACGGGCACCCGCGCCTCGGAAACCGCCCCGCGCACATCGTTCGAATGGAAGCCGCGGCCCCAGTTGCCATAGACCTCCAGGAAGGGAGCGACTTCATAGGCGATGCCGGCCTTGGGCGAGAGGATCGCCTGATCGCCGCTACCCTGGCCCAGCGCCTGGGCGGGTGCGTCGCGGGCATGTACATCATAGGCATAGTAATCCCCGCGCAGCCCCCCGCTTAGGCGCAGACCGCGCATCGGCTTCCAGATCAGCTCGCCATAGCCCGCCGCCGATGCTTCCCGAACCCGATAGGCGCCCAAGCTCGCCACGAACCTGCGAACATCAGTGCGATAGACGCCGACATTGGCAATGTCGTCGAAGCGGTTTTCGGTACCGGCGACGACGTGCAACGTATCTTCGAGTTGCCACGTCTTTTCTCCCTTCAGTCCGAAGATCCAGCGTTTGTCGAACTGGAAGATCTGCGCGCTCTGGGCGTAATCCGGTGCGTTGGGGTCGAGCTTGGCGAAGGTCGGGTTGGAGTACATCGACCAGTCATAATATTGGCCATAGGCATTCAGGCGGTAGCTGTCCCCCTGCAACCGGACATTGCCGACAAAGCGCGTCGTCTGCCCGCGTGCGCTGGGATCGGGCGCGCAATAGCGATCGGGGCAGATCGACGTCCCGATGATCGCCTCGGGGATCTGCTCCGTAGGCCGCCAGGTGCCGCGATAGCCGTGCAGCGTCACCTCCAGCGCGCCAAGGCCGGTCGGCACCGCATATTTGGCGAAGCCGGAAAGATGGCGCAGATGCTCGGGCAGCCGCCAGGGTCCGTCATACTGCTTGCCCTGGCCGACCAGCGTCAGTTCCCCCGCGCCCAGCTTCATCGAGCCGCCGGCCGCGAGCCGCCGCCAGCCATAGCTGCCGCCTTCGACCGCAATCCAGGGCCGGTCGTAGCGCGCGATCGTCTGCATATAGGCGGCACCGGCCATTGCGAAGTCGCCGCCATCGGCGCGGTACGGCCCCTTGCGATAATCCTCCCGCGCGACGATTTCCGGGATCAGCCCGTTCAGATCGAGATAGCCCTGACCATGGCCATGGGTGCGCAGGTTCATCTGCACATCGTCGATATAGGTTGTGAAATCGCTGCCGTGATCGAGGTTGAAGCCCCGCAGGAAATACTGGTTCGCCTTGCCGCTGCCGGAATGCTGCGCCGCGATCATGCCAGGCACCGCCTCCAGCAGTTCAGCGACGCGCAGCAGCGGGCGGATCAGCAGGTCCGATCCCGCCACCGTGCCCTCGCTCGCCGCCTGCGCGGTGCCGATCTTCGCCTCGCCGCGCCCGAAGACGATCACATCGGCATCGCTTGTCGGCTGCGGGTCGGGCGCTGGCCGGGGTGCGGGCGGGGGCGTTGTCTGGGCATGGGCGACGCTCCCGAAAGAAGCGCCGGTAACAATAAGGTACAGCGCTGAAACGGCGAATCGGCGATGCGGCATGGCGGAAACCTGTTCTGAAGGAAGGAGGGCGCGGCCCGATGCTCGGCACCCGGTAAGCGTCGCGGTCGAGGCGATCGTCCCAACTCCGAACCTTTCGCACGCCAATCGATGCCGCAAGTGGCGAACGGTTCAAGCCTCTTGCGTAACCGCAACGCGGCGCGCTGAAACACTGCTGCGGGAGCCAATGCGGGGGAATCAGGCCCTCGCCCGCCGGCGCTACGGCCAGCCGGCGCATCCGTCCCGATGCCTTCTAGCCGCGCTATGTAACGGTTTCGCAACTGTAATCGCCTTCACGAACGGGCCGAAGCCCCGCACATGTCAGCGAAAGGCTTTCCTCCTGGCACTGCACTCGCCGGCGGCGGAAAGCGACCGCGCGGCGCGACGTGCCATCAGCAAATACACAAGGAGTGGAGTGGATGAGGAAGCGTGGAAACCTACCGATTCTGGCAGCAGTGGCAACGTTCGGCATCGGCCTGGTCGCGCTGGGCGCGGCGAGTTCGCCAGCACTGGCGCACCATTCCTTCGCGATGTTCGATCAGACCAAGATCCTGAACGCGAAGGGCACGATCAGCGAATTTCACTGGACCAACCCGCATTCCTTCGTCGTGTTGGAAGTGAAGAATGGTGGCACGAGCACCCGTTTCACGCTCGAATGCAACAGCACCAACATGATGACCCGGGCCGGCTGGAAGGTGAACACGGTGAAGCCGGGCGATGTGGTGGGCATCACCTATTATCCGCTGCGCAACGGCAAGCCGGGCGGGATGCTCAAGACCGTGACGCTGCCCGACGGCAAAACACTGAGCGCCTGGTGATCGATGGCGGGGGCATGGCCCTCGCCCCCTGCGGACGCGCCACGCCACGGGAGGCCGCACCCTCTCCCGTTGCGCGATACGGCTGCGCCGCCATTCCGATGAGGAGAAGATGCATGAAGCTCGCCAGAACGCCCGGCTGGGCGCTGATCGGCCTTGCCGCCCTGCCGCTGGGCACCGCGCACGCCCAGACCGGCACCACGCCCAACGCTCCAGCCGCGGCGGAACCCAACATCAGCGGCACCTGGGAACTCTATCCCGATCCTTTCGCCGGAGACGCGAATACCTTCATCGAACTTCCCGTTCCTGAAGGCGGCCCCAAGCTGAAGGAGCCCTATGCCAGCCAGTGGAAGGCCAAGCGCGCCGAGCGCGATGCCAAGCTGAAGGCCGGCACGCCCCTGGTCGACCCCAGCACCCAATGCGCGCCGGAGGGGATGCCGATGATCATGGGCGCGATCTTCCCGCTGCAGATCCTGCAGACGCCCGGCCAAGTGACGGTTTTGGCAGAGTTCCTCACCCAGACCCGCCGCATCAAGTTCAACAAGCCGATGCCGCCCTTCGAGGAAGTCTCGCCCTCTTATTACGGCTATTCGGTCGGCAAATGGCAAGGCGACACGCTGGTCGTCACCACGCGCGGCGTGCGCGAGGACACCGAGTTCTTCGAAATTCCGCACAGCAAGCAGATGGAAATCACCGAACGGATCCGGCTGACCGCACCGGGGATGCTGGAGGACAAGATCACCATCACCGATCCGGTGATGCTCGCGGAGCCCTATACCTTCACTTATGGCTACAAGCGGAACGACGAATATGAGATCGTCGAATATATCTGCGACAGGGTCGATCCGCTGTTCAAGGTGAACGCAGACGGCACCGTTTCGATGAAGACAGAGGCCGAGAAGCCCGACACGGCCGCCGCTGCGCCAAAACCGAACGAAAAGCCCGCGCCTGCAAAGAAGCAGCCGGGCAAGCACTGATCCCACCCCACCCTCCGGACAGGAATGGCAAGATGCCCAGCCGTCGCGATCTTCTGCAATGTGCAGCCCTCGCGGCGGCGAGCATTGCCATGCCCGCCCGCCCTCCTGCGATCGCTGCGCCTCGCCGCATGCTCGGAATCGTCGCGCGCGACGACCAGCTTCTGCGTCTGGGCGGGATCGGCGATGGCTACAAGGCCACCGTAGCCGCCAATGGCGTCCAATATGTCGGCGTGAACGATGGCCCCGGCTGGGCGCAGCCGGCGAAGACATTCTATGTCAGCCGGCTCTGGACGATCGCGGGGGAACCCACGGCACCGCAATTCCGCGAGCTATCCGGCTATCCCCTGCTCGATCGCGCCGCCCGGGCCGAGGATGCGCCCTCCTATTACGGCCATGGCCTGGTCGCGATCGGCAACCATCTCTATCAATTTCTCAGCACGCTCGATCGCGCCGCCGATCGCCCGCGCCACTGGACCGGCACCAAGCTGATCCATTCACCCGATGGCGGCCGCCGCTGGTACAATCAGGATGGCTCCGCGCCCGTGCGCTGGGAGGACTGGCGCGAACAGTCCCGCGCGCGCCTAGCCTTTTTCGAGGAGCCGGACGGCTGTTTCTCGCTGCTGTCGATCGTTCAGATGGGGCCCGGCTATGCGGCCAATCGCGACGGCTTCGTCTATCTCTACAGCGTCAACGGCAGTGTGGACGGGCGGATGAACGAACTGGTGCTCGCCCGCGTGCCGACGACGCGTCTGCTCGATCGCAGCGCCTATCGCTTCTTCGCCGGGCACCGGCGGGGCGGCAGTGCCGAATGGAGCCCCGCCATCGCCGACCGGGCGGTGGTCCATCGCTTCCCGCGCGGATGGGTCAACCGGGCAAACCTGTTTCCGGGCGACCTCGTGATCGAATCCTGGTTGCCCAGCGTGGTCTTTAACCAGGCACTTGGCCTGTACATGATGACGAGCGCCGGCATCGGCTGCGCGCCCGACGGCACCGAATTCGGCAAGCCCAGCTATTTCGGCTTCTGGGTAAGCGCTACGCCCTGGGGGCCCTGGCGGCAGGTGCATGAAGACACTGCCTGGACGCCGGGCGGTGACGCCGAGGCGCGCGCCTATGCGCCGCAGATTGCGCCGGGCTGGATCGCACCGGATGGGCGCTCGCTATGGATCCTCTGGGCGGACCTGAACGGCATTCGCGCCTTCGGACGCGACGAGGCGCTGATGCAGGCCGCGCTGGGGCAGGCCGCGACTCCGCAGGCCAGGACCGCCGTCGAGGTCGACTTCATCCACCGCTACATGCCGCGCTTCGCCTGCAACGCCCAGCGGATCGATCTCGCCTTCGGCTGACGCCAGTAGGCAGTCGCCGACCGCCGCAGAAGACCGCGCCGGACTCTCGGCCCGGCGCGGTCTTCGCTCCCCTCGTACGGCTAGCGGCGGAAGGTCGCCGTCAATCCGATGGTGCGCGGTCGAAAAGTGCCGGCGCGGAAGCGGGTCGATGCCAGCGTGTCGTGGTACAGCGCCAGCACCGGATGGCTGTTGGTCACATTGTTGACGAACAGACTCACATCGATGCTGTCGCTCTTCGCGGTCTTCAAGCGCGCGCCGAAGCGCAGGTTGAGCAGCGTCGTCGAAGGCGCGCGCGGCAGTGCCGGATCGACCAAGGGCGAGCTGAGGTCGAGCGGGGTATCGTTGCGGCTGGTATAGGCATAGTCGCCCCGCAGATAGAGCTCGTTCGAACCGATCGGACGGCTATACTCGCCATTCAGCTGCACCGACCAGGGCGCGGCGGGCAGCGGCTCTCCCGCACGGCGGATGATCGTGCCGCCCGCACCCGGGATGTCGGTGGTGTAGCGCGCATTGACGTAGGAGACCGCCGCGCCGAGCGAGAGGCCGGTGACCGGCCGCACCGTCAACGCAAAGTCGAACCCGTCGACTTGCGCGTCGCCCAGATTCAGCATTACCTGCTGCTGACAGATCGGCAGCACCAGCAGCGTCTGCACGTTCTTCCACTTCACGCGGTAGACCGAGGCATCGACCAACAGCTTGCCGCCAAGCAGGCGGTTCTTGCTGCCCGCTTCATAGCTCCATACCGAGTCCGGATTGATTGAATTCGACACGGAGGGGTTGAAGCCAATCGCCGCGGCATCGGCCGCGCAACTGATGCCCACTGCCGGCGACACCCCCGGGCCGCGAATGCCCTTGGCTGCGGTCGCATAGAACAGGTTATGGCTATCCGCCTGGAACGAAACGCCGAATTTCGGCGTCACCGTCCGGCTCGTCACCTTGAGCACGTCGCTCTTCCCCGCCGTGGCGAACAGCGGCCCGGCGGTGAAGCCATCATAGCGATAATCGGCGATCGTGTAGCGCGCGCCGGCCGTCAGCTTCAGGCGGGGGACGACCTCATAATCCGCCTGGGCATAGACGGCCTTCTGGTCGTCGACATGGATGTTGCGCTGATAGGTGGAATATTTGCCCTGATACAGCCCCACGCCGAACTGCGGATTGTCCGCCAGCGAGGCATAGGGCGGCTGGCCGTTCTGGATCTGGTTGAAATTCACTACGTCCAGCAGCCGCGGATCCTGCCCGCCATATTGATCGTACACGTTCGAATGCTGGTAGAACAGGCCGACGATCCAGTTGAGCCGCGCACTGGTGTTCGCGTTCTGGAGGCGCAGCTCCTGGGTGAAAGCTTTCTGCTTGGTGTGGTTCAGCGTGGTCGGAGTATAGTCAGCAAAGGCCGGCAGGAACCGATCGGGAATGTTCGCATAGATCGCAAGGCTCAAGGTCGCATCGTCGCTGGCCGAGCGCGTCCGCCGCGTGAAATAAGACGTGTCGGAAACCAGTGTCATGTTGCCCAGATCGAGCGACGCCTTCAGCGCGGGCAGGAAGAAGCGATCCTTCCGATATTCCGGCAGCACGTTGAGGCTCAGGTTGTAGCGCGCCCTGGACGGGTCCGAGGTCGCCAGCTCGTAGCGCGAGCCATCGTCATATTTGATGTCCTGCACGAACAGCGACGGCGTGATCGTCAGCGTCTCGGTTGCCTTAACGCCCAGCGCGATCCGCGCGGAAAAGCTTTCCTGGCTGTTTATGTCGCGTTGCGTCACTTTTTGGGTGAAGCGATCCAACCGATCGATATAGCCGCCGTCGCGGCGATACCAGATGCTGGCGCGCAGCCCGATCTGATCCTCCTTGATCGGCGTGCCGCCCGCGAGGCCGACTTCATAGCTTGGCGCGCCATTCTCGGTCGCCGCAATCTCGGCGCGGCCATAAAGGCTGGTCGACACATAATCCGGCCCCGGCGAGATGAAGCGCACCGCCCCACCCACCGAGCCGCTGCCGAACAACGTGCCTTGCGGGCCGCGCAGCACTTCCACGCGATCAAGATCGAACACTTGCGGATAAGCGTTGCTGAGCGACGGGCTGACGCCGGTGCGCGTCTGGACGGGCGTGTCGTCGATATAGACGCCGGTGGTAGGAATGCCCGAGCTGGAATCGACGCCGCGGATCGCGATGGTCGACTGGCCGGTGCCATAGGCGGCGGTGGTTTGGCCGAACGTCACACCGGGGGTCAGCCGCGCAATGTCGGTGATGGAGCGAACGCCCTGCTTGTCGAGTTCGATCTGGCTCTTCGCCACGATGCTGGCCGGCACCCGGCTGATTGCCTGGGCCTGGCGGTTGGCGGTGACGACGATATCGTCGGCGCTTGCCGCCTCCGGGGACCGTGCCGACGGGGTGGCAGCCGTCGCCTGCGCTGCTTCTGCAGTGGCCGGCGGCGTTTCCGCCGGCGCCTGCGCCGTTGTCGTCTGGGCATGGCCAGCAATCGGCATCCACACGACACACGGCAACAATGCGCTCGTCAACAGGCGCGGTCGTTGCGATCGACGACGAAACTTCGACGGACGATGGATCATCCTAATCCTCCCTTTGCGCGCTGCCGCACGGCTCCCCCTTCCGGGAGGCAGTCACCGGCAGCGCTTGATGGCGCCCTCTTTGGGGCATTCATTCGATTCTCCCGGCCGTGCCGGAAGGTGAGGTGGCAGAATCGCGTGCTGCCAACGTCGTTCGCACCAAGGGTGGAAACGACGCCGTTTCGTAACACTATCGTCCGGTTTTGTTAGGGTTGTTGCCCAATTTAAACAGTTCTGAACAGTTACAATTGGCGGAAAACCGCGACTTTTCGGTCTTGCGGCCGAGTTGGATCGCAGTACGATTGCCAAAAGCGCGGATTATAGAGAGGCAAGGACCATCATCGCCGTCTATCCCCCTCCCGATCCGTGGATGGAACGCGGCGAACGATGACGGATTCGGCCCCCCAGCAAAGCGACGACGAACAGACATTCGCCGCCGAAGTCGTCAAATTTCGCGCCGTCCTCACCGGCGGCCGATCGCCGGTGTTCCTCCAGCTCTTCGATCTGCTGGTCGAACGGTCGCGCGATGATCGCGCGCCCAAGGAAGTGGAGATCGCGCTCGCCATCTTCGGCCGCGATCCGGGGCAGATCGACGCACCCGACTCGGTGGTGCGTGTGACGATGTACCGATTGCGCAAGCGGCTCGACGAGTTCTATGCTGGCCGCGGCGGCATGCGGCTGGACATTCCCAAGGGCGAGTATCGGATCGTCCTCATACCGTCTGCACCGCGTGACGTGCCGAGGCCCGTGCCGCCACGGCCTGCGCCACCGGAAAAACGCGCGCCGAAGCATAAGCAATGGCTCGGCGTCGTCGCGATGGTGGCAGTCGTCAACGGCCTGGTCTGGTGGGCCTACGCGTCGGAAAACTGGCGCGCGGCGCCCCCCTCCTCGCGCAGCAGTTTCTGGGCCGAACTTCCGCCCGGCAGCACGCCATTGGTGGTGATCGGCGATTCCTACATGCTGGCGGAAACCGAAAACCAGAAGGATATCAAACAGATCGTCCTAGAACCCGACATCCGTTCACGGGATGATTTCGGCACCTATCTGACGACGCATCCCGATGCCTTCTACCGGCTGTACGATCTCAACCTGCGCTATACGCCGGTCGGAACCGCCATCGCGACCTGGAGCCTGCTGCCATCGCTCGGAGGCGGCAATGGCGGCGCCGCCCCGGCACGGCTGATCCCCTCGTCGCGGGTGACGGCGCAGATGCTTGAGACCAACGACATCGTTTATGTCGGCCCGCTGGCCACACTGGGTCTGCTGGCCGCGCCGATCGACCGGGCCTCGGGCTTTTCGCTCGACACGACCGGCACGCAATTGAGCGATCGCGCGTCAGGACACCGCTATGCCTTGCGCGTCCAGCAGGTTCGCCAACAGGCCGCTGGCCAGGAATCCCGTGAGGATTACGGCTATATCGCCAGCATTACCGGTCCATCGGGCCGGCACCTCCTGGTGATTTCCGGCGTCGGCGACGGCGGCGTGCGCGCCATGGCCGATCTGGTCCGTGATATCCCGCAGATGCGACAGCTCAGGCGCAAGGTGGGATCGTCGGCCACCTTCGAAGCCCTGTTCAAGGTAGAGCTTGCGGGCAGCGTGCGGCTGAGCCGCACGCTCCTCGTCGCGCGTCCGCTGCGTGCCGCCGCGGCATCGCCTTCCCGAACAGGTCCCTGAGCGGCCGATGGGTCAGAGGGGGGACGTCCAGCGATCGACCGGCGCAAGCTCGAGATCGGCGATCCTGCCATCGGCCGTTCGCGCCAGGCGCACGTCGATCGTCTGGTCCGCATAGCGGGCACGGTATCGCAGCTCCTCCTCGCCGCCCTCGCGCTTCCGTGCGAAGACCGCAACGGCCTGTACGCGCCCGAGCGGTTCGAGAAGACCCCGCTGTTCCCCAAGCCGCTCGGTGATATCCAGCCCGGCCAGATAGGCGAACGCCGCATGCGGCTGGGTGCCCGCCGCGATGCGGGTCAGCATCGATGCCAGCGCCGCATTGTCGGCGGCATCCTGCTCCAGCAGGGGGGCCGCCTCCGGCTCTGCGAGCGCGGGATCGATCAGGCCGGCCAGGTGGCGGCCGATCGCATCGGCATCGGCGCTATCGCCATTGGCGAGCACCACGACTGTCCATTCCGAACGCAGATAGCGCGTAATGCTGGTTCGAAAACCCTGCCAGCTACCGCTATGCCGCCACACCGGTTGCTGCGCACGGCGATCCAGAAACCAGCCAAAGCCATAGGGCAGCCGACTTCCGCCGGGCAAAGTCGCTTGCGCGCCGATCGCAGCCCAGCTCTCGGGCCGCAGCAGCGCCCGGCGGGCGACGCCTGCTTCCCAGGCGGCGAGATCGAGTGCGGACACATACAGGGTACCGTCGGCCGTCGAATTTGCCGTGGCGGACACCCATTCGGCGTTGCGCGGGGTGCCACTGCCCAGTTCATAGCCGGCCGCCCGGTTGGGAATCACCGCTCGCTCGTCGATCTGCTGCGCAGTCCGCATCCCCAGGGGCTGGAATACGCGGCGGGCCAGCAGGTCGGGATAGCGCTCGCCGGTCGCCTTGCGCACGATGAACCCGAGCACGACATAATCGACATAGCTGAACCGCCAGCGCGTACCGGCGGGAAAATTGAGCGACTGCCGATACAGGATCGCAAGCAGTTCGTCGTCGGTATAGTCAGTGCGGAATTCGCCGTTCGGCGTGGCCGGCAGGCCGGAACTGTGGTTGAGCAGTTGCCGGATGGTGATCGGTGCCCAGCTGCGCGGCGCATTGGGCAGATAGGTGCGGATCGACTCATCCAGCCGCAGCATGCCGTCTTCGACCAGCAGCATCGTCGCCACGGCCGTGAATTGCATCCCCAACGCGCCGCTCTTGAACAGCGTGTCGGGGTGGACCGGCACACCGTGCTCGAGATTGGCAAGCCCATAGCCTTGGGTCCGCACCAGTTGCCCGCGGTGCATCACGGCAATGGCGACGCCGGGTATCCGGTATCGGGCCATCTGCGCACGTACATAGTCGTCGACCGTGTCGGCTTGCGCAGTGACCGGGATCAACCATGCCGCCAGCCACACCAGCCAGCGCCAGCCAAAGGCCGGACGGGAGGATCGCCACGGGCGCGAAGAGACGGGCTTGCACACGCTGCCGATCGTGGCGACAAATTGCGGCGTGGTTTATTGCGCGAACGGTCGCCGGAAATGCGAAACCGGCCAGCGACGGGCGGCGACAGGTTCAATGCCGTGCATGGCCCGCCCCTTCATAGGCATCATCGGGGAAGCGCTGGCTGGCGTTGGACTGGTCCCAGATGCCGCTGGCGCGGAGCGGCCGCAGCAAGAGCAACGCGCCGCTGACGTTGAGCGTACCCATCGTCCGCACCTGGTACAGCGCCTCGAACCCGCCAGGGAAGCGCGCGGCCTGGTTGTCGAGCGACCTCAGCCGTTCGGGCGCCACCGCCATTTCCGCCATCTGCAGCAGCGCGGGATCGCGCATCCCAGCGATGATGACGAGATGATTGCCCGCAGGCCCCGGCAGGCTGGCGAGATAGCCGAAATCACGCCGCGGAATATGTTCGTCCGCCTGCACGATGCCGCCATCGGACCGATAGAGCCGGTTGGACACTGTATCGATCAGCTCGTCATAGGTGCTGCCCACCTTGAAGCGTGACGCCTGGAACAGGGGGTTGCGCAACAGCGAACCCAGGCCGCTGACCTGGCCGACATAGACCACGTCCGACGTCTTCAAAATGTCCGGCGTGAGCTGGGACGCGGCAATCAGGCTGGGCGCCGCAGCGCCACCGCCGCGCAATGCGGTCACCGCGCGGAACAGCTCGCCAAGCGCCGCTACCGCCCCGGCGGGCACGTATCGCAGGTCCATGTCGATGGTACGGCCGATCTTGTCGGGATGCGCCATCAGATAGATGTCGAGGTCTTCGCGCGCGTTGATCGCCGGGTTGCGGACGAGCCGCGGTGCCACCGGTGCGCCGCCGGGTGCAGCCGGTGACTCGGCGAAAAGATAGTAATCGCCCAGCACGATGGTGATGGGCCGGCTGTCCTCCGCGATCGCCTGCCAGAGGCGCGTGGTCGCCAGTTCGGGCCGCGCCGGGCTCGGCCTGGCCAGCAGCATCCAGGCGAGCAGATTCGCCCCGAGCAGCACAACCAGTGCCGGAACCAGCATTTTCCACGGCCATCGGGACGGGGAGAACGGGGGCGACGGATCCCCGACCGCATCGCCTGCCTCCGCCGCAATCGGCTCCTCGTGCAGGACAAGCCGATATTCGCCCTTGGGAATGGCGATCCGTGGCCCGGCCCGGTCGGCATAGAACATGTCGAGCGACTTGCGCAGGCGGTGCACATAGACCCGCACCGTCGCGTCCTGCCCGCCGTCGCCTTCGCGGCCGGTGGCGAAGGCTTCGCGGGCAAGCTCCAACTCCGACGGGGGCCGACCGGCGATCGTCCGTTCCAGCAGAAAGTCGAACAGGCGCGACAGCTTATCCGAACGTTTGCCGCGGATCGCCACGCGCACGGCCCCAGCCTCGGCCAGGAGCCGCGCGTTTTCATCCGATTCCGCAAGCCATTGGGGTACAGGCGCGGATCCGGGCCGGAAACCGTCGACGCTACTGCTCATGATCGCCAAGGTCATAATCGAAGCAGGCTCGTCCGCAACGCCTTTGCGACGTCCCCCCTTCCGCTGCTGGGGTTTCAGTCTCGACATTGTCGCCGTTGCGAACCGTTTCAACGTTTCGGCACGCAACATTCTGTGACTAGGGGCAAGGCATCGCCCGACCTTCGGGGAACCCACAATATCGATGGCCTACCGTGCCGGGCGCCGGCCCTGCCGCGGATTGCCGCCACGCAACCATGGGAGAGCTCGCCGCATGTCGATCAAAAGCTTCAGCACCTGGCTGTACGACACGCCGTTCAGCACTGCGCTCAGAGACATCAGCTGGATCATTCCGTCCGTACAGAGCATCCATCTCCTCGCTATCGCGATGGTCGTCGGATCGGCACTGGTGTCCGATCTTCGCCTCGCCGGGGTGCTGGCGACCGACGAAGCACCCGCAAGGGTGGTCCGTCGCTATCTGCCCTGGATGTGGGTCTCCCTGATCGTGTTGCTCGCCACGGGAATCCTCTTGATCGTCGCGGAGCCCGGACGAACGCTAGGCAACGCCGTGTTCTGGGCGAAAATGGTGCTGGTGCTGTTCGCCTTCGGCCTGACCCTGTTCTTCCGCAAGCCGCTGCTCGATCCCACCTTCGCGCTGGAACATGCTGGCTGGCGTCACGCGGTGAAGCCCGCCGCCTGGATCTCGCTGATCGTCTGGGTCGCTGTGGTCTTTTGCGGCCGCTGGATCGCCTATACCTGAACGCCGCCCGATCCCCGATCACAACGCCATTGGAGAGGGCTGCCATGACCCTGGAACCGTTCTTTCAGAAACTCTACGATTCCCCGCTCGCGGGGGCGATCCGTGAAAACACGTCCGTTTTCCCCTGGATCGAATCGCTGCACGTGCTGGCGATCACGCTGGTCTTCGGCACGATCTGCATCGTCGACCTGCGCCTGCTCGGTTACCGCGCGCACCGGCGCGGCGCGCGGCAGCTGATCGTCGACCTGCTGCCCTTTACCTGGGCTGCCTTTGCCTTGGCGATCGTCACCGGCTCGCTGCTGTTCGTATCGAATGCCGTCGTCTATTCGCACAATGCGCAGTTCCAGTCGAAGATGATCGCGATCCTCGCCGCCGGACTGAACATGGCGGTCTTCCACCTGACCGCCTATCGCCGGATCGTCGATTGGGACGATAACCTGCCGCCGCCGCTGGCAGCCCGACTTTCCGGTGCGTTCTCGCTCCTGCTATGGATCACGGTGATCGTGCTCGGTCGCTGGATCGGCTTCACGCTTTCGGTGTTCTGACCATGACGCGTCCCCGCCCCCACCTCGCCCTCGGCCTTCTCGCACTTACCGCCGCCAGCCTTGTCTCCGCCTGCGGACCGGGCGCGCCCGCACCGGGGCCGAGCGCAGCCCGGACGCCCGTGCCAGCCGAAGGCGCCGCCCCGAAGACTCTGGTGAGTATCAAGGAACTCATGGATTCCGTCGTCGATCCGTCCGCCGACGGCGTTTGGGATGCAGTTGGAGTCCATGTCACCAAGGCTGGTACCGAGCAGCGTGCGCCGCGTACGGACGAAGAGTGGCAGGCAGTCCGCCGCCACGCGGTGGCACTGATCGAGGCATTCAACCTGGTGAAGCTGGGAGGTCGCCACGCTGCGCCACCGCGCACCGAGGCAGGACTGGGCGAACTCGCGCCTGCCGAGATCGAGGCCCGGATTCGCCGCGACCGCGATACCTGGAACCTTTATGCCGACAGCGCCCAGGAGCAGGCGGTTAAGGCGCTTCAGGCCATCGACGCGAGGAATGTGCAGGCGTTGTACCGAGTTGGCGGGGATCTCGATGAGCGATGCGAGTCCTGCCACGTGACCTTCTGGTACCCGAACTCGCAAAAGCCTGCACAATAGGCGGCAGCCCCCTTACTCGATCGCCTTCGCGTAGCGGCCCGGCGACGTGCCGGTCCAATCCTTGAACGCGCGAGAGAAGGTGGCGGTGTCCGAGTAACCAAGCTGCTGCGCGGCCTCTGCGATCGGCAGGTCGGAGGCGCGCAGCATCGTGCAGGCCCGCGCCTGGCGCGCCATCTGGAGCAAGGCGCGGAATGACGTCCCCTCCTCCGTCAACCGTCGCCGGAACGAGCGTTCGGACAGGTTGAACTCCGCCGCCAGCGACCCGCAATCGACATGCATCCGCCCCAGTCGCCGCTCGATCAACTCCATGGCCTGCGCGACCAGACTCGTCGTCGGCGCGGGATCGGGGCCGATCAGGTCGAGCAGATGGACCTCCAGGATCGCACGCAGCTTGGTGTCCTCGGTCGGCACCGCATTGGGGAACGGCCGATCGAGATCGGCATTGCGGATGACGAGTTCATTGGCCACCTTGCCGCCCTGCACCGGCGCACGGAAGGTGCGCGCCAGCCGCTCCTCGCGCCCCTTGATCGCATGTTCGAAATGCACCGCTTCGGGCGCCCATCTGGCATGCACGAGCTCGCGCACCAAGGTCGTCAGTCCCGCCATGGTGAATTCGGCATCCTGCCGGCGCGGCCAGATCGCCGGATCCTCGATCCGATAGCTATAGGTCGTCACCTCCTCGTCGACGACATGATCGAACAAGGTCCGCGTCTGCAGCCGGCTCTGGAACAAGGCGAGCAGATTGAACGCGGCGCGCAGCGTGCCGGCGGCGCGGAGCAGCGCATAGAAGGGCCCCAGTTCGGCGAGGCCGAAATCGCGTCCCATTTCCAGTCCAAGGAACGGCCGGTCGAACCGCTCCGCCGCCTCTTCCACCAGCGCGACATAGCGGTGGAGGGGTGCGCGCGCATAGGGCGTCTCCAGCTGTGCCAGCAGGAACCCGTGGTCGCGCAGCAGCGGCTCCATCCGCGTTCGGACATCGGGCAGCGCATTGACCAGCGCCGAGACGAACAACAGGCGGATGGTCGCGCGCTCGCTTCCGGCGGCCTGCACATTGTTCGCGACGTTCAGCAACATCTCTCCCCAGCCTTTCGATTGGCCGATTTCGCATCGGCGGTAACCCTCTCTGCAATTCACGCCGCACCGGCGCTGCGGGAGAAGGAGCCCGCACTCGAGGCCGCCGCGCTGGCGGGGACGTCCCCTCCCGATCGCAGCGCGCGGCACCAGCAATGTGGACGAAATGACCGGCTCGACCAAGATCAATTTCATCTATCTTTCGGAACCCGACATGGTCCGCGCCGGCGTGACCGACATGCCGGCCTGCGTCGATGCGATGGAGGCGATGTTCGCGCTACTTCACAGCGGTGACTATCGCATGGCCGGGCCGAACAACAACTCGCACGGCGCGATCGTGGTGTTCCCGGAACACTCGCCCTTCCCGACCATGCCGACCGCGACCACGGACCGCCGTTTCATGGCGATGCCCGCCTATCTGGGCGGCAGCTTCGGCACGGCGGGCATGAAATGGTATGGCTCGAACATCGCGAACCGCGAAAAGGGCCTGCCGCGCTCAATCCTTACCTTCATGCTAAACGATGCCCATAGCGGCGCGCCGCTGGCGCTGATGTCGGCCAACCTGCTCTCCGCCTATCGTACCGGCGCGGTGCCGGGCGTCGGCGCGCGGCATCTGGCGCGCAAGGATTCGCGCGTCGTCGGCATCGTCGGGCCGGGCGTGATGGCGCGGACCTCGCTCGCCGCCTTCATGGCGGTATGCCCGGCGCTCGAGACGGTGAAGATCAAGGGCCGCGGCCAGGCGAATATCGCTGCCTTCCGCGCCTGGGTGGCGGAAACCTTCCCGCAGCTGCGCACCGAAGTGGTGGACAGCGACGAGGCGGCCGTGCGCGACAGCGACATCGCCACCTTCTGCGCATCCGTCGCCACCGGCGATCCATCGCTTTACCCGCTGATCAAGCGCGACTGGGTGAAGCCCGGCGCGTTCCTATCGATGCCCGCCCCCTGCACGATCGACTCGAGCATGGAGTCGCCGGACATCCGCAAGGTGCTCGACAATCGCAGCCTCTATGAGGCCTATCACGAGGAAAATCCCAAGCCCGTTCACGCCATCATCCCGGCGGTGGGCGTCCAGTTCCTCGATCTGGTCGACCAGGGCCGGATCGACGCGGCCACGCTGGAGGATCTGGGCGCGATCGTCGCCGGCGCCACCCCCGGCCGCCGTACCGAAGACGAGATCATCATCCTCTCGGTCGGCGGTATGGCGGTGGAGGACGTAGCCTGGGGCACCATCGTCTACCGTAACGCCATCGCCCGCGGGATCGGCGTCGACCTCACCCTGTGGGACGAACCGATCCTGCGCTGACTCACCCCTCCCATCATCAGGCACATTGCATGACCAGCATCGTCAAAGTGAAGACCGGATCGAAGTTCGAGGAGCATGGCAGCTATTCGCGGCTCGTCGCCGTCGACAACTGGATCTTCGTATCGAACACCGCCGGCCGCAATCCGCGCACCAAGCAGATTCCCGCCGACCTGACCGAGCAGACGCGCCAGGTGCTCGCCAATATCGAAGCCGCGCTCGCTTCGGTGGCTGCCCGGCTGGAAGACGTGGTCGCCGCGCGCGTGTTCGTGCAGTTCCCCGAAGACGTGGAAACGGTGATGACCGCCTATGGCGAGCGGATGCGGGGCATCGACCCCACGCTCACCATGACCTGCCCGCAGCTTGGATCGACCGAATACAAGGTGGAGATCGATGTGACAGCCTATCGCGGCGCCTCGCAGGCCGAGGTGCAGCGGCGCACCATCACGCTCTGATCCGACCCGACGCCTCTCTTCTGCACGACTGCGACGTCATGGCTCCCGTCATTTCGCCCGTGACCACCTCCCCCGCCTTGCCGGCGGCGACCACCGTCGTGGTGATCGGCGGCGGCATCGTCGGGCTGACGGCGGCACTGGTGCTCGCCGAGCGCGGCATTCCGGTAACGGTGGTCGAAAAGGGCCGCCTCGCCGGGGAGCAATCCTCCCGCAATCTCGGCTGGGTCCGCAAGACCAATCGCGGCATCGCGGATGTGCCGCTGGCCACCGAATCGGATCGCCTGTGGGCGGAGATGCCCCAGCGGGTGGGCGCCGATGTCGGCTATCGCCAAGCCGGCATCCTCTATGTCGCGCGCAGCGAAGCGGAGATGGCGCCGCACGAAGCCTGGATCGCGTCGGTTCGCCAGCTCGGGCTCGATTCGCGCCTGCTCAGCCCGCACGAGATCGAAACCTTGGTGCCCGGCGGGGTCGAACGCTGGGCCGGCGGCATCTGCACGCCCTCGGACGGCCGCGCCGAGCCGACGCTCGCCGCCAGCGCCATCGCGCGCGCGGCGATGGCCAGGGGTGCGGTGATCGTCGAGCACTGCGCGGCACAGGCCGTGTCGCGCAGCGGCGGCGCCGTCTCCGGGGTCATAACTGAACGCGGCGAGATCCGCTGCGACCAGCTCTTGCTCGCCGGCGGCATCTGGTCGCGGCGGTTCCTCGGCAATCTCGGCATCGCCTTGCCGGCGCTGCCGCTGGTCGCCTCGGTGCTGCGGACCGCACCGATGGAAGGCCCCACCGACATGGCCGTAGGCGGCCCGGACTTCTCGTTCCGCAAGCGGCTGGATGGCGGCTTCACCATCACCCAGCGCGGCGCGCTCCAGACCTCGATCACGCCCGATCACCTGCGGATCGGCCTGCACTATCTATCGACGCTACGGGCACAATGGCACAATCTCCGGCTCGGCTTTGGCAGCGATTTCGCTGCCTATCTGGCTCTGGGGCGACGCTGGCGGCGCGAAGCCGTGGCGCCGTTCGAACGCTTCCGCACAATGGACCCGCCGGTCAATGAAGCGCTGATCCAGGAAGCAATGCGCAACCTGATCACCGCCTGGCCCGCCTTCGCCGCCGCAACGATCGCGCAGCGCTGGGCCGGCATGATCGACGTGACGCCGGATTCGCATCCGGTGATCGCGCGCGTGCCGTCCGTACCGGGCCTCACGATCGCGTCGGGTTTTTCGGGCCATGGCTTCGGCACGGCCCCGGCGGCGGGCGAACTCGCCGCCGATCTGGTCACGGGCGCGAAGCCGATCCTCGACCCCGCGCCCTACCGCCTCGATCGCTTCTGATCTGTCCGATCAGCGCAGCGCCGCCTGCGGATCGAGCCGCATGCACACCGCGCGCGGCTCGGTGAAGGCATGGACGGCGGCGGTTCCGAACTCGCGACCGATCCCCGACAGGCCGTTGCCGCCAAAGGGCATCGCCAGATCCAGCACATTGTGCGTGTTCAGCCACACCGTGCCGGCCGTGATCCGGTCGGCGAGCAGATGGGCGCGATCCAGGTTGCGGGTCCAGATACTCGCACCCAGGCCATAGGGCGTATCGTTGGCGATCGGGATGAGCTCGGCCGGATCTTCGACCTGCACGGCGCAGACTACGGGGCCGAAAATCTCCTCGCGCAGCACCGCCATGTCGGGTCGCAGGCCGGCGAGCACGGTCGGGCGATAGAACCAGCCCTCGCCTGCCGCGGCACCGCCGCCAGCCAGCGCAACCGCGCCGTCGGCAATGCCGGTCTGCACGATACCGGCCACCCGGTCGCGCTGGCCGGCGGAAATCAGCGGCCCTACCTGAGCCGCCGGATCGAAGGCCCCGCCGAGGCGCAGCGTCTCGGCGATTTCCGCCACCCCCTCCAGCACCCGGTCATAGACCGGCGCCTCGATCAGCAGGCGCGAGCCCGCCGTGCAGATCTGCCCCGAATTGGAAAAGATTGCCGCCGCCGCGCCCGGGATCGCGCGTTCCATATCGGCATCGGCGAGCACGATCGTGGGCGACTTGCCGCCCAACTCCAGCGTCACCCGCTTCATCGTCCTCGCGGTGGCGGCGAGGATGCGCTGGCCCGTCGCGGTCGATCCGGTAAAGGCGATCTTGCGGACCAGCGGATGCTCGACCAGCGCGGCGCCGACGTCATGGCCATAGCCCGTGACGATGTTCACCGCACCCGCGGGGAAGCCGGCTTCGAGGATCAGTTCGCCCAGCCGCAGCGTGGTCAGCGAGGTTTCCTCGGACGGCTTGAGCACGACCGTACAGCCGAAGGCGATGGCGGGGGCGATCTTCTGGATCGCCTGGCCGATCGGAAAGTTCCATGGGGTGATGCCGGCGACGACGCCCACCGGCCGCCGCTCGGTATAGGCGCGATAGAGCGCCTTTTCCTCCACCAGCGGCGACAGCGTTATATATTCGCCCGGCGCCTTCGAGGCCCAGCCGGCGAAGTAGCGCAGGCCGTCGATGGTGAACTGCAGGTCGATCGCGCGGGTGATGCCGATCAGCTTGCCGCTGTCGAGCGATTCCAGCGCCGCCAGCTCGTCGGCATGTTCCTCCACCAGCAGCGCCAGCCGTTCGAGCAGCCGGCCGCGGTCCAGCGGCCGCATCGCGCGCCAGGCCTCGCTTTCGAAGCAGCGCTGCGCGGCCGCGACCGCCCGATCGACATCGGCGGGCGTGCATGCCGGGATGCTGGTTATCGTCCGCCCGGTGCTGGGATCACGCACCTCGATGCGGCGCGCGGGGTCGAGCGGCTCGGCCAGTGCACCGTCCAGCAGCAACAAGCCCTGCGGCAGGCGAACCTTGGGCAGCGTGGCGCCTTCGGGCAGCGGCGCGTAATCGGTGGTGGTCATCCTGTCCTCCGAATGGAAATGTCGATCAGGCGGCCGCCATCGCGCCGGTCTTTTCCTCGCCGGGCAGGATGTCGACCTGGGTGGTGCCGACACGGGCATAGAGCGCCGGTCGCCGCCGCTTCAGATAGTGGCCGTGCAGGAACCCGGCGATCGCCAGGGGCACGAACAGGAACGGCAGGTCGTTGACGATCGCCAGCTTGGTGCCGGTCAGCGCCGAATAGTTCGTCAGCGACAGATAGGTGGCGATCGCGATCAGCACCCCGCCCAGCAACGGCGCAAGCGTCTTGCCGAACGAAACCTCGCCGCGCCGGGCGAAGAAGATCGGCACCGACAGCGCCGTCGTGGTGAGCAGCAACATCAGGCCGACCGCGCCCATCGACGACAGGCTGGTCGCCAGGTTGAGCAGCGGATCCAGCCCGGCCACCGCGAACGCGCCCACTACCAGGGACAGGACCCCCGTCAGCAGGAAACAGGCGGCCGAGGGCGAGCCGTAGCGGGGATGCACCCGGGCCAGCCGCGCCGGCGCCAGCCCGTCCCGCGCCAGCGCGAAGATGTAGCGGGTGATGTTGTTGAAGAAGCCCAATACCGCCGCGAACAGGCTGGTGATGGTCAGCAGCGAGAGCACGTCCCGGCCGATGCTGCCCAGATAACGCTCCCCGGCGCTCGCGACCAGCCGCCCCGGATCGGCGCCCGCCACCGCTTTCACATCTCCCGGCAGAATGCTGAGCACCAGGCACCAGGACGAAAGCACGTAGAAGGTGCCCAGGACGAGGATGGCGCCATAGGTGGCGCGCGGGATGGTCCGCTCGCGGTCTCGCGCTTCTTCCTGATAGATCGCGGTCGCCTCGAAGCCGACACAGCCGTTGATCGCATAGATTACCGAGATGCCGAGACCTGGTGCG
Source organism: Sphingomonas sp. DMC8 (assembly GCF_056314185.1). Lineage (NCBI taxonomy): Bacteria > Pseudomonadati > Pseudomonadota > Alphaproteobacteria > Sphingomonadales > Sphingomonadaceae > Sphingomonas > Sphingomonas sp. DMC8. The sequence goes on along the minus strand of NZ_JBQUYV010000009.1, from coordinate 119,621 downwards.
AAGATGGCGCTGGGCGTGAAGCTGGCGAAGCTGATCCCCGCCCAGCCCTTGCCGAACAGGATCGCCAGGTCGAGCACCAGGATCACGCCGACCTCGAGCAGCAGCGCCGCTGTCAGCACCTTCGCGGCCATGGTGATCTTGTGATAGCCGAGCCAGGCGACCGCCGCGATGCTCGCCACTGCCCACAGTTCCCAGCGCGTCGAAACGCCGAGCAGCTGCCGCACGAAATCGGACAGGAAGAAGCAGAGCGCACCAAGGACGGACGTCGCCGCGCAGATATAGGCCGCCACCGCGATATAGGCGGCGGCGATCCCCGCCTCCTTATTCAGGCTGGCAGCGATATAGGCATAGAAGGCGCCGGCGTTGCGGATGTGCGGGATCATGCGGACATAGCCCGCGGCGAACAACAGCATCGCCCCGCAGACGAGGAGCAGCGTGCCGGGCGTGCCCGCGCCATTGCCAAAGGCCAGCGCAAGCGGGATGAGCCCCGCCAGCACGCCCATCGGCGCGGCGCAGGCGAGGATCATGAAGATGATGTCGCTGCTGCCCAGCGTTCCCGCCAGCAGGCCGGACGGGGCGGGCTCGGATCGCGCGCCGATGGTCGCTTCGTTCTTGGCCATCCTGCGCGCCCTCCTCTCCGCTGCGCCGTATCCGGCACAGTCTCCGCACCATTGGGTCGTGCGCACGCTGGCGGTATTGCGCGTGCGGCCCCGAACTTGGTATTTCCGGCCAGGCATCAGGCGGCCTGGTCCGCCATCAGCGCGATCACCCGCAACGGGCTACCCGATCCCGCCTGGATCTTCAGCGGCGTCGCCACGATCACCGCGCCGAACACGGGCAGCTTGTCCAGATGGGTCAGGCATTGCAGCCCGTAGCGGCCATTGCCGTGCAGGATGCTGTGCGCCGGCAGCGGTTCGTCGAACCGCGAGGCCTGGCCCGCATCGGTACCGACCGTCTCGACGCCCAGCCCCACGCAATCCCGCTCATGGACGAGGAAGCGCATGGCATCGCCGTCGGGCCCCGGCGAATGCGCGCCGTCCGCCTTCAGGTTCAGATATTCGGGCGTGCCCACGCGCTTGTACCAGTCGGTGCGCAGCAGTACCCAGTGGCGCGGCGGAATGCGCCCATGGCGCGCCTCCCAGGCCTCCAGCACCGCGCGGGTGACGATGAAATCCTCGTCCGCTGCGCTCTCAGCGCTAATATCGACCACCACGGCAGGATGGACGAAGTCGCGCGGTGCCACGCGATCGACCGTGCCCTCCGGCAGGTCGCGGCCGGTCACCCAGTGCGCCGGCGCATCGAAATGCGTGCCGGTATGCTCGTTCATCGAGATGTTGTTCCAATACCAGGCCGGGCCATCGGCGTCGTAGCGCGACACCGGCTCCATGCGGAACGGCGCGCACTGGCCGAACTCGGCGGGCAGCACGATCACCGGAAAGTCCGGCGACAGCGTGTTGGTGAGGTCGACGACCCGGATCGCGCCGGCGGCAAGGCCGTCGACCAGGGCAGCGAGCGTATCGGCGGCGCCGGTCATAGGTTCTTCTCCCGTATCATGGTTGCCGGATCGGCGAGCCAGCGCTCCATCATGTCGCGCGCGACATCGCCGACGCACTGCTGCTCCAGTCCTTGGGCCAGCGCGTCGAGCACGCCCTGGGCAAGCCGGTCCGGGGCGACGCGCGGGAATGGCACCGATTGGTGATCCTCGTCGTCGATCGCGCCGCAAAAGACCGCGATCACCCGCACGCCCGTCGCCCGCATCTCGTGCCGGAAGCTCTGCAGCAGCGAATGTCGCGCCGCCTCCGCCGCAGAAAAGCCCGCGAACCGCGCGTCGCCGGCAAGGGCCTGGATCGACAGCAGGTCGACAAACGCCCCGGCCGGCCGGCCGGCAAGCATCGGCGCCACCGCCTCGGCCAGCCGCAACAGCCCGAGCACGCCCACGTCCAAAGCCCGCTTCTGGTGCAACACACTGCCGCCCGCGCTGACGCCGCCCGGCCGCACGTAGCGCGCGCTATTGATGACGATGTCGATCGGCCCGCCCAGTTGGGCGATGCAGCGCGTCACCGACTGGCTGTCCGAAAGGTCCAGCGGCACCTGCCGCACGCCCTCCGCACGGCGCGGATCGTCCTCCGCGAGCGCCGGCACGGCGGGCGCGGAGGTGCCGGCGAGGACGCTGTGTGCCCCCGCCTCCACCAGCGCGCGCACCACCGCCTTGCCCAAAGCGGTGTCGCCATCGGTCACCAGCACGGCGCGGTCCCGCACCGGCACCACGAATTCCCGCCACTGCGGATCGGCCATGGGATCCCTTTCCTGTTCGGGCAGCGCGAACAGCGCCGCATTGCCGCCCTTGTCGAGCAGCAGCCGCATCATCGCGCGATCGCCGACGGCGAGGTCGCGGTGCAGATGCACGATCGCCACCGGCCCTGCGTCCAGGGCGACGCTGCCGATCCGCCAGGGCAGATGATCGTGGAAATACAGGTCGGTCGATGCGCGGATCGTGGTTTCGGCGAGGATCGTCGCTCCGCGCGCCTGGTCCACCCAGGCGAGTTCCCCCCAGCAGACCGGGCAGATGTCGCGCGGCGGATAGGTGACGCCGTCACACGCGGTGCATTGCTGCAGCACGAACCGCCCCTGCGCAGCCCGTGCGGACATCGCATGCATCGCGCGGCTGCGCAGTCCTGGCGGCACCTGGCGTTCGATCGGCCGGGTCAGCGGATCACGGACGGGGCGGAAGTGCCGGCCCCGGGTCATGCCGCGCGCTCGATCACGGCCGCGCCGGTGCATACGCCGCGATCATAATTGACCAAGCCGAAGCCGGAAAGGAGCGCCCGCCGCGCCTCCGGCACCTGCGCGCCGAGCGCGCATCCCAGCACCTGGCGCAAGCCTTCGGTAACGTTCTGGAAGCCCCCCGCCGCCCCGGCCTGCCCCGCCGAAAGCTGGCCGCCATTGGTGTTGAGCGGCAGGTCGCCGTCGATCTCGAACCGGGTCGAACGCAGAAAGGCCGCGATCTCCCCGGGCGCACAGAAACCCAGATCCGCCAGCTGCATGGCGACGATCACCGGATAATCGTCATAGACCTGCACGGTATCGATATCGCCCGGCCCGATCCCGGCTCCCTGCCACAGCACGTCGATATCCATCGCCCAGCCGCCGCGCCCCTGCACCGGATCGGCCGGAAAGGCATTGTGGCGCTCGATCGTCGACAGCACCCGGGCGGCGGGCAGGCCTCGACGCGCGGCAATCGCCGGTGTCGTGACCAGGAACGCCTCGGCCCCCGCGCACGGCATCACGCAATCGTAGAGATGTACGGGATCGGCGATCGGCCGCGCCGCCAGATAGGCCTCCAGCGTCAGCGAACGGCGTTGCAGCGCGTATGGGTTGCTCCGGGCATTGGCTCGCTGAGCGACGCACAACCGGCCGAAATCGGCGCGGGTGACGCCGTGGCGGCGCATATAGGCGTCGGTGATCAGTGCGAAGGTCGCGTTCGGCCCGCCAAAGCCATAGGGGTAGACGGCGTCGCGCGAGAAGCGCGAGAAATTGGCCAGCCCTTGTCGGAAGCTGTCGAGATGGTTGGTATCGGCCGCAACGCAGGCGACGATCTCGGCATCCCCGCACTGCACGGCCCGGGCGGCCCGGCGCAGCGCCATGATGCCGCTCGCCCCGCCGGTCGGCAGATGATCCAGCCAACGCGGCGTCAGCCCCAGATGCTGGATCATCCCCACGGCACTGTCCGGCACCGAGGTGAAACTGGAGAAGCAGAAGCCGTCGAAATCGGTTGGGGCCAGCCCGGTCGCATCGGCCAGCCCGCGCATCGCGCGCCCCGCCCACCAATGGGCGGAGCGATCGGAAAAGCGCCGATAGGGCACCGTCACCGGCGCACAGACGACAACGTCGTCATAGGCAACGCTCGCGCGCATCAGACCTGGCGCTTCTTCAGCGCGCGGGTGTCGACGAAGCCGCCGCTCGCCATCACCTGCGCCACCTGGTCCTTCAATACCGCACGCAGGATCTTCTCGGTCGGCGTGCGCGGCAGCGCGTCGACGAAGGCCACCCAGCCCGGCGCCTTGTAATAGGCCATCTGGTCGAGGCTCCAGCGCACGATCGCCTCGGCATTCTCCGCGTCCCGTCGGGCGGGGTCGCAGACGATCAATGCCGCTACCTCGTCGCCGCGCACCGCGTCCGGCGTGGCGGCGATCGCCACTTGCTGGACCAGCGGATGCCTTGCCAGCACCGTCTCCACCTCAACCGCCGCGATATTCTCGCCGGACCGGCGGATGACGTTCTTCTTGCGGTCGACGAAGTGGAGGTCGCCGTCCGCGTCGCGGGCGACGATGTCCCCGGTATGGAACCAGCCGCCCTGCCATGCTTCTTCCGTCGCCTTCGGGTTCTTCAGATATTCGCGGAAGAAGCCTTTGCGCGGATCGTCGCCGCTGCGCCGGACGAGCAGTTCGCCCGGCGCCTCCCCCGCCACATCGTTCCCCCGATCGTCGACGATGCGGATCTCCACCTCGTGCGAAGGCCGCCCGAAGCAGCTCGTACCGATCTTGCGCGGCTCCCGGGAGGCACAGATCGTGCCGCCGCCGCCGGTTTCGGTCATTGCCCAGGCCTCGATCAGCGGAAAGCCGAAGCGTTCCTCGAACGCCCCGTGCAACATGCCGGGCACGCCCGCCCCGAAGCCGAACCGCACCTTGTGCGCGCGATCCTCCTCGGCCGGCGGCGCCTGCATCAGGATCGACGGCATCACCCCCAGATAGTGCAGGCACGTCGCGCCGCTCTGCCGCACCGATTGCCACCAACTGCGCGGATGGAAGCGATCGAGCAGGATCAGGCACCCGCCCATCGTCACCATCGCCAGCACGGAAACGGCCATCGCGTTCATGTGGAACACGGGCAGCGGCGTCAGCATCCGCTCCTCGCCCGGGCGCAAGGCGATCATCCCGCCCACATCGCGATACCAGTCACCCGATTGCAGGAAATAGGCGTTGGTAAGCACGCACCCCTTGGGACTGCCCGTCGTGCCCGAGGTGTAGAGCAGCGCCGCCTCGGTGTCGCCATCGGGCGCAGGCCCGGCAGGAGCCGCACGGCCGAGCGACGAGATCGCCTCGCCGGGCACCGTTACCGCCATCGCATTGCCGACGCTACGCGCCGCCGCCGTCACTTCCTCCCGGCGCTCCGGCAGCACGAACGCTGCCGCCATTTCCGAATGGCCGATCACATATTCCAGCTCGCTGCGTCGCAGGTCCGGGTTGATCGGCACGACAGACGCGCCCAGGCTGTTGAGCGCAAACCAGATCTCGACGAACACGGGACGGTTCTGAAGCAGCAACCCGACCCGCGTGCCGTGGCCGAACCCGGCGGCAGCCAATTGCGCCTGCCAGTCCAGAACCCGATCCAGCATGGTGCCGTAGCGGATCTCCCCGGCGTCGATGCCATAGGCGGAGGCGGTTTCCGGCAGCACCGCCAGGAACGGCCGGTCCCGATAGGCGTCGGCCGCCGACGCGAACCTTGAAAATGTGGTTTCGCTGGTCACCGCCCTTCCCCTCCGGATCGCGCACGGCCTGGACAGCCGCGACGCCTAAATATGCATTTGCATATATCCTAGGCATATGGCGGAGGGAGTCAAGCGGTCGCGGACCGTAGCGCGCGCTTTTGAACGCGATTCGGCGCGTCAGTTCCCCTGCGCGCGGACATTCTCGATCATGCGCGCGAGCACGCGCCGGCACGTATCCAGCTCGGCGTCGTCGATCCCGTCCACCAGCCGGCGATTATGCTCCGCCATGTGCGGCCAGCATTGCAGGAGCAGCGCCCGGCCGGCCTCGGTAAGGCCGATTTCCCGGCGACGCAGGTCGTTGGGCGGAATCCGCCGTTCCAGAAGCCCGGCCTGGACCATGGAATCGATCGCGCGGCTCGCCGTCGATTGCTCGGCAAAGGCGCGGGCGGTGATCTCGTTCACCGTCAGCCCATCCTGGATGTAGAGGATGGACAGCGTCCGCAGCGTCACCGTGTTGACGCCGCACGCCGCCAGCCGGCGGTTCTGCGCTGCCTGGCCGACACTCGACAGGCGATTGACGAGGTAGGAGAGGTTGCGCTCCAGCGCTGCCTGCGTCTCGGGCGGCTGCGAAACGGCCTCGCTCCCCGCATCCGTTTTCGCCATCGTCGCCCCCTTCCCAGCACCAAGAACCGCCGGCCGCTATGCCGGTCGGCGGAGGTGCCGGTCAATCGAACCAAGCGTCAGCAGAAAGATTCGATCGTCCGGAGCATGCCGTCCAGACTGCCGTCGCCGGTATCCTTCACCGCCGTCTCGCGCAGGCGCCGCGCCCACTCCACGGCATCGGGGCGCGCCTCGATCCGGCGGATCATCGTGGTGACGCGATCGAACTTGGAGAGGCCGCGGGCATGGGTATCCGAATAGCCCTTGATCAGCCGCCGGCACTTCAGCACCTCGACGCCCAGGTCATAATTGCGCACCGCCGCGTCCCTCGCCTGCCGTAGCCACGCGTCGCGATGCGCCACCTCCTGCGCGTGGCGCAGCGATCCGCGCCGCAGGCCACGCATACCACCCAGCAAATACAGCGCCAGGAACCAGCGGGCGGAATAGGTCCGCACCCGCCGCCCCTTGTTCACCCGGCGATCGAGCCAGGCATAGAGGCGCCGCTGGCCTTGCAACCAACGACCGAGGCGCAACGGCAGGGTGCCGACCACTTCTTCCATCCGCGGGTGCATGAACTCGGTGGTGGTGAGGATCTGCTCCGCCTTCACCCCCGCTTCCCGCTCGACACGGGCACGGCGGCCGCTTCGGGTCTTCAGATCGGCGACCCGGATCACATCGTCATAGGTCATGGCGTTGGCGACATATTTCGCCGCATGTATCGAAAAGGCGTGCCCGCGCGCCTCGCCGCCCAGCATCTGGTCCAGCGCCACCGCCTCGGCGAGGATGTCGAGATATTCGTCGCCATAGCGCGCGTCCTGGTAATCGACCACCTTCGCAAGGCCGACATGGGCGATGGCGCGGACGGGATCGGGTAGCTCGGCGTGCAGCCGGGCGAGGAGGCGCACCGCGCGCGGATCGGGCGAGGTGGCCGGCACGATCGGTGCCGCCGCTTCCGGCGCGGCACGCTCCACCGCCACGGGCGGTCCCGATAGGGTGCGGTCATAGGCCGCATCGAATGCCTTGATGCTGGCGGCGACGCCCTTGCCCTCCTGCTGGATCACCGCGTGGAAGGCTGGAACGTCGAAGGGCAGCGCGCCCGATCCGGCCAGGGCACCGAACATCGCGGCGGAAATCACGCTGCCATTCCGCACGGCAAGTGCGTCCATGTCGAACACGATCTGGCGGCGGGCGGTGATGCCAATGGCCTCCAGCACCGCGCCGCTGTCGGCGATGCCGTCGCCAGGCGCGCTCTTCTCCCCGATGGTCAGCGAACGGTGGCTGGAGGCGATCAGCGTCGTGCGATCGGGCGTGACGATGCCCCGCAGGATCGAGCGACCGGCCTCCATGAATTCGGAGGCGAGGACGATGTCGACATCGCCCGGTGTCGGCATCTGCGCCAGGATCGGCTTGCGCCCGTTGGCGGCGGGCATCATCTCGACATAATAGATCGTCGCCCCGGTGCGCTGAGCCACGCCGGGCACCGAGGTCGACTGTGCCACCCAGCCGGCATCTTCGGCCAGCCGGACGATCCATCCGGTGAGCACGCCGCCGCCCTGCCCGCCCATCGCGACGATGGCGATCGAGATCGGCCGTTCGGTGGCAGCGCCTCCGGGCACCAGCGGCACATGCAGGGCCTGGGTCAGCATGCGGCCGCCTCCAGTGTCAGGCGGCGGCCGGCGCGGCGGCGCTGCAGGAAGCCGATGACCGCCATCCGCCAGCGATGGGCGATCCGCTCCCGCCGAGTAGGATTGTGCACCACTTCGGCGCGGTAGAAGGAGGGGCACAGCGCCACCGCCTCGGAAACCTCGCCGCAATTGCCGCAGCCGACGCAGCTATTGTCGATCGCCGCAACGGGATCGTCGCGCAGCGGATCGTCGAGCATCTTCACCGACAGCGACGGGCAGCCGGACAGGCGGATACAGGCATGATCGCCGGTGCAAACATCCTCATCGACGCCGAAGCGTTCCTTCACCACCCGCTCGCCGTTCCGGATCTTCTTCGCCACCAGCGGCTTGATGCGGCGCTGCTTGTTGAGCATGCATTCGGAGGAGGCGATGATGATCTTCGGCCCCTCCGCCTCGGTGGTCAGCGCCTCCTTCAGCGTGTCGCGCATCCGCGCCACGTCATAGGTCCGGTCGACCTCGCGCACCCATTTCGCCCCCATGCCCTTCACCGCAGCGATGATCGGGTTGTTGGTCGCGCGATCCTTGTTCTGCGCGCGCGATGACAGGATGTCCTGCCCGCCCGTCGCCGAGGAATAGAAATTGTCGACGATCAGGAACACGCCGTCATGCTTGTTGTACACCGCGTTGCCGATGCCGCTGGTGAGGCCGTTGTGCCAGAAGCCGCCATCGCCCATCACCGCGATCGACCGCTTCTCCGCCTTGCCACCGAACGCCGCCGCCGACGCCGGACCGAGGCCATATCCCATGGTGGTGTTGCCCAGGTTGAACGGCGGCAGGATCGAGAAGAGGTGGCACCCGATATCGGCGGCGATATGGTGCTCGCCCAGATCCTGCTCGACCATCTTCATGGCCGCGAAAATCGGCCGTTCGGGGCAGCCGGTGCACAGGCCCGGGGGACGACTGGGAACCACGTCCTTGAGCTTTTCGACCATCGGATGCGCGAGCACCGGGGCGGCATCGGGCACGGGTGGGCGGTTGCCGAGGAATCGGGGCGCACAGTCCTCCAGAAACCGCTGGAGCCCGGTCATGATTGCCTGTGCCGTATAGTCCCCTGCCATCGGCAGCACGTCCTTGCCGCGCACCCGCGTCGCGATGCCGCGGCGGCCCAGCACCGTGTGCAGCGCCTGTTCCAGATATTCGGGCTGCCCCTCCTCGATCATCAGCACCGCATCCTTGCCCTGGGCGAAGGCGGCCACTTCGGTGTCGATCATGGGATAGGTGACGTTCATCACATAAAGCGGGATCTGCGTGTTGCCATAGGCGTCTGACAAGCCGAGATATTGCAGCGCGCGGATCACGTTGTTGTACATGCCGCCCTGCAGGATCAGTCCCACCGGCGCCTCCTGCGGGCCGAACCATTCGTTCAGCCGGTGTTCGCGCACGAAGTCGATCGCGGCGGGCAGGCGGCGGGCGATCTTCTCGTGCTCATGCGCATAGGCGGCGGGCGGCAGCACGATGCGGCCCAGGTCGCGCTTCGGATGGCTCTGCGCCTGCGCGACGGTGAGCGGCGGCGGCACATTGTCCTTGCAGCGGAAACTGCCATGCATGTGACAGGTGCGGACGCGCACCTGCAGCATCACCGGCGTGTTCGACGCCTCGGAAAGCTGGAACCCCTTCTCGATCAGGTCGACGATGCAGCCATGGTCGGGGCGCGGATCGAGCAGCCACATCTGCGACTTCATCGCGAAGGCATGGCTGCGCTCCTGCATGATCGAGGAGCCCTCGCCATAATCCTCGCCGACGATCACCATCGCACCGCCAGTCACACCGCCCGAGGCGAGGTTGGACAGCGCATCGGACGCGACATTGGTGCCGACCGTGGACTTCCAGGCAACGGCGCCGCGCACCGGATACATCACCGATGCCGAGAGCATCGCCGCTGCGGTCGACTCGTTGGCGGAGCTCTGGAAATTGACGCCGAGTTCGTCGAGCACGTCCTTCGCATCGGCGAGCACGTCGATCAGGTGCGAGATCGGCGATCCCTGATAGCCGCCAACATAAGCAACGCCCGATTGCAGCAGTCCCTTGGTGATCGCGAGGATCGCCTCGCCGGAGAAGACCTCGCCCTCCCCCAGCCGCAAATGCTCCACTTCCCGCGCAAAAGAACGCTCCGCCATTGGGATCCCCCATTTATATGTATTTGCATATAACTAGGTTCCCTCCCTGTCAATCGCCGCCGCCTTTGCGAAACCGGCGGCGGCTGTCCGGAACGGAAATTGCGTGCGCAACGTGGCAGCCGTACTGCTGACCGCCACGCATGAATGTTGGGAGGAGTTCGCCATGATCGCATCCATCCGCCGCCAGCTCTGCGGCGAAGGCGCGGCGCAGGGGCTGACCCGATCGGCCTTTCTGGGTCTGCTGACCGCCGGCATCGTCACTGCCGGCGTTGCCGTGCCCGCTGGCCGGGCGATCGCTGCGGGCCGCAAGCGCATTCCGCCGGTGACCGATCTCGACCGCTTCTATGATGCCTGGCAGGATCGGTTCAACGCCGCCGATCTGGAGGCGATGCTGGACCTCTATCTGCCCGATGCCGTGTATGTGAATCCGCAGGGCCAGCACCTGAACAGCCATGCCGGGTTACGCGCCGATTTCGAAAGCATGTTCGTTGCCAGGCCGGTCATCGACCTGCACGATCGCCGCCACATCGTCTATCGCGATACCGCGATCACCACCAATCATTGGACGATGACGCTGCCCAAGCCCGATGGCAGCAAGGAAAGGCTGACCGGTGGCGGCATCGAAGTGGTCCGCAAACAGGCCGATGGCGGCTGGCGTTTCATCATCGACGACGCCTCTCGCTCCGCCGCCTGAACTGCACCGCGCAGGCGAAGCTGGCCGGTTCCGTGCGCCAATCTATCGGCGACTTTCCCTGGGAGGGATCGCTCGTGCGCCGTCGCCCGTTCGCTAGAGCGCATCGCTAGCGGCCGCCCTTCTCGGGGCAAGGCCGTACGCTGAGGTTAAGATCAGCGCGTGCAGCCGTTACGCCGCCTCGTTGTCCTTCATCGTGTCGCCGCGGCGGCGATCCTCGCGCTGGCACTAGTGATGAAGCTGCTAATCCCTGCCGGCTTCATGCCGTTGGGGCTTGCGTCCGGGTCGGTGCTGCGTGTCACCCTTTCCCTCTTCAAGACGCCGGACGAACTCGACCGCCTCGTTCACGCGATCCGCGAGGAGCGTGGCCTGTTTTCGTGACCTGCACGGCGCCGCCCCTCGAACCGACGCCGCCATCGCCGGGACAGCCGACGCATATCCCGGCGCGCCTTGCGCAATCCCATCCAGCTGCCGGTGGCGCAAACCAGCGTGACCATCGCAAGCAGCGGCAGTACTACCAGGTCCCGAAGCGGGCGGGACCGAAGACCCGGCAGGTCGAGCCGGTGAAGACCGTCCTGTAGCCAGCGAAAGGCTCGGCCCTTGCCATCGACGGCGCGGAGCAGCACGCCCGTATCCGGATCGATGTAGAGCCGCGTAGCCTGGCCATCTGCCAGCACCGCTCGCCATACCGGCAGCGATGCCGGCGCCCTGTGGCCGTAGTAATAGGCGTCCTCGTCCGTGAGCAGGGTTAGGCTGGTGACGCGCGGGCCAGGCTCCAATGCCGCCGTGAGCGCGGCACGCCGCAGCGGCGCGGGTCGACCTTGCGCATCGAAACGCGTCGTTACCCCAGCGCCATTCACCGCCAGCAGGAACAGGCGTCCCCCCAGCGGGGCACTTTCCAGCCGCCGCGTATCCGCCGGGAGATGCTCGATCCGGGCCAAGGCGGTGCGGAGCGCGTCCCAGCGCATCGGACCGGCGAGACGCGCGCGCTCAAGGCCCCCAGCATGGCTATCGAGAAAGCCCCAGGGGTTCATCGAGAACAGCCCACTGGCCACCCAGGTGAGCGTCAGCACCCCGAAAGCGAGCCCGAAGACATGGTGCCACCACCACAGCCCCTTGTACGGCGAGCCGAAGCTACCGTCCTTCCTTCGGCGCAACCGCGCAATCCCGACCCAGAGGCCGGTCACCGTCAGGAAGCAGCCGATCAGCGAGGTCCAGATCACCACCTGGCTCCACAGCGCGCCGTTCTGCCGCAGCAGCGTGGGATAGAGCCAGTGCGGGACCGCGCCGAGCCAGCCCCAGAAGCGCTCGAACCGCGTGGTCTGCTGCACCACCTCCCCGCTCCGGCCCGCGATGTACACGCTGGTGGCGGCCGGATCGGAATAGTCGACACGGACAAGCGGACGGTTCTGGCTATAGGTCTGCACGGTCCACTGATCGATGCCGGTTTCGGCTACCCGCATCGTCGCACTCGCGATGCCGGCCTGCGCCGCATAGTCGGACCCGATCCGGCGGAGGTCGGGCGGCGACAGCGCGGCCAGCAGAGCGCCCGTAGCGACGTCATAGCTACCAGGGTTCGATCGCACCTGCTCGATCCGCCGCTCCGGCACCGTGGCGGACACGATGCGCAGGATGGTCCGGCCCGCGATGGTCTCCAGCCGCGCCGAGGCAAGCGCAAGATCGTCGGGCAAGTCGATCCGCGCCAGCGCTGTCGCGGCGGGCAGCCGCAGGGGCGGTAACCCGCGCAGCTGCTCTGCCGGCGTCAGCCGCGGATAGTCGACATACAGCATCACGAACCCCGACAGGCACCAGAGCGTCATCACCGTGCCGATGACGACGCCCAGCCAGCGGTGTAGGACGAGGACCGCCTTGGGCATGGTCAGAAACCCAGGCCGTAGCTGACCCGCAGCGTCCGCGGCGTGCCGCGGGTGAAGTAGAGGAACCGCCCCACCCCGCTATCCGGCACCGCCGACTGGAAGCCGCGCGTGGCATAGTCGCGGTCGAACAGATTCTCGACGTTGATGCCGAAGCGGTGGCGGCGCGCCACATCGGGAAAGAGGGTCACCCCGGCATCGACAATCGCGTAGTTGCCATAGTTGCGGCGACCAAAGCCGCTCGCCGTGGCATAGGCGTCCCCCACCCAGTTGACCGAAACACTGGCGCCCACCGGCAGCCCCCGGGGACGCCAGGCGACCGTACCGCGCGCCAGCTGCTTGGGGGTGCGGTCTCTCTGGAGCGACGAACCTGCGGTACGCGCGCGGGCATAGGTGTAGCTCGCGTCCAGGTGCCAGGCATCGGCGATCACCGCGCCCAGCACTACCTCGGCACCACGCACGTTCACGCGGGACGCCGAGTTCGTGTAGATGCCGTCGGGATAGGCGGGATTGGCCGTGTCGATGTCGATCAGATGATCGATGCGCCGGGCGAAGACCGTGCCCTGCCAGTGGAGCAAGCCGCCGGCCAGGGTGCCGCCGATGGCGGCATTGATGCTCAGGCTCTCCTCGGGCTTGAGGTTCGGATTACCCAGTTCGCAACAAGGATCGATCTGATAGAGCTGGGAGGCGCTGGGCAGCAGAAACGACGTGCCGCCATTGGCCTGCACGAACAGGCTGTCGTTCAGTTCGATGCGACCGGAAACGTTCCACACCGTCTTCCGCGATCCGCTGCCGTCATTGTAGCGCAGTCCGGCCGAAAGACGCGCGCGGCGTGAAAGCTCGTCGTTGGTGCGAATCTGGAAGGTGCCGGCATGGACGCGTTCCTTGGTAGCGGCGATCCGCAGCACGTCGTCGCGTCCGCTGAACTGCTGGAAATCATAGCCGATAAGATACTCCAGCCCGCGATGCGGCCGCAGCTGCACCAGCGCGCTGCCGCCATAGTCCTTGAAGCCCCAGAAGGTGCCGGCAGGATATACCACGATCGGCGCGCCGCCGCCGATCGGGTTGCGGATCTGGACATAGGCGGTCTTCCAGTCATGGAAATAGCCCTTGAGGAACAGCTTCACCACATCGTTTCCGACATAGTCGAGCCGGACGCTGGCGATCTCCTCGTTGCGATCGTTACGGCTCTCGCGGGTGAGAGTGGGGCTGAGATTGTCGAGCTTCGCCTCGGTATGGATGTACTGGAGGTTGAATCGCCAGTCTGGGCCGAGATCGTAGCGATATTTGCCGCCGACCGACCATAGGTCGTAACCGCGCAGGCGGTCTGTCGCGCTCGGCTCCATCCGGTTAAAGGGCCGATAGCCTTCGGAGCGATTGTATGAGCCCCAGGCGACGAATTGATGCCGACCCGATCCGCCGCGCACATAGCCGCTAAGGTTGGTACCCGCGAAGCTGTCGACGCTGGCGTCGATCTGGCCCCCGAACCGGTCCGCGAAATCGCGCGTGACGACATTGATCACGCCCGCCGCAGCCTGAGTGCCATAGAACAGGCTCTCGCCGCCCTTCAACACCTCGATGCGCTCGATCATGCTGGCCGGCAGCGTGTCGTTGGGCGAGGTACTGCCATAGAGGCGGTTGTTGATGCGGATACCGTCGACGGTCCACAGCACATCCTGCGTTCGCGAACCCTGCAGCGAGACGTCGACATAGCTGAACGGGCCGCTACCGGGCTGGACGTAGAGGCCAGGTACGCCGCGCAGCGCCGTCGCGACGTCGATCGCGCCGCTTTCTTGGACCTGGGTTTCGGCGAGTACGGCAAGATCGCTGCCATAGCAGGCACGCTGGTGCGGCAGCGTCTCCTCCAGGCTGGTGCCGGTGACGACCAGCGTCTCGTCGTCGCTTTGCACCTGTGCATGGGCGGGCGGGATCGCGACGGCAACGGCAACGGCGAGCGCGGCCACGGACCGGGTAACGGACGGAAAATGCATCATTCATCCCCTTCGGCGTCGTCGACATCGGGCGGGAGCGTGCCGTTCATGCAAACGGTCGGCGCACGGCGCCGGCCGGACGCCATGGGCGACCGACGCGCGTGACCGATGCGGCTCCCGCCGCTCGTTCGTCGCTCAGACGGAGTACACCGTGCCGCGGCCCTCCCCTGGACCAAGGCAAGAGCGACCAGACGCCGGCAGGTATCCTGGCTCACGGGTCGTCGCTCGATACACACCTTCCCGGGCCTGCGGGCCCAGTGGCTGCTTCCGTAGCAGGAAGCCCGTGGATCTCGCTTACCGCTTACAGTTGCAGGGACAGCCTCGGCTTCGGACGGCATGCCGCCTTCACCGCGTTCCCTTTTAAGCCTCTCGTCGAGGCACCGGCGCGATCTGCGCTCGCGGCAACGGATGCCGAGAGCGCAGCATGGGCAGAGGCGCTCTGTCGACCGTGCAAGGTAGCGGCCTCCATCCTCCACTCAGGGTGTGGATCGCTCCACGCCTGGACAGTGCTCTGATCAAAAAGAGGCGGCGACCAGGCCCCAGCAACCTAGATACGTTGCACGGCAGACGTAGCAGTGCCGAATCAATTCGGACATCAGCCAGCACCGCTTGCGTGCACTGGCTGCGGCTCTCGATGGCCCTGCAACCTCGGCATTTTAGCCGTATAGTCTGACATGCTCTCCTCCCTTGTTCATCGCATCTTCGTCGGGATGCTATGTCCAGAAAGGTACGGAACCGAAGGTCGCAACGGTTAGGTTACGGTGCTGCCGGATAAGTGTAACCCGCTGCGAGGGACCACGGAGATTTCTTCCGATGCCCTGCCGAAGGAGTGTCTCCGGAACCTGTTCTCGACTGTTCGCTCCTGAAACTCACCGGCTCCGCAGTAGCAAGGCTCGCTGTAGCCACGCAGGCCGCCGCACCCTCAGGATTCGCGCGCCGCCCATCGTCAGATCCGAACCTTGAGCGTGGTGGCCCACTTTTCGCGGGGCTTGGCGGAACAAGGCGAGAGACCCCGTCAACCGCGATTTTATCGCCGTTTTCCGCGGATTTCTACAATGTTCTCAATATGTACTGGTGCCCCTGGCCGGACTCGAACCAGCATGCCTTGCGGCGTTCGATTTTGAGTCGAATGCGTCTACCAATTTCGCCACAGGGGCAGCGAAGGCGGCACGGCTAGACGAAGCGCGCGCCGCCCGCAAGCGCCTTCACAATTCCTCGCGCACCTGGGCATGCGCCAGCAGCGCGAACAGCACCGACCCGCCCAGGATATTCCCCAAGAGCGCCGGCGCCAGAAAGCCGAACAGCACCCAGCCCAGGCTCGCCTCCCCCGCCAGCCACAACAGCCACGCCTCCACCGCACCCGCCACCACATGGGCAAAGCCCCCCAGCGAAATGAAATAGGTGCAGAACAGGACGACGAAGAACTCCTGCCGCCGCGCCCCCGGCAGCGACCAGGCCACCGCCGCCATCAGACCCCCCCGGCACCCCTGCCCGCACCGCCGCCCAGCCGCTATGTTCGGCCAGGCTGCGCGAGGTTTCCAGCATCGCCGCCGTCGCTTCCGGCGTACCCGACCAGCCGGCGGAGACCAGCCAGGCGATCAGCAGCGTGCCGCCCATATTCGCCACGAACACCAGCCCCCCATAGCCGCGCCAGCCGCCCCAGGTTGCGCGGCGTCGGATCGGCCGCAGCCGGGATCACCGCCGACAGGGTGCTTTCGGTAAACAACTGCAATCGGCCCAGAATCACGATCATGAAGCCCAGCGAATAGCCGATACTCGCCACCGCCGGCCGCCATGGCGCATCGGGCAGATGGCTTTCGATCAGCGCCCGCCCCAGCACCGAGGCCGCCATCGCGATCCCCGCCACCACCCCCGACCAGAGCAGCGAGCCCGCCGGCCGGTCGAGCTCCTCATCCCCCTGCCGGCGTATCGCCTCGTGAATGACGCGCGAGGGCGCAGCGCGGCGGCGGGCGATCTCGTCCTCCTCGGCGGCGGGGAGCTGGGCCTCGTCGCCGTCCGCGGCGTCGCTTGGGGATGGTTGCATCCCCGCTGAACGCCGCGGACGGGTGGAGGTTGCCCCGCCAGCTTACCGTCAGGCGTCGATCGCCGGCAACAAGGCCGCGAGCTGGTCGAGCTGCATCGGCAGCCCCGCCGCCGAGCCTTCCATCGCCTCTTCCAGCGCCTCCGGCGTGGGATAACGCTCATGGAACGTCACCAGCGTCTTGCCGCCCTGGTCCTCGAAGGTCACGGTGGTGACGGCGCCTTCCTCCCCCTCGTCATTGGTCCAGACGATGCGCTCGCCCGGCACGACTTCCAGATATTTGCCGTAAAAGGCCATGGTGGCGCCCTCTGCGGCCGCAAATTCCAGCCGATAGCTGCCGCCGGTGCGGACATCCATTTCGCAGCCGACCAGCGTGACCCCCACTCCCTCCGGCACCCACCAGCGGCGGAACAGCGCAGCCTCGGACCAGGCGCGGAAGACGATGCGCGGCGGGGCATCGAACAGCCGCGTCACTTCCAGTTCGCGGTCGGACTTGCGCGCCACGGCCGTGCGGTGCGCGGCGGCGGGAATGTCAGTCTGGTCGGCCATGTTCGTCCTCCTCCTGTTGTATCTCGGCAAGTACGCGGTCGAGCGCATCGAACCGCGCCGCGAACCGGTTGTGCCAGGCGGCGATCCATTCGGCCTCGGCCGCAAGACTGCGCTGCCCCAGCCGGCAAACCCGCGTGCGCCCCACCTTCTCGGTGGCGACCAGCCCGGCGCGTTCGAGCACGGCGACATGCTTCTTCATGCCGGTGAGCGTCATCTGAAACCGCTCGGCCAGGCTGGTGATCGACGCCTCTGCCCGCGCCAGCTGCTCCAGCACGCCGCGCCTTGTGGCATCCGACAGCGCGGCGAAGGAGAGATCGAGGGCGAGAGACGAATACTGAACCATATGGTTTAGTGTTAGCAGCGTCCGGATGGAGAGGCAAGGGGCCGCGGTCGTGCAAAACCGCCGTGTAAAATCAACACGCCGCCGCGAGCGTTCTTGCGATGAAACGCGGGCGGCAATGGGGGTGAAGTTTAGGAAGTTGTCAGTATCGCGCAGTTTTTTCAGGAGCGACCGCACCCTGGGGTTGGAGAGCTGAAAATAGAACATAAACAGAACATTGGCGTGTAGGAAAGCGTTTTTTGCGGCGACCGGCGAGAGTCAGGGGGTGGCGAGCGGTCGGCGCGGGGACTGGCCGGTTTCACGCGGAGGCGCGAAGACGCGAAGGGGGCAGGGAAGAAGTGTATGGTTCGCGCGGAGGCGCAGAGACGCGGAGGCTTATACCAAGCTGCGTCGATACGGATATGCGCGCAATGCGCAGCCTCCAATCACCGTCACCCCGGCGCACGCCGGGGTCTCTGCGGAGCTGGGCGAGACCGGAACAGCGCTGGAAATAGGGACAGGGAATAGGTATACTGTCCCCGTAATTCCCTGTCCCCGTAATTCCTGTCCCCGCAATTCATGCCGCTGGACATCAACGGTCAATGTGAAATTGCTCTAGCACTTTGGAAACCTTATACCCTTCGTGGTACTCTTCAACGCGCGAGATATCCATGCCCAAGTGGCTGAGCACATCGTTTACATTTGTCGTAAATTGCTGGGAACGAATGCTTTTCGGCTTTGTGGGAACGGCATGCCTCGTACTGACATTCAAATCTCTGTTGGCCAACAATTTAACAGCCGGTTCAGCGCTATTTGGCATGACATTTTTCAGCTTCTTCTACTCTAATCTCGCCCGATTTAAAAAATTCAAGGGATTAGGTTTTGAAGCCGAACTCTGGGAAGATAAACAAAAAGAGGCCGCCGATCTGATCGAACGCCTAAAAAGCATCGTCTCGGTGTATACACATGAAATCGTTATGGGCAGCGTAATGCGCAATCGCATGAGCGGAATAAATTGGCAAGAGAAATGGGATTTATTTGACAAACTATCCGCAAAGCATTCTGAACTTGGCCAGGAAATCGACTTTAGTAATCTAAAGCACGAAATTGACAGCGCTTTTATATTTGACATTTGCATAAAGCACGCTTCAATTCTTAACAAAAGCATCCAAGCTGCAATTAACGAAGCGACAAATTTCATTTCAAAAAAGTATGGTAACCCAATTAAAGACGCAGAAGGACACGCAAAAGACCACTCAAAACTGATTGGCATACAGATTATCTTAGACGATTTGTTTGAAATGTCAAAAAGCGCAAATATTGCTCGAGATATTTTGACACAAGCCGATCTTGCTCGCTACAACCTCAAGGAATCATTCGACATAATGGTTGATTTTAATGATAATTCTTATTCAATAATTAAAAATATGGCCGAGCTTATTGATAGAAGGCCTCTCGCAATCACTCCAGAACTGGTCTCATGGGCAAATCGCGAGTGATGAGCGCTTGCAGTCCAACCCGTTTAACTCAATCCTTCAGCCAAACTTCGCACTCCGAAGGCTCACCCTCTCACCCCCGCGGTGCCTGCCGCCGGTAGCTGAGCGCCTCCGCCACATGGATGCGCCCTACCCCCTCCGCCCCCGCCAGATCGGCGATCGTTCGGGCCACGCGCAGCACGCGGGTGTAGCCGCGCGCGGATAGCCGCATCGCTTCGGCGGCTTGCGCGAGCAGCTTGCGGCCGGCGTCGTCGGGCGTCGCCACGGCCATCAGCGGTTCGCCGTCGGCCTCGGCATTGGTGCGCGTGGCGGTGCCGGCATAGCGCGCCGCCTGGACCGCGCGGGCGGTAGCCACGCGGGCGGCGACTTCGGCCGATCCTTCGGCAGGCGGCGGCATCACCAGATCGGCGGCGGTGACGGGCTGGACCTCGACATGCAGGTCGATGCGGTCGAGCAGCGGACCGGAGACCTTGGCCTGATAGTCCGCCGCGCAGCGCGGCGCGCGGGCGCAGGCGAGCGCGGGGTCGCCGAGATGGCCGCATCGGCACGGGTTCATCGCCGCGATCAACTGCACCCGCGCGGGAAAGGTGACATGCGCATTGGCGCGCGCGACGCTGACCACCCCGGCCTCGAGTGGCTGGCGCAGCGAATCGAGCACGACGCGCTGGAACTCGGGCAGTTCGTCGAGGAACAGCACGCCGAGATGGGCGAGGCTGACTTCGCCCGGCTTCACCTTCAGCCCGCCGCCGGTCAGCGCCGCCATCGAGGCGGAATGATGCGGGCTGCGGAACGGCCGGGTGCGGGTGAGCCGCCCGCCCTGCAGCGTGCCGGCGACCGAGGCGACCATCGAGACTTCGAGCGCCTCGGCCGCATCGAGCGGCGGCAATATGCCCGGCAGGCATGAGGCCATCAGCGACTTGCCGGCGCCGGGCGGGCCTACCATCAGCATGTTGTGGCCGCCGGCTGCGGCGATCTCCAGCGCGCGCTTGGTGGTTTCCTGCCCCTTGACCTGGACGAGGTCCGGCCCCTGCCCCGGCGGATCGACCGTGCCGGCGGCGGGCGCGGGGAGCAGCTGACTGCCCTTGAAATGGTTGAGCAGCGCGATCAGGTCGGGCGGGGCGAGCACCTCCACCTGCCCGGCCCAGCTCGCCTCCGGCCCCTGCGCGGCGGGGCAGACCAGCCCCTTGCCCTCTTCGGCCGCATGCATCGCCGCGAGCAGCACCCCCGGCGACGGCGCGATCCGCCCGTCGAGCGCAAGTTCGCCGACCACGACATAGCCGGCGATAGTCTCCGCATCGACCACCCCCATGGCCGCGAGCAGGGCAAGGGCGATCGGCAGGTCGAAATGCGATCCTTCCTTGGGCAGATCGGCCGGCGAGAGGTTGAGCACGATATGCTTGGGCGGCAGCGCGAGGCCGATCGCAGCCATCGCGGCACGCACCCGCTCGCGGCTTTCGGCAACGGCCTTGTCGGGCAGGCCGACGACGACGAACTTGGGCAGGCCGGCGACCAGGTTGCACTGCACCTCCACCGCCCGGGCCTCCAGCCCGAGATAGGCGACCGTCGATACGCTTGCGACCAAAGCCACTCTCCCCCGCGGGCGAGCATAGAGGCTGGGAACCGTTTCGGAACCGGACCCAACCGGAATGGATGCAAGTTTGTTGGGGGCCTCGAGATCGCGTCGCTCTCTTCGCTTGCGCTCCCCTCCCGCTTGCGGGAGGGGAACGCCGGTTGATATCGGGGGGGGGGGGGGGGGCGAAGCCGCCTTGCATCAGCAACACACCCTTCCCATCTGCCGCGGCAATGTACGCCGCTCCGCCTTGTCCCCGCGATCGCGCGTTGACTCGGGCGCTACATCTGCGTAAGGGCACCCGACACGCGGCCGCCCCTGTGGCGGCCCTTTTACGTTCTAGATACTCGAGGATGAGCGATGAAGCGGACCTTTCAGCCGAGCAACCTGGTGCGTGCGCGCCGGCACGGCTTCCGTGCACGGATGGCGACCCCGGGCGGTCGCAACGTGATCCGCGCCCGCCGCGCCCGCGGCCGCAAGAAGCTGTCGGCGTAATCGCCGGCACTGCTTCGGTGGGCCTCGAACGGCTCACGCAGCGCAAGGACTATCTCGCCGCGAATGCGGGCAAACGGGCACCGATGCCCGGCTTCGTCCTCATCGTGCGCGACCGTGGCGATGCCGATCCGGTCATGCGGGTCGGCATTACCGTATCCAGGAAAGTCGGCAACGCCGTAATCCGCAACCGGATGAAGCGGCGTTTCCGCGTGCTGGCGCGCGAAGTGCTGCCGCAGGCGGGAATCGCGGGTGCCGACCATGTGCTGATCGGCCGCGCGGGCGGAATCGAGCGGCCCTATGCCGAGCTGAAGGCAGAGCTGGCCAAGGCGCTGCGCCGCGTGGCACCGCGAGACGCGCAGTGATTGCCCGGCTGCTGATCCTGCTGGCGCGCGGCTGGCAATTGGGGCCGTCGCTGATCCTGCCGCCCAGTTGCCGCTACCAGCCTTCCTGTTCGGCCTATGCAATCGAGGCGCTTCGCCGCTATGGAGCGCTGAAAGGCGGCTGGCTTGCGCTCCGGCGCATCGCCCGTTGTCATCCATGGGGCGGGCACGGCCCAGATCCCGTACCTTGAGCGACCTTCCGGGGAATCATCGGTGAAAGAAGACCAGAAGAATTTCGTGCTCTTTGCGGTGTTCGCCGCGCTGATCCTGTTCGGCTGGCCGATGATCAGCCACTGGATCTTTCCGCAGCAGCAGCCCGCATCGGTGAAGATGGTCGACGGCAAATCGCAGCCGGCGCCCAGCCCCGCCGATTCGCCCAAGGTGCTGCGCAACCGCGACGCGGTGCTGGGTGAAACCCCGCGCGTCGAGATCGACACGCCGGCACTCAAGGGCTCGATCAACCTGAAGGGCTTGCGCATCGACGACCTCGTCCTGCGCCAGTACGACCAGACCGTCGCCAAGGGCTCGCCGCCGGTGCGGCTGCTGTCGCCGAGCGGGGCCGAGGGCTCCTATTTCGCGCAGTTCGGCTGGCAGGGCACCGGTGCGCCCGACGCCAACACCGTCTGGCAGGCCGATGCCGACAAGCTGACGCCGGCGACCCCGGTGAAGCTGACCGCCACCAATGCCAGCGGGCAAATGTTCCAGGTCGAGATCGCCGTCGACTCCAACTATATGTTCACCGTGCGCCAGACGGTGGTGAACCGCGCGGGCGCTCCGGTTGCGATGACGCCCTATACGCTGATCTCGCGCGGGCAGCGCTCGACGGATGTGAGCCAATGGGCCGCGCATGTCGGGCCGATGGCCGTCTATAACGGCGCCGCCGACTATATTAACTGGAAGGATGTGGAGAGCGCGCCGAAGCAGTTCTCCACCACCGGCGGCTGGGTGGGCTTCACCGACCATTACTGGCTGACCGCAGCGATCCCCGACCAGCGCGGCACCGTGCAGATCGAACAGCGCGGCACTTCGGCCCAGGCCTATCAGGCCGATTATTCGCCGACCCAGCCGATTACCGTGCATCCGGGCAAGGAAGCGACCTATACCAGCCACTTCTTCGCCGGCGCGAAGGAAGTGAAGCTGCTCGAAGCCTATCAGAAGGATCTGGGCATCGTGCAGTTCGATCGCGCGATCGACTGGGGCTGGTTCGGCATGATCGAACGGCCGATCTTCGCCTATCTCAGCCTGTTGTTCCGGCTGGTCGGCAATTTTGGCGTGGCGATCATCCTGCTGACGATCACCATCCGCGCACTGCTCTTCCCGATCGCGCAGAAGCAGTTCGCATCGATGGCGAAGATGCGCCAGGTGCAGCCGAAGATGAAGGCGATCCAGGAGCGCTTCAAGGACGACAAGCAGCGCCAGCAGCAGGAGATCATGAAGCTGTACAAGGAGGAAAAGGTGAACCCGCTTGCGGGCTGCGCACCGATGCTCCTGCAGATTCCGATCATGTTCGCGCTGTACAAGGTGCTGCTGCTGACGATCGAAATGCGCCACCAGCCCTTCGTCTTCTGGATCAAGGACCTGTCGGCGCCCGACACCGCGACGATCCTCAACCTGTTCGGCTATCTCCATTATCCGCTGCCCAGCTTCCTCGCGATCGGCGTGGTGCCGGTGCTGCTCGGCGTGTCGATGTTCTTCCAGATGCGGATGAACCCGGCGCCGATGGACGAGATGCAGAAGCAGATGTTCGCGATCATGCCGTGGATGCTGATGTTCCTGATGGCGCCGTTCGCGGTCGGCCTGCAGCTCTACTGGATCACCTCGAACGTGCTGACCGTGCTGCAGCAGCAATGGCTCTATGCGCGGCACCCGGAAATGAAGGCGCCGGTGGCAAAGGCCGGTTCGGGCAAGTGATGGCAACCCTCGCCTACCCCAACCGCGAGCAAGAGGCAGGCGCTTTCGCTCCCCTCCCGCTTGCGGGAGGGGAACGCGGGCAGCGCGCTCCCCGCATTTCTGAAAGGGCTCCGCGTTGCGGGGCAGCTGATTAACTGATGCCCTTCGACGACGACCAGATCGAATCCGCCCGCAAGCTGTTCGCCGGCCCCATTACCTTCCTGAAATCGGCGCCGGCGCTGCAGCATCTGCCGGCCCCGGTGGCGCCGGAGATTGCCTTTGCGGGTCGCTCCAATGTCGGCAAATCGTCGCTGATCAACGCGCTGACCAACCGCAACAGCCTGGCGCGCACCTCAGTGACGCCGGGGCGCACGCAGGAGCTCAACTATTTCGACGTGGGCGAGCCGCTGCGCTTCCGCCTGGTCGACATGCCCGGCTACGGCTTTGCCAAGGCGCCCAAGGACATGGTGCGCAAGTGGCGCTATCTGGTGAACGACTATCTGCGCGGCCGCCAGGCGCTCAAGCGCGCGCTGGTGCTGATCGATTCGCGCCACGGCATCAAGGATGTCGACCGCGAGATTCTCGACATGCTCGATGCGGCCGCCGTCAGCTATCGTATCGTCCTGACCAAGGCCGACAAGATCAAGGCGACCGAACTGGCCGACGTCACCGCCCGCACCGCCGAGGAAGCCCGCAAGCGCCCGGCCGCACATCCCGACATCCTCGCCACGTCGAGCGACAAGGGTATGGGCTTACCCGAACTGCGCGCCGCCGTGCTCGAAGCGATCGGTTGAGGCGCGGATGGAGCGGCTATTCTCCTATGGCACTCTTCAGCTGGAAAGCGTCCAGCTGAGCCAGTTCGGACGGTTGCTGACCGGCAGCGACGATGTGCTGCACGGCTTCGTCGTCACCGAAATCCAGATCCGCGACCCCGCCGTGCTCGAAGCCAGTGGTATCGAGACACATCTCGCGCTGGTGCCGGGCGACGGCCCGCCCATCGCCGGCAAGGTGTTCGAGGTGACGGCGACGGAACTGGCCGCCGCCGATGTGTATGAAAGCGAGAATTACCGGCGGGTGCAGGTGCCGCTGGCATCCGGCACCCGCGCTTGGGTCTATGTGAAGGCCTAGGCCGGGTTATACTTGTTCAGGAAGGCCTCCAGCGCCTTCAGGAATTCCAGCCGGTCCTGGGCGCGGGTGAAGAAATGGTCGGCCAGCGGCTGTTCGATGAACTCATACGTCTTGCCGGCCGCACGCAACTGATCGACCATCAGCTTGCTCTGCTTGAACGGCACGCGGCGATCCTTCTTGCCATGGACGATAAGGATCGGAATCGAGAAATCCTGGGCATGGTATAGCGGCGAGATCGCCTTGAAGTCCGGCGCCTGCGCCTTCAGCCAGTCCTTGCCCGAGCCGCTGGCCAGGAAGCGCGAATTATAGCTGACCATGCGCTGCAGGTCCGACACGCCGGCGAACGACACGGCGCAGCGATACAGCGCGCCGTCGCGCTGCGCGGCCCGCATCGCCGCATAGCCGCCATAGGAGCCGCCCACCATGCACACGCGCTTCGGATCGGCGATGCCGCGATCGACCAGCGCCTTCACCGCATCGTTCAGGTCATCCTGCATCGCCAGGCCCCATTGGCCCTCGCCCTTGGCGGCAAACTGCGTGCCATAGCCCGACGAGCCGCGATAATTGGGCTTGATGACGGCGTAGCCGCGATCGGCGAGGAACTCGCTCCACCAGTCGAAATCCTCGGTGTCACGCGCGAACGGACCACCGTGCGGCATCACGATCAGCGGCAGGTTCTTCTGCGGACCGCTGCGCGGCAGCGTCAGCACGGCGGCGATGTCGAGCCCGTCGCGGGCCTTGTAGTGGATCGTCTGCACCGGGTGCAGCTTCTTCAGCCCCAGCGGCTCATAGTTCATCGCCAGCAGCGTCATCGAATCGTCTGCGGCGCGGTAAACGAAATAGGCACCCGCGACATTCGCCGCGCCGATCTGCACGATCGCCACGGAATGATCGCGCGAAAGCGACTGGATTTCGACCTGCGCGCCCTGCACCTTGTCCGCCAGCTTCTTTTGCAGCGCGACCATTTCCGGGTCGATCCAGTGCGTGTACGGCCGCTCTTCATTGACCGAAACGCCGGTCAGCACCGTATCGGTAGCGTCGGTCTGGAGCCCTTCAATGTCGTAGCCGGGCGTGCCGAACACTTGCTTGCCCGTCTGCATCGTCTTGAGATCGAGTTCGTAAACGGCGGAATAGCCCTTTTCGTCGTCCAGAACCGCCAACGCCTTGCCCGGATCGGCAAGGAACAGTGCAGGCGCCAAAAGACTGTCGTGCAGCCCGCGCGCCCGATCGACCACGCGGAAGCTCTGGCCGCGACTATCGCGATAGAGCAGCCGACGGCTGCGTCCGTCCATCGACTTGCCGATACCCATACGGACGGTGCCGCTGGCATCGGCATACCAGTCCATCACGCCTTCCTGCCCTTCGAGCACGGTCTTGCGCTTGCCGTTCGTGACGTCGATTTCCTCGACCTTCGGCCAGAATCCGGGCTCGTTGCTGTAGATCGAGGTCTGCGTCGCGATCATCACGCGCGGCGTGCCGTCCCGGGCGACCCATAGCAGATCGCCGCCACTCTGTGCGGCGTCACGGCTGTTGAGCTTGACCAGCTTGGCGGTAGTCGCGTTCACGCCGAGTGCGCGGGAAATGTACCAGTCATCGCCTTCCACCTGCTGGGTTTCGCCGATGCCGATCGCCAGCCAGTCGTCATTGACCCAGCGCCACCAGTTCAGGTCGATTTCGCCGAGCCCGATCAAGGCCGGCTTGCCCGCCTCGATCGACTGAATGACGAAATATTGCACACCGTTGATCGCGATCTTGGCGGCAAAGCGCTTGCCGTCGGGCGACAGCGTCGGATTCTCAAGCAGCGGCAGTGCGGCAAAGACTTCCACCGGAATGCGGCTCGCGGCCGGCGTCGCCGGCTTGCTGGCTTCCTGCGCCATGGCGTGCGGCGCGAAAGGAACGGACAGCAACAAAGCGCCTGCGGCCAGCAGGCACGACTTACCGATCATCAATTTCCCCCATCAAAACCCCGGCGCCCCCGCGCGACCCCGCCAATACCTAGAATGAGACGGTGACGTTACGGTTGCAACCATGATCTTGCGCCGTTCCCGGTTGCCGCGTCGCCCGCCGCTGGGTATCCCGGTGGCATGAAGCTCATCATCGGCAACAAGGCCTATTCGTCCTGGTCGCTCCGCGGCTGGCTCGCCTGCAAGCAATCGGGACTGCCGTTCGAGGAAACGGTCGTGCCGATGTACGATCAGGACTGGGACCGGCGGCGTCAGGGCGCCGAATTCGCGCCTTCCTCGGGCAAGGTGCCGATCCTGTGGGATGGGGAGGCGGTGGTCTGGGACAGCCTCGCGATCGTCGAATATCTCAATGAAAAGACCGGCAACACGCGCTTCTGGCCGGAAGACCCTGCCGCGCGCGCCATGGCGCGGTCGATGGCGGCGGAGATGCACTCCAGCTTTGCCGCCCTGCGCAGCAAGCACAGCATGAACATCCGCCAGGTCTATCCGGCGCGGCCGGTCGACGAGGATGTCGCGCAGGATCTGTCGCGGATCATGGAACTTTGGGCACAGGCCCGCGCCCGGTACGGCAGCGAACAGCCCTTCCTGTTCGGCGCATTCGGCGCGGCCGATATCATGTTCGCGCCGGTGGTAACGCGGATCGTCACCTACTCGCTGCCCGTCCCCCGCTTCGCCCAAAGCTACATGCTCGCGGTGCTCCAGCACCCCTTTCTGCAGGACTGGATCGCCGGTGCGCAGGAAGAGGAATGGGTGATCGAGAAATACGAACTGTCGGTGGCGTGACCCGCCTGCCTGTGAGGGCGGGCGGGACGGTGCCTATTTCACCCGCTGGGTTGCGTAGCGCGTACCGTCCTTGTGGAAATAGCCCTCGGCCGTGAATTTCATGTCGATGTCAGGATAGTCGCCGCCCCCGCGCTCGCCTGCACCAATCGCCAGGAACACGCAGTCGGCATCCGAGCGGTTCTGGAGGTGATGGCCGTCGGCGACGCCCTTTGGGAATGCCGCGCAGTCGCCGGCCCTGAGCAGCGTCTCGCCGCCATCCTCGATCAGCACAGCCTCGCCCGCCAGCATCACGACGAACTCGTCCTCGCTGTCGTGCCAGTGGCGCTGCGACGACCAGGCGCCGGGCTTGAGCACGACATGGCTGACGCCCATTTCGGTCAGGCCGCTGGCCGGCGCCAGGCGGCGATACCAACGCCCAGAAACCGCGGCATCGAAAGGTGCGGGATAGCCGGTGGCGTTCGTCTGCGGGATTGTATCCAGATCGAGCTTGGGCAATGCCGACTCCTTAGCCTGTTGGAGGAACTGTGCCCGACGTCGTCGAACTTACCAAGGCCTTGATTTCGGCCGAAAGCATCACCCCGGCGCGTGGCGCGGTGTTCGATGTGCTCGAATCGGCGCTGGTACCGCTGGGGTTCCGGGTCGAGCGGTTCGTGGAGGGCGAGGCGCCCGACGGGCCGGTCGAAAATCTGCTGGCGGTGCGCGGCGAAGGCGGCACGCATTTCGCCTTTGCCGGGCATCTGGACGTGGTGCCGCCGGGCGAGGGCTGGACGAGTGGCGCCTTTGCCCCCGACGTGCGCGGCGACCTGCTCTATGGTCGCGGCGCGGTGGACATGAAGGGGGCGATCGCCGCCTTTGTCGCCGCCGCCGCGCAGGTGCCGGCGACGGGCACGACCAGCCTGATCATCACCGGCGACGAGGAAGGGCCGGCGACCTGGGGCACGCCGAAGCTGATCGAGCGGATGGCCGAGCGCGGGCTGAAGCCGGACATATGCCTAGTCGGCGAGCCGACTTCCGCCCACCGGCTGGGCGACACGATCAAGATCGGGCGGCGCGGATCGACGGTGATCGACATCGCGGTAATCGGGCGGCAGGGGCATGTCGCCTATCCGCACCTCGCCGACAATCCGGTGCCCCGGCTGGTCCGCGCGCTGGCCGAGATCGACGCGATCGAGCTCGATCAGGGCAATGCCTGGTTCCAGCCGTCGAACATCGAAGTGATCGATCTGGCCGTCGGCAACAAGGCGACCAACGTCATCCCCGGCCGCGCCGCCGCGCGGCTTAGCATCCGCTTCAACGATCAGCAGCGCGGTAGCGATCTGATCGCGCGGATCGAGGAAATAGTCCGCCGCCATGCGCCGGAATCAGAAGTGCATGGCCGGGTTTATGGCGAAGCGTTCCTGACAACGCCGGGAGCATTGTCACAACTGGTGAGCGACGCGATCGAGGCGCGGCTGGGCGTGACGCCGGAGCTCTCCACCACAGGGGGCACGTCCGACGCGCGGTTCCTCTCGCGCCTCTGCCCCGTGGTGGAATTCGGGTTGCTTAACGCGACAATGCACAAGCTCGACGAGGCAGTTGCGCTCGCCGACCTGCACGCGCTGACCGAGGTCTATGCCGAAATTTTGAAACGGGTGGGCTAGGCCGGCAGGCCGACGATGGCGCGGCGCGGCGCCATTTCGCGTGCCCAGGCTAGGAAATCCCCCTCGCCCATCGGCTGGCCCAGCGCATAGCCCTGCAGCACATCGCAGCCGATGACGCGCAGCACGGCGACCTGCGCCTCGGTCTCGATACCTTCGGCGACGGCTTCGCAGCCCAGGCCATGGACCAGCCCGATCACGGCCTGGGCAATGGTCCGCGCTTCAGGGTCTTCGGCGACACGCTCGATCACGCTGCGGTCCAGCTTCACCCGGTCGACCGGCAAGTCGCGCAGGCGCGCCAGATTGGAATAGCCGGTGCCGAAATCGTCGATCGCGATGCTGGCGCCATCGGTGCGGAGCGCGGCGATCGCTTCGATCACTTCCTCCGAGCAATGCATTGCCAGCGTCTCGCTGATTTCCAGCTCGAGCAGATGCGCGGGCGCCTCCGCCGTCAGCATTGCCTCGCGAAGGCGGCGGAAGAAGGTTGCGTGGTCGAGCTGGCGCGGGCTGATGTTCACCGCCAGCCGCTGTTCGATGCCAAGCCGGCCCCAGCGCGAAATGGTTTCGGCGACACGATTGACCACCCATTCGCCGATCTCGACGATCAGCCCGGTTTCTTCCGCGCGCTGGATGAAGGCACCGGGCAGCCGCACCCCTTCCGGATGCTGCCAGCGGAGCAGCGCCTCGGCGCCGACGATGCGGCCGTCATTGGCGGCAATCTGCGGCTGGAAGGCGAGGATGAACTGGTCCTTCTCCACCGCGACGCGCAGGTCGCTTTCCAGCCGGGCGCGCTCGGCCATCCGCTCGGCCAGTGTTTCAGTGAAATGCTCGACCCGGCCGCGCCCCTGCGCCTTGGCATGGTACATGGCAGCGTCGGCGGCGCGCATCAGGTCGTGGAGCGTCGTGCCATGGTCCGGCCGCACCGCAATGCCCACCGAGGCGCCAATCGAGACTTCCTGCTCGGCAAGGTCGAACGGTTCGGACAGGGCGAACAATATGCCGCGCCCGATCCGCTCCGCCTCGCGCGGGTCGGCCAGGTCGGGGAAGAACATGGTGAACTCGTCGCCCGCCAGACGGCCGATCAGCGGCAGGCGGCTGGTGCCCTCCGCCGCAAAGCGATCGGCCACCGCACGCAGACGGTTCGCAACCATACCGAGCAGCACATCGCCGGTCGCATGGCCCAACGTGTCGTTCACCGCCTTGAAGCGGTCGAGATCGATGAAATAGAGCACCGCGCGATGGCCCTGCGGCAGCTCGGCCAGGATCCGTTCGGCACCGCGACGGAAATTGGGGCGGTTGGCAAGGCCGGTAACGGTATCGAACATCGCCAGCCGCTGCACGCTTTCGAGATTGCCGTGCAACTGGCGGAAAAGCCCGTCCATCGCGTGCGCCAGCGGTGGCACCGCTTCGCGGACGGTCTGCGGCACCGGGCTCTGCAGGTCGCCATTGGCCGCGCCGGACAGCCGCTCGATCGCAACATCGAGCGCCGATGCCGTCGCCGCTAGCGCGCGTTCGGCCGAGGCCCAGCTCAGGACGCCGCAGACGATCGCCGCGATCAGCGCGCGGCCCAGCGAATCGAGGCTGGGCACATGGCCACCCGACGCGGCAATGAGGGCGAGGATAAAGGCCACCGCCCCTGCGCATATCGCAAATACGATTGCGCGGTTCCTGAGCGAAAAGCCCTCCACCAGTGTCCGCTCCGAATCCCCATCCAGCCGGCAGGCAATGCCCGTTTGAGAGAGGAGATTTCGCAGACAGAAGTTAAGAAATTGGCAAGCCCGGTCCGCGCGGCCGGCGCAGCACGATATACAGCGCGCCCGCCCCGCCATGGCGCGGATGTGCCTGGCGTACCGCCGCAATGCGATCGGCATGGCGCGAAGCAGCCAGCCAGTCCCCCACTGCCGCGCGGATGGCGCCACGGGCATGCGGCCGCTCGGATTCGGGCCGGGGTGGCTTGCCGGTAACGAGCAGCAGCACCCGGTCGCCCCGCGCAATCGCCGCCGCCAGCCCGGCATCGAGCCGGTCATAGGCGGAATGCAGACTGTGCCCGTGCAGGTCGATGGCGCTTTCGGGCGCGACCAGCCCGCGTGACAGGCGGCGATCCCAGCCGGCGTCGAGCGTCCGCCGCTCGAACGTATCGGCCGCAGGGGTGGTAAGCGTCACCGTCGGGCGCGGCGGTCGGACGGGTACGAGCTTGCCCGGCGCGAGCGCGACCGGTCTGGCGCGCGGCGCTGCGTTGGCACTCGGCTCGGGCGGCGCCGGAACCGGCGCATCCAGGGACTTCGGCGCAGGGCGCGCATGGAGCGGCGTGACACTGGCAATCACGCGCTGCCACAGCGCCGATTCCTCGGGCGCCAGGGTGCGGCGCCCGCGCCCGCTCATGGCTGTGCGGCGGGTTGCGTCAGCCGGGCAAAGGTTCCTCTGGGCACCAGCAGCCAGGCGGTGCCGTGCGCGGCCATGCCGCCGGCGATTGCCCGCGCCTCCTCGCCCGCGCCCCAGAAGGTATCGATGCGGTTGGCGCCCTTGATCGCACCGCCGGTATCCTGCGCCACCCACAGCCCGGTCGCGTCGGTGCGGTCCATCGACAGGAACAAAGGCGCGCCCAGCGGCACGAACTTGGGATCGGCCGCCACGCTGGCCCAACCCGCCACCGGCACGCCCATCGCGCCGAGCGGCCCCGCGCCGGTCAGTTCCTTGAAGAAGACGAAGCTCTTGTTCTCGCGCATGATCGCGCGGCCTTCCTCTGGATGCGCGCGAATCCAGGCCATGATGCCCTGCATCGATGCCTGGCCGGGGGCGAGGAGGCCGCGATCGCGCATGACCCGGCCGATGCCGGTATAATCGCGGCCGTTCTGGCCGGCATAGCCGATCCGCATCACGCCGCCGCCGGGCAGCTTGAGCCGGCCCGAGCCCTGCACCTGCAGGAAGAATATCTCGACCGGGTCCGCCGCCCAGCCGATCACCGGCGCGCGACCTTCGATCGCGCCCTGCTCGATCTGGGCGCGATCATAATAAGGAACGAAGCTGCGACCATCGACCCGGCCGCGGATATGCTTGCCCTTCAGATCGTCGGAGAACAGGCCCAGATCGACGTCAACCAGATCGCTCGGCAGGCCATAAATGGGCACGTCATAGCCGGGGCGATGGTCGCGTGAACCGGCAATCTCCGGCTCATAATAGCCGGTGGCGAAAGCGGCGCCGTCGGCGACCTGCAGCGTTTCGAAATGTTCGTTGAAAAACCGCACAGCATCTTCGGTGGGCCAGCTCGTGGCGACCGTGCAGGCATCGGCCCAGTCGGCGGGCCGCGTAAGGCCTGTCGCATCCGGGCGACGCACCAGTCCGGGGCAGCTCAGGCGGAACGCCATCAGCGCCCGCGCGGCATTATCCTCGCCGATGGGCAACGTGTCGACCGCCGGACCGGCGATCACGCCGGCGGCCCGTGCGGTCGTGGCGCCCGCCGGGACTGGCGCAGCAGGGAGTGCCGGGAGCGGCTTGGCACCCACCGGCTGACGCGCGGGCAAGTTACGCGGCGTTTCCGGCAGCGCGGCGGAACCATCGGCGCGCGGCGTGGATTCCGGCGCCGGCCGCACTGGCGCGGGCCGGGGACGTGGCGGCGCCTCGGGCGGGGTCCGCGATCCCGGCGCGGGAGGAACGATGCCGCCAGAACAGGCGCCCAGCAGCGCAGCGAGCGCAATTACCCCCCAGTGGCGCATCAAATCCCTCAGGCTTCGTCGGTTTCGACCAGCTTCCAGTTCGGATCGTCGCTACGCAGGTTGCGCGCAAAGGTCCACAGGTCATGCGTGGTGACCGCGTCGGTCAGCGAGCCGGCGACAACATTGCCATCCTGGTCGCGCGTTACAGCGGCGATGTCGGCATCAAAGCGCACGACAACCCGCGCCACCCGGCCTTCCACCGAGGCATCGACGATGGACGCACGCTCGATGGCGACCAGCCGGTTGTCGAGCACATGGCCCTTTGCCTTGCGGTCGGCGATCGCCTCGCCAAACGCGGCGCGCACATCCTCATCGGCCAGCCAGGTAAGCGTGTCTTCGTCGCCCTTCCAGAACGCCTCGAGGATCATCTTGTAGGCGGACTTGGCGCCTTCCACGAACTGGGCGACGTCGAAACCCGAATCGGCCGCCACCACGGCACGCAGGCCAGTTTCAGCGCCAGCCTCGACCGCGCGGCTCGCTGGTTCGCGCAAATCGGACACCGCGTCGATCGTCCGCGCGACCGGCGACGCGACGATGCGCTCTTCGGCCGGTTTGGGCAGCGGCTGCTCATGCCCGGTGCGCTTGCCGAGAACGGCATAGAGTCGCAGCGCGAGAAAGCCTGCCACCATCGCGAACAAAATGACGTAAAACACGGGCCCTCCAAAGCCTCCAAGCGTCTCACATAAGCGTTCGGGACGCAGGTTTCAAATCGGGCATCCCACGTACGATTGCATGGCCGGCATGTGCCTGCTACTCGCCTGCCCGGTAACGCGCCCAGGGCGCGAAATTATCCGGAAAAAAGAGGAAAGTTCGATGGCCGAGAACGACACCTTCGCCGATATCGGCGAAACTGCCGCCAATGGCGCTGACACTGCGCCGCAGGCGGGCGTTCTGTCGCAATATGTGAAGGATCTTTCGTTCGAGAACCCGAACGCCCCGGCCATCTACCAGCAGCAGACGCCGCCTGCGATCGACGTGCAGTTCAACATCGGCTCGTCGAAGGTTGCCGATGACGTGTACGAAGTCGTGCTGAAGATCGAAGTCCGCGCCCAGGCCGGCGAGCAGGTCGCGTTCCTGGTCGACCTCTCCTATGCGGGCCTGTTCGCGCTCCGCAACATCCCGGCCGAAGCGCTGGACCCGTTCCTGCTCGGCGAAGCGCCGCGCATCCTGTTCCCCTTCGCCCGCCGCGTGCTGGCCGATCAGGTCCGCGACGGCGGCTTCCCGCCGCTGATGCTGGAGCCGATCGATTTCGCCGGCATCTATATGCAGCAGCGCGCGCAGCAGGAAGGCGAACTTGCCGCACCGGCGGGCAACGCCTGATCGGTTCCGGGGAGCGCCTGCCCTTGCAAGCACCGGTGCGCTCCCCAGCCTCCCAAAGCATCGTCATTCCCGCGAAGGCGGGAATCCATTGGTGGGAACGCTTCGGTTCTTGCCGTGAGTGCGCCGGCAAATGGATCCCCGCCTTCGCGGGGAGGACGGGAGGACGGGCTGCGGCACGTCCTCTTCTTTCCACGATGGCGATCTATCGATGAAGCTCGTGCGCAGCCTGGGTTCGGTAGGTGGTCTCACGCTTGCCAGCCGCATCCTCGCGCTGGTCCGCGACTCGCTCCAGGCGCGTTACGTCGGCGCCAATTTCGCGTCGGACGCCTTTCTCGTCGCGTTCCGCCTGCCCAACATGTTCCGCGCCTTTTTCGCGGAGGGCGCGTTCGCATCGGCCTTCATCCCGATGTTCAACCGCAAGCTGGGTGTGGACGGCGAGCGCGGCGCGGCGTTCGACTTTGCCGAGCGCACCCTGTCGGTGCTGTTCGTCTTTCTGCTCGCGATGACGCTGGCGGCGCTGGCCGCGGCATGGCCGCTGACGGCACTGCTTTCCGGCGGCTTCGCCAAACAGCATCCGACGCATGAACAGTTCGCCTTTGCGGTACAGCTTTCGCGGATCACCATCCCCTATCTGATGCTGATCTGCCTCGCCTCGCTGCTGGGCGGCATCCTCAATTCGCTCGACAAATTCTGGGTCAACGCCGCCGCGCCGATCCTGCTCAATATCGCGATGGTGGTGGCGCTGTTCGCGTTCCACGGCACGCCCGAGGAAACCGCGCGGGTACAGGCGATTGCCGTTCCCGTCGGCGGGCTGATGCAATTGCTGTGGCTTGCCGCTGCATGCCGCGCCTCGGGCGTGTCGCTCAAGCCCCGCCTGCCCCGGCTAGACCCCGAAGTGCGTGAGCTGATGAAGCTGATCCTGCCCGCGGCAGTCGGTGCCGGCGCAGTGCAGATCAACCTGCTGATCTCCACCGCCCTGTCAGGCAAGCTGCTCGGCAAGGGATCGATTTCGTTCATCTATTATGCCGACCGGGTGAACCAGCTCCCGCTTGGCCTGATCGGCATCGGGCTGGGCACGATCCTGCTGCCCACCATCACCCGGCTGCTCACCGCCGGCCGCGATACCGAAGCGATGGAGACGCAGAATCGCGGCATGGAACTGGCGCTGTTCCTCACCCTGCCCGCAATGATCGCGCTGATCGTCGCCGCCGAGCCGATCATTCGCGGGCTGTTCCAATATGGCCATTTCACCCCGCAGGACACGGTGAGCTGCGCGCTGGCACTGGCCGGCTTTTCGATCGGCCTGCCCTCTTATGTGCTGGTAAAGGTGCTGACTCCCGGCTTTTACGCGCGGCACGACACGAAGACGCCGGTGCGGTTCGCGATGATTTCAGTCGCGGTGAACATCGCCGCCAATCTCGCACTCATCCCGCTGATCGCGCATCTCGGGCCGCCACTCGCCACGGCGCTCTCTTCCACCGTCAACGTGACGATGCTGTATCTCACGCTGCGCAAGCGCGGCCATTTCATCGTCGATACCCAGTTGCGCCGCCGGGTGCCGCGGCTTGCGCTGGCCGCCGTGGTAATGGGCGTGGCACTGTGGGCCGGCGACGGGCTGCTCGACCCGTGGCTGAACGGCCGCATCTGGGAGCGCTATGCGGGCCTCGTGCTGCTGGTCGGCGCCGGTTGCGCGATCTATGTCGCCGCCTGTTTTGCCACCCGCGCCTTTCTGCTTTCGGATCTCAAGGCGCTGCTCTCGCGCCGTGCTGCGCGCTGATCCGGTTTCCCTTCGTCGCAAGCTGCTCTACAGCGCCCGCGTCCTGGCAATTCGCGCGGCCCTAGCACCCCCGCTGCCCATGGACCCGCGGCCGGTCCAACGGCCGAACGGTCAACCGGGTGCGGAGTGAACATGTCATGCGCGTCGTTTCCGGCATCCAGACCACCGGCAACCTTCACCTCGGCAATTATCTGGGCGCCATCAAGCAGTGGGTCGCGATGCAGGATCAGGGCGAATGCCTGTTCTTCCTCGCCGATCTCCACGCCCTCACCGGTACGGTGACTCCGCAGGAACTCGCCAACTCGACGATCGAGATGGCCGCCACGCTGTTTGCCGCGGGAATCGACGATCGCTCGATCCTGTTCAACCAGGCGCGCGTGCCCGCCCATGCCGAACTGTGCTGGATCCTGCAGGGCACCGCACGGATGGGCTGGCTCAACCGCATGACGCAGTGGAAGGACAAGGCGGGGAAGAATCGCGACGGCGCCAGCGTCGGGCTGTTCACCTATCCGGTTCTCCAGGCGGCCGATATTCTCGTCTATCAGGCGACGCATGTGCCGGTGGGCGAAGACCAGAAGCAGCATCTCGAACTGACCCGCGACATCGCGACGAAGTTCAACCAGGATTTCGGCGTCGAGCTGTTCCCGCTGCCCGAGCCGCTGATTAGCAAGGCCGCGCCGCGGATCATGAGCCTGCGCGACGGCAATGCGAAAATGTCCAAGTCCGATCCCTCGGACCTGAGCCGCATCAACCTGATCGACGACAACGACACGATCGCCGCCAAGTGCCGCAAGGCCAAGACCGATCCCGAGCCGCTGCCCGATTCGTTCGATGCGCTTGCCGAGCGGCCCGAGGCGCGCAATCTGGTGACGATCTTCGCGGCGCTGGCCGATCGCGAGCCGCAATCGGTGGTCGAGGAATATGCCGGGCAAGGATTCGGCGCGTTCAAGCCGGCGCTGGCCGATCTGACGATTTCGGTGCTGGGACCGATTCGCGAGCGGCTGACGGCACTGCTGAATGACCGGGCCGAAGTGGGCGCCCAGCTTGCCAAGGGGGCCGCACGGGCCAGCGCGCTGGCGGCACCGACGCTCAAGGCCGCGCAGCAGGCGGTCGGGCTGCAGGTGTGATTGGGAGAGGCGGGGAGCATTCCCGTCACCCTCACCCTTCCCACCGCCTGCGGCGGCGGGCCCCTTCCCTCTCCCATTGGGAGAGGGAGGGAGGCGCGCAGCGCCGGAAGGGTGAGGGTGAGTGTTCGCTCCTTAAGGTAATTACCCCTCCAGCGTCCGCATCAGCGCGCGCACGGCGCCGTCGATCTCGACATCCTTCACGCGCAGATCCTCGATCCGCTTGACCGCGTGAATGACGGTCGAATGGTCGCGATTGCCGAACTTGCGGCCAATCTCCGGCAGCGACCGCGTCGTCAGCCGCTTGGCGAGATACATCGCGATCTGACGCGGGCGCGCGATCGCGACCGCGCGGCGCGCCGAGATAAGATCGAGCTGCTTGACTTCGAAATGCGCCGACACCGCGCGCTGAATCTCGTCGATCGTGATGCGGCGCTGGCTGGTGCGCAGCACTTCGCCCAGCACATTGTTGGCGAAATCGAGCGTGATCGTCTCGTTCGACAGATTGGCATAAGCCAGCAGCCGGTTGAGCGCCCCTTCCAGCTCGCGGACATTGGTGGTGATCCGCGCGGCCAGCATTTCAACCACTTCCGCCGGCATGTCGACGGCCGGCATGTCCTTCAGCTTGCGCGCGACGATCGCGCGGCGCAGGTCCAGCTCGGCTGGTTTGATGTCGGCGACGAGCCCGGCGCCGAGCCGCCCCGCCAGCCGCGGCTCAAAGCCTTCCAGCGCCTGCGGCGCGCGGTCGGCGGCGATCACCAGCCGTTTGCCGGCGCCCATGAACTCGTTGACCGTATGGAAGAATTCTTCCTGGGTCGCATCCTTGCCGCCGATGAACTGCAGATCGTCGATCATCAGCAGATCGACCGAACGCAGCCGCGCCTTGAACGCATGCGTGTCCTTGTTGCGCAGCGCCTGGACGAATTCGAACATGAAGCGCTCGCCGGTCGAATAGATCGCCGTCGCGCCGGGATTCGCATCGAGGAACGCATGGCCCAGCGCGTGCATCAGGTGCGTCTTGCCCTGGCCCGTGCCGGCATGGAGATAGAGCGGGCTGAACTGCGGCACGCCCGGCTGCGCCACGGCCCGCGCCGCGTTGAAGGCGACGCGGTTGGTAGAATCCACCACGAATCGCTCAAAGGTGAAGCGCGGGTCGAACAGCGGCCGTTCGGCGGCCGATCTGGTCTGTTCCACGCGCAGCTCCGGCGCCGGCTCCGCCTTGAGAACCCGGGCCGATTCGTCCGCGATGGTCTCTACCAGAACCGCGCGCACGCTGGGCAGCGTCGAGCGGAACTCGAGCAGCAGCCGGTCGGCATAGTGATTCTTCACCCACTGGGTAAGGAACGGCGAAGGCAGGCCCAGCCGCACGGTCAGCGAATCGCTGCCGTCGATCAGGACGACAGGTTTCAGCCACTGGTCAAACAGCCGCTGGCCGGCGGAACGGCGCAGGTTGGCACGCACATGCGCCCAGGCCTTCGCCACCGCTTCCCTATCATCACGATCCAGGGCCTGAACCTGATTCACGGTGACGCAACCCTCCTCCACGGGAAACGGTGTTCCCGCGCCATAAGCCAATCCGAAATGAGGCCCCGCACCACTGGTCATGCCCCCATGTGGGCGCAGGGCTCGCAAACCTTCCCGAACACGTCGTGCCGGGACCGTTGTTTTAGGTAGCCAGAACTGAGTCGATCAAGGGGGGAGCGCGTAAAGAATCTGAAATAGTTTAGTTGACAGAGCTAACCCCTAGATTTTCCGTGGGTTGCCCAATTTTACCAAATAATATCAGCGCCTTGCGATTAGTTCATCACTATAGATCGACACGACTCGTGGAATTCCGCGATTCGCTGGCGCAACGCCGATTCGGCACCAGAAAGCGTTTGATCCACGGCAAAAAGCCCCGCCGGAGGGCTCCGACGGGGCTAAAATTACGGATTCGTTACGTTTATGCGAGCGCTTGAAGACGCTTGTTGAGGCGCGAGAACTTCCGGGCCGCCGTGTTCTTGTGCAGCACGCCCTTGGCCACGCCGCGGGCCAGTTCCGGCTGCACTGCCGCCAGCGCCGCGGTTGCAGCAGCCTTGTCGCCCGATGCCAGCGCCGATTCGACCTTCTTCACGAAGGTGCGGATGCGGCCGACGCGCGCGCCATTGATTTCTGCGCGGCGTTCGTTGCGACGGATGCGCTTCTTCGCTTGCGGCGTATTCGCCATTCGGTCTTGTTCCTGCTCGAAATTGGGTGAGGCGCGGAAGCGAGCCCACGCCGGAAAGACGCGCCCCTTAACGGCTTGTGCGATTCGGGTCAACCATCAGCGCTGGCATTTCGGACACCAGAAGGTCGATCGCCCGCCATCCACCCGGCGCTGCACGGGGCGGCCGCAGCTGCACGCCTCCCCTTCCCGACCATAGACGCGCCATTCCTTCGCGAAATAGCCGAGTTCGCCATCGGGCCGCGCATAGTCGCGCAGGGTCGATCCGCCGGCGCGAATCGCAGCCTCCAGCACCTCGCGAATCGCCGCGACGAGCTTTTCCAGCCGTGCGCGCGTGATCGTGCCCGCAGCGCGGGTGGGGGCGATGCCGGAAAGGAACAGCGCCTCGCAGACATAGATATTGCCGAGCCCCGCGACGATTCGCTGGTCGAGCAGCAGCGCCTTTACCGGAGCGATTCGCCCCTCGAACGCCGCCGCCAGATGCGCTGCGTTGAAATCAGGCCCTAGCGGCTCCGGCCCAAGCGCCTTGAAGGCGGGCCAGTCGCCAAGTTCTGCCGTCGCCACCAGATCGATCGATCCGAACCTGCGAGGATCGTTGAGCGCCAGCCGGTGGCGCGCCGTCTCGATAATGACGTGATCGTGCTTGCCCAGCTCCGCCGGATCGATCCGCCAGCGGCCCGACATGCCCAGATGGAAGATGAGCGTATCGTCGCGATCGGTGGCGATCAGGCCATATTTGGCGCGGCGAGACAGGCCGGTGACGGTGGCACCGGTCAGCCGCTGGCCGAGATCGGCGGGAAAGGGCCGGCGCAGATCGGCGCGATTGAGCAGCACACGCTCGATTCGCTGGCCTTCCAGCACAGGGGCCAGGCCGCGAACGGTAGTTTCGACTTCGGGAAGCTCGGGCATTTGCCGGTAGAGCTAGGCATTGGAGGGCGGATTGTCACCCTTTGATCCTTCCCCCTCAGGCCCCTTGGTTTGCCCGGCGCACCCCGCTAAGGCACCTCCATGCCCGATACCGTCTCCTTCGGTTACGAAGATGTCGCCCCCGAGGAAAAGACCCGCCGCGTCGGCGAGGTGTTCTCGAACGTCGCCAGCAAATATGATCTGATGAACGACGCCATGTCGGGCGGGATGCACCGGCTGTGGAAGGACCGCTTCGTCCGCCGCGTGAAGCCGCGCGCCGATGAACACATCCTCGATATGGCGGGCGGCACCGGCGACATCGCCTTTCGCATGGCGAAGTCCGGCGCGGCGATCACCGTGGCCGACATCAATGCCGAAATGCTCGCCGTGGGCGTGGAGCGCGCGGCCGAGCGCGGGATCGACGGGCTGGTCTGGACCCAGGCCAATGCCGAGGAACTGCAATTTCCCGACCGCTTTTTCGACGCCTATACGATCGCATTCGGCATCCGCAACGTGACCGACATCCCCAAGGCGCTGCGTGAAGCGCACCGGGTGCTGAAGCGCGGCGGCCGGTTCTTCGTGCTCGAATTCTCCACCACCCAGTGGCCGGGTTTTGCCGAGGTGTACGACGCCTATTCGCACCATCTGGTGCCGAAGCTGGGCAAGCTCTTCGCGCGCGACGAAGAGAGCTATCGCTATCTGATCGAATCGATCCGCCGCTTCCCCGACATGCCCAGCTTTGAGCGGATGATCGCAGAAGCGGGCTTTGTGCGAACCCATGTCGAGCCGCTGCTCGGCGGGCTTGTCGCGATCCACAGCGGCTGGAAGATTTGATGGGGGTTCCCGTTCGATCCTCCCCGGCATGGGGAGGGCGGATCGCCACCGGCGCCACGTTCGTCCCCCTCCCGCTTGCGGGAGGGGAGTGAGGCCGCATGACTGCACCTGCCGTCCATCTCTGGCGCCTGCTGAAATGGGGCCGCATCCTCGCTCGCCACGGCGCCCTGCGCGGTATCGAGCGTGATGCCAACACCCCGCGTCCGGTGCGGCGCCTGGCCCGCATTGCCCGGTTCGGCGCGCGGGTGCCGGCCGTACCCGCCTATGCCGATGCGTTTCAGGCGATCGGCCCGGCTGCGATCAAGCTGGGGCAGACGCTCGCCACCCGCCCCGATCTGGTCGGCGAGGAGGCGGCGAACGATCTGCTCCGCCTGCAGGATGCGCTGCCGCCCGTGCCCTTCGATGTCATCCGTCAGCGGATCGAGTCGAGCCATGGCCGTCCGATCTCCGCGATGTTCGCCGAGATCGAGGAAGTCCCAATCGGCGCGGCCTCGATCGCGCAGGTCCATCGCGCCGTCACCACCGATGGCCGCCGCGTCGCGGTGAAAGTGCTCCGCCCCGGGATCGAGACGGAGTTTGCGCGCGCGATCGACACCTATGAATGGGCTGCCGCGCAGCTCGAGGCCTTTGGCGGCGAGGCGCGGCGCTTGCGCCCCCGCCTCGTCATCGAAAGCTTCAAGCGCTGGACCGCACGGGAACTCGATTTCCGCCGCGAAGCTGCCTCCGCCTCCGAACTTGCCGAGGGGATGACGGCAGAGCCGGACTTCATGGTGCCGGCGATCGACTGGCAGCGTACCACCGGCAAGGTGCTGACGCTCGAATGGATCGACGGCATCAAGCTGAGCGACCGCGAGGCGCTGCAACGTGCCGGCCACGACACCTCTGCGCTGGCGTCGAAGCTGATCAAGGCCTTTCTACGCCAGGCGATCGCCGAGGGCTTCTTCCATGCCGACATGCACCAGGGCAATCTGTTCGCGCTGGCAGACGGCCGCATCGCCGCGATCGACTTCGGCATCATGGGCCGGATCGACCGGCGCGCGCGGGTG
The DNA here is from genome assembly GCF_056314185.1 of Sphingomonas sp. DMC8. NCBI lineage: Bacteria > Pseudomonadati > Pseudomonadota > Alphaproteobacteria > Sphingomonadales > Sphingomonadaceae > Sphingomonas > Sphingomonas sp. DMC8. The sequence goes on along the minus strand of NZ_JBQUYV010000009.1, from coordinate 77,940 downwards.
TGGCTGGCGGAGATTCTCTACGGCCTGATCACCGGCAATTACCGGCGCGTCGCAGAAATCCATTTCGAGGCAGGCTATGTGCCGTCGCATCACAATGTCGCGGAATTCGCGACGGCGCTGCGCGCGGTAGGCGAGCCGATGCGCGGCCTGCCGGTCAAGGAAATGTCGATGGGCGGGATGCTCGACGGCCTTTTCTCGATCACCCGCGATTTCGACATGATGACGCAGCCGCACCTGCTGCTACTGCAAAAGACCATGGTGATGGTGGAAGGCGTCGCGCGTACGCTCGATCCCGACATCAACCTGTGGGACGTGTCCGCGCCGTTCGTACGCGAATGGCTTCGCACCGAACTGGGGCCGGAAGCGAAGGTCGCCGACCGACTGATCGAGGATCTGCGCACGCTTGCCCGGCTGCCCGAGCTGGTGCGCAATATCGAGCGCCGTTTCCCCTCGCCCGGTGGCGCGCCACCCGAGCCGCCCTTGCGCGAAATTCAGGTGGTGCGCGTCGGCGGCGGCTGGCGGTACGGAGCGGTCGCGATCCTGGCGGCACTGGCCGGGGCTGCGGCGACCTTTTTCCTGCTGTGAGGCATCGCGTGACGTGGCCCCGCGTCCGCGCTAGACGGCAGCCATGCGCCTGAGCCCTTCCCTGTCCCGCCGGTCGCAGCGACCGGCTGCGGGTGCGCCGCGAACGGGGTTCTGGACCGGCCAGACGAGTCGCTTTGCGTTGCTGTCGCGCAACCGGGCACGCCTTGCCCTGGTGGCGATCCTTCTGGTGCTGGGCGCCTGCCTTACTGCGCTCGCAGCACCGCTGCCGACCGGCGACGCGCCCGCCACCGCCGGCAATGCCGCCCAGCGCATGACCGATCTCGACCTCTATGGGCAGATCGTCTCTGCAGTGAAGGGCGGCGAAGGCTATTATGCTGCAGCGGCCCAGACGATGCGGGCCGGTGCCTATCCGCTGCGCCCCTTCCTGACGATGCGCATGCCGGTGCTGGCCGAGGTGCAGGCGGCGCTTCCCCTCTGGGGTGTGGACGCGCTGCTGATGTTGCTGGCGCTGACGACGGCACTTGCCTGGGCAATGCGACTGGGGCCCGCCGTGCCGCGCCTGTTGCCGCGCATCGCGCTTGCGCTGCTGCTGGCGGCATCGCTGGTCGTTTATTTCCAGCCGGGTCTCGCCGGTTTTCATGAGTTGTGGGCGGGGTTGCTCGTTGCACTGTCGCTGGCGCTGCGGCGGCCCGATCGTTGGACGACTGCCGTGGCGCTGGGGCTGGCTGCAATGCTGGTCCGCGAGACCGCCGCACTGTACGTGATAATCATGTCGGCCTTCGCCTGGGCCGAAGGCGCGCGACGTGAGGCGCTGGGGTGGTTGATGGCACTCTCCCTGTTCGCCGTGGCGCTCGCCTGCCACGCCTGGGCCGTCGCCGCCGTGACCGGGCCGCTGGACCCGAGTTCGCCGGGCTGGACCGGCTTGAACGGCGTCGGCTTTTTCATTCGCGCGCTGGTATCCGCAACCGCGCTACAGGCGCTTCCGCTTTGGGCCGCATCCGTGCTGGCCGGTCTCGCGGTGATCGGCTGGGCGAGCTGGAACGACGGCCTGGGGTTGCGGATGCTCGCGCTGCTCCTCGGCTATGGCGCCGCAATCGCGCTGTTCGCCCGGGCCGACAATTTCTACTGGGTACTGATGGTGGCGCCGGTGTCGCTGGTCGGGCTGCTGTTCGTGCCCGATGCGCTGCGCGACCTGTGGGTCCGCGCGCTCGACAGGCGGCGGATCACGATTACAACGGTGGTGCAGTGAAACGCATCCTTCTCATCGTCGGCGGCGGTATCGCCGCCTACAAGGCCTGCGAGCTGGTGCGGCTGTGCCGCAAGGCGGGCATTGGTGTCACCTGCGTGCTGACCGAAGGCGGCGAGCATTTCGTCACGCCGATGACGCTCGCGGCCCTGTCCGAAAATCAGGTCCACACGACGCTGTGGGATCTGAAGAACGAAACCGAGATGGGCCATATCCAGTTGAGCCGCGAGGCCGATCTGGTGGTGGTTGCGCCCGCCACGGCCGACCTGCTGGCGCGCATGGCGGGCGGGCTGGCAAATGACCTCGCCACAACCTTGCTGCTCGCCACTGACAAGCCGGTGCTTGCCGCGCCGGCGATGAACGTGCGGATGTGGCAGCACCCCGCCACCCGCCGCAACGTGGCGCAGCTTCGCGCCGAGGGCATCATGGTGCTGGAGCCCGACGAAGGGCCGATGGCGTGCGGGGAATATGGCCCCGGCCGCCTGCCCGAGCCGGAGGCGATCCTCGCCGCGATCGAGCAGGCGCTCGCGCCCGTGCCGCAGCGCCTCGCCGGCCGCCACATCCTCGTCACCGCCGGCCCGACGCACGAGCCGATCGACCCGGTCCGCTACATCGCCAATCGCTCGTCGGGCAAACAGGGCTTTGCCATTGCCGGCGCGCTGGCACGGCTGGGCGCGCGCGTGACGCTGGTGGCTGGACCGGTAACGCTGCCCACGCCCGCCGGCGTGACGCGCATCGACGTGGAAACCGCACGCGAGATGGCGGCGGCAGTCGATGCCGCCCTTCCCGCCGACGCCGCCGTGATGGTCGCCGCCGTTGCTGACTGGCACGTCGAAGCCCGGCCGCAGAAGATCAAGAAGAGCGAACAGGCGCCGACGCTGGCGCTGGCCGAAAATCCCGACATTCTCGCCACGCTGGGCCGAAGCGCGAACCGCCCGTCTCTGCTGGTGGGATTTGCCGCCGAAACCGAACAGGTCGTCGATCATGCCGTCGCGAAAAGGACTCGCAAGAACGCCGACTGGATTGTCGCCAACGATGTTTCGGGCGATGTGATGGGGGGTGAAGCCAACGCCATCCATCTCGTCACGGCAGAAGGCGTCGAACATTGGGATCGGCTGCCGAAAGAGGAAGTCGCCCGCCGCCTCGCCGAACGGATTGCCGATGCACTGTAAGACCCCCGCCTTGCTCGCCGCGCTGGCTTTGCTCGCCGGCTGCGCTGCCGACCGCGCCGCCGCGCCGTCGCTTGCCAGCGCCCATGCTCCCCTGCCGCTGCACGCCGCCACCTATGGCACGGCACCGCGCGGCGGGCTGCGCACGCTGGTGGTCGTGCTCAACGGCGACGGCGATCCGGCCGCACGCAGCGACCATTATCGTTTTGCCGAAAGCGTGTCGCACGCCGTGCCCGGCAGCGTCGCCGTCGCGCTGCTTCGCCCGGGCTATGCCGATACCGCCGGCAACCGCTCCCCCGGCGAGCGCGGGACCGATACTGGTGATAATTACACGCCCGAGCGGCTGGGCGTGGTGGCAGATGCGCTCGCCAAGCTGCGCCGCCGCTATCCGCATGCGCGAGTGATCCTGGTCGGCGAATCCGGTGGCGCCGCGATGGCCGCGGACCTGGCCGGCATCCGCCCCGATCTGGTCGACGGCATGGTGCTCGCCGGCTGCCCCTGCGCGCTGCCCGAGTGGCGCGCGGCGATGCAGAAGCAGCAGGCGCGGCAGGGATGGGACGCCCCCGTTACCAGCCTCGATCCGCTGAAGACGGCAGGTGGCCTGCTGCCGCGCCTGCGCGCGGCCGTGCTGGTCGGTTCCGACGACAAGGTGACGCCGGCGTCGCTCTCGCGCGCTTATGCCGAAGCACTTGCGCTGCGCGGCATCGCCACCGATTTCCGCATCGTGCCGGGTCGCGGCCACGACCTGCTCAACGATCCCGAAGTGCTCGCCGCCACCGTCAGGTTGGCCGCTGCGCTGCCGATGAAAGGCTGACATGCTCCCGCCGATCCGCATCGCCCTGCAACGCCTGCCCCATGGCGAGGGGCTGCCCCTGCCCCGCTATGCTACCGAAGGCGCGGCAGGCATGGACGTGGTTGCAGCCGAGGCGCTGACGCTCGCGCCCGGCCAGCGCCATGCTGTCGCCACCGGCTTCGCCATGGCGATTCCCGCCGGCTATGAAGTGCAGGTGCGCCCGCGCTCGGGCCTTGCACTGAAGCATGGCATCACCTGCCTGAACACGCCGGGCACGATCGACAGCGACTATCGCGGTGAAGTGAAGGTGATCCTCGCCAATCTCGGCGACGCGCCCTTCCCCATCGCGCGCGGAGACAGGATCGCACAGCTTGTTCCCGCGCCGGTCCAGCATGCCACGCTGGAAGAAGTCGACGCGCTCGACACCACCGGGCGCGGTGCCGGAGGGTTTGGATCGACGGGCGTATGAGTGTCGCGCTGGCCTTGGCGATGATGGTTGGCGGGCCGGGAGGGGTACCGCAGGCGACGCAGACCTGGACCATCGACTGGAACGCACTGCCGCCGCTGCCCTATCGCGCGCCGCCGGTCATTACGCCGGAGATGCTGGCCTTTGTCGCGAATGAAGCGACCAACCGCAAATGCCCGATCGCAGTGGGCCCGGGCCAGTCGCTCGCGGTGGACGTCGCCGTGCTGGTCGATGTGCAGGACAATATCCGCACCACCGTGCCCCGCGCGATCCAGTGCGCGACGGTCGAGCAATATGCCTCGGCACTGGTCGCCGGCTTTGCCCGCGCCAATTTGTTGCCGCGCACGGCCAGCGCGGACCAATGGTATCGCACGACCATCACCTTCACCTGGCCGAAATGACGCTGTCCGACGCGGAGCTGGACCGTTACGCCCGCCATATCATCCTGCGCGAGATCGGCGGCGCGGGGCAGGCGCGATTGAAGGCGGCAAAGGTGCTGGTTGTAGGGGCAGGCGGTATCGGCGCACCGGCCTTGCAGTATCTCGCCGCAGCTGGCGTGGGGCGCCTCACCATCGTCGACGACGACCGTGTCGAGCGTTCGAACCTCCAGCGCCAGATTCTCTTCGACACCGACGAAATCGGCCGGGCCAAGGTCGAGGCGGCCGGTGCGCGGCTGCGCGCGATCAACCCGCATGTCGAAATCGTCACCGTGTCCGACCGAATCCAGGCGGACAATGCCGCAGCGCTTCTGGCGGGCCATGACGTGGTGCTGGACGGCACCGACAATTTCGCCACGCGCCTAGCGGTCGCCGACGCGGCCTTGCACCTGCGCATGCCGCTGGTGTCCGCCGCAGTCGCGGAATTTGAAGGCCAGCTCGCCACATTCCGCGGCTGGGAAGCGGACAAGCCCTGTTATCGCTGCTTCGTCGGTCACGACCCCGAACGCGAAGGGGTAAGCTGTTCCGAGCAAGGCGTGCTGGGCGCCGTTACCGGCGTGCTCGGCAGCCTTGCCACGCTCGAGACGATTCGCGGCATCACACCCTTTGGCGAGGATAGCGCCGGCAAGCTGCTGCTGGTCGACGCGCTGGCGCTGCGGTTCCGGACGCTGCGCCTGTCCAAGGATCCGGGCTGCCCCGCTTGCGGCGGCGCGCGACTCGGCTAAGGGGCGCGGCATGACTGCTCCGCGCGTGCTCATCACCGGTTCGGCCGGCTTCATCGGTTTCCACACCGCCAGCCGGCTGCTTCAGGCCGGGGCGACGGTGCTGGGCGTCGACAACTTCTCCGATTATTACGACGTGGGGCTGAAGGAAGCGCGCAACGCCGTGCTCGCCAATCATCCGCATTTCCGGGTCGCGCGGGTGTCGATCGAGGACCGCGATGCGCTGGCGGCGGTCTGGACCGAGTTCCGCCCCGAGATCGTCATCCACCTCGCCGCGCAGGCAGGGGTGCGGTACAGCATCGATCATCCCGCCAGCTATGTCGGCACCAATGTCGTCGGCACGTTCAACCTGCTGGAACTGGCGCGGCACCATCCGGTGCGCCACCTGCTCGCCGCTTCGACCAGTTCGGTCTATGGCGCCAACACCGACATGCCTTTCGGCGAGACGCAGCGCACCGCGACGCCGATGAGCCTCTATGCGGCGACCAAGGGTGCGACCGAACTGATGGGCCACAGCTATGCCCATCTGTTCCGCACGCCGATGACGTTCTTCCGCTTCTTCACTGTCTATGGGCCCTGGGGGCGGCCCGACATGGCGCTGTTCAAGTTCACCCGCGCGATTCTCGCGGGCGAGCCGATCGACGTGTACAATAATGGCGCGATGGTCCGCGACTTCACCTATGTCGAGGATCTGGCCGAATCGATCGTGCGGCTGATCGATGCCGTGCCGGGCGACATGCCGGTCGAAGGCGACAACCTGTCGCCGGTGGCGCCCTTCCGCATCGTCAACATCGGTGCCGGCCGCCCCGTGCAGCTGATGGACTATATCGCCGCCGCCGAGCGGGCACTGGGCCGAACCGCCATCAAGAATTTCCTGCCGATGCAGCCGGGCGACGTACCCGCGACCGAAGCGTCCTCGGATCTGCTGCGCCGGCTGACCGGCTATGCCCCGTCAACCACACCGGAACAGGGCGTGGCGCAGTTCGTCCACTGGTATCTTGCCCATTATCAAAGCTGAAACCCCTTTGCGTTCATAGGCTTCGCAAACACCAAAGGCGCGAGTGGGGATCGGATGAGCATCGAATGGCCGGCCCATGGGCTGAAGCTGCAGGCGAAGATCGAGACCAGGCGCGTGAAAGTAGGCGTGGTCGGCATGGGCTATGTCGGCCTGCCGCTCGCGGTCGCCTTTGCCGAGGCGAACTGCAAGGTGCTCGGCTTCGATATGGACCCTGCCAAGGTCGAGGCGCTGAAGGACGGCACCAGCTACATCAAGCATATGCCGGCCGAACGCACGCTGCCGCTGGTCAAAAAGGCCAGGCTGGATGCGACATCGGACCTCTCGCGACTGGGCGAGGTGGATGTCGTGCTGATCTGCGTGCCGACGCCGGTGACGCGCCATCTCGAACCCGATCTGCAATATGTCGAGGCCACGACCGAGGCGATCGCCCGCACCTTGCGGCGCGGCCAGCTGGTGATCCTCGAATCGACCAGCTATCCCGGCACCACCCGCGAAGTGATGCAGCCGATCCTGGAATCCGGCGGACTGGTAGCCGGCAAGGACTTCTTCCTGGCATATTCGCCCGAGCGCGAGGATCCGGGCAACGCGGAATGGTCCACCACCCGGATACCCAAGGTAGTGGGCGCCGATGATCCGGTCTCGGCAGGGCTGGCGCTGGCGCTATACCGTCACGTCGTGCCAGCAACCGTGCAGGTTTCTTCGGCGGCGACGGCCGAGGCGGTCAAGATCACCGAAAACGTGTTCCGCGCCGTCAACATCGCGCTCGTCAACGAACTGAAGCTGATCTTCACCGCGATGGACATCGATGTCTGGGAAGTGATCGAGGCGGCGAAAACCAAACCGTTCGGCTTCATGCCCTTCTATCCGGGGCCGGGTCTGGGCGGCCATTGCATTCCCATCGATCCCTTTTACCTGACCTGGAAAGCCCGCGAATTCGACCAGCACACGCGCTTCATCGAGCTGGCGGGGCAGATCAATGCCGATATGCCACGCCATGTCGTGCAGGTGCTGGCCGACACCCTCGACGCGCGTTTCGGCCGCGGGCTGCGCGGCGCACGCATTCTGGTGCTGGGCGTGGCGTACAAGAAGAATGTCGACGATCTGCGCGAGAGCCCGGCGCTACGACTGATGGAATTGATCGAGGCACGCGGCGCTGCGGCCGATTTCTTCGATCCGCATATCGCCCAGATCGACGCCACGCGCGAACATCCCACCCTCAATCACCGCTATGGCGTGGCGTGGGATGAGGCGGCACTGGCAGGCTATGACGCGGTGCTGATCGCCACCGACCATGATGCGTTCGACTATGCCGCGCTGGCCCGTTCGGCGCGGCTGGTGGTCGATACCCGCAATGCCTGTGGGCGCGCGGGCGTGACCGGCGTGAATATCGTCCGCGCCTGATCCTCCGGCCGCACGCCCAGTGCCGCGACCGCGCGACACCGGGCGATCGCGGCGATCACCGCATCATGCACGGCGGAGTCGGCAGGATAGCCCAGATGCGGGCACGCCACTTCGATCCCGAAATTAGCCTCGCCACTGGCGCCGCGCGCTGCCGCCGCGGGGATCACGCCATCGCAGCGTGACCAGATTGCAGCCGTGGGCACCGGCGGCTTTTCTGCCAGCGCACAAGGGATCGGAATTGCCGAGACCGGGTGGCCCGCCACCCAGTGATAGAGCCGGGCGATCAGCATATTGCCGATCTCGCCCGAAAAGGGGCTGCCCATCGTAACCACGGCTGCCACGCGGTGCGGCGCCCGCTTGGCATATTCGCGCGCGATCAGGCCGCCCAGGCTCCAGCCGACCAGGATCAGCGGCCGCCCGTCATGGCGCTGCAACCGCCGCACGCGCGCATCGAGCCGGTCGAGCAAATCGGGCGTGACGCCCAGATTGCGCCCCAGGCACCAGCGATAGGGTTGATAGCCACGCGCCCGCAACGCCAGTCGCAAGGGCCGCATCGACGCATCATTGGCAAGCAGCCCCGGCAGAACCAGCACGCGCGGGCCCCGCCAGCGGCCCCGCCGCACAGGACGCAATAACCGGGGGGCGCCCACCATGCTGCGCGCGAAAAGGCTCAATTCGCGGACGAACTGAGCGCATTCGAGCAGCAGATGGCGGGAGGGAGCCGGCGCGGCGGGCGAAACGGGGTCGATCGGCTTCATGCCAGACCGAACCCTTGTACCTGTGATTTTGTTTCGCCGCTGCGCGCGGCAGCCGGATCAGAGCTGCACGGTTGCCATGAATTCGCGCACCGCAGGCGCGATGTCAGGGCGGGCGAGTGCGATGGCGAGATTGGCCTGGATGAAACCGGCCTTGTCGCCGCAATCATAGCGCTTGCCGGCGAAGGTGACGCCGTGGAACGGCTGGGTGCCGATCATCCGCGCCATGGCATCGGTCAGCTGGATTTCACCCCCGGCCCCCGTTTCCTGGCTTTCCAGCACGCGCATCACTTCCGGCTGCAGAATGTAGCGGCCGATCACCGACAGGTTCGACGGCGCGGTGCCGGGCTTGGGCTTTTCCACCAGCCCCTTCACTTCCGTCAGGGCGCCATCCTGTGCGCCCGGCGTGATGATGCCGTAGCGGTGCGTCTGGTCGTCGGGCACGATTTCGGCGCAGATCAGGTTGCCGCCGGTCTTGTTATAGGCCTCGACCATCTGCTTCAGGCAGCCCGGCTGCCCCACCATGAAGTCGTCGGCAAGCAGCACGGCGAACGGCTCGTCGCCGACGATGTCGCGGGCACACCACACGGCGTGGCCCAGGCCCATCGGTTCCTGCTGGCGGACATAGGCGACAGCGCCCGGCTTCAGCCGCGTGGCATCGAGGACTTCGAGCGATTTGCCGCGCCCGATCATTGTGTTCTCGAGCTCATAGGCAATGTCGAAATGGTCTTCGATCGCCGTCTTGCCGCGCCCGGTGACGAAGATCATCTGCTCGATCCCGGCTTCCAGCGCCTCGTCCACCGCATATTGAATCAGCGGACGGTCAACGATCGGCAGCATTTCCTTGGGCATTGCCTTGGTCGCAGGCAGGAACCGGGTTCCCAGACCACCCACAGGAAAAACGGCCTTTCGCAACGGCTTGATCGTCATACGCACTTTTCCCCTGAATACTCCAGCGTGGCATAGCCGCGCTGCAGCAATGTAGCAATTCTTGCGGCGGCCGTAACGGGATGGTGACGACTGTCGCTCTATCCCCGCCCCGATGACGCAGGAACGCAAACGCATTCTGGTGATTTTCGGTACCCGCCCGGAAGCGATAAAGCTGTTTCCGGTCGTGCAGGCGCTTGCCGCCAACCCCGGCTTCGACGTGCAGACATGCGTCACCGCCCAGCATCGCGAGCTGCTGGACCAGGTGCTTGCCATTGCCGGGCTCCGGCCGGACCTCGACCTGGACCTGATGACGCCGGGCCAGACGCTCGACGAACTCACGGCGCGCTTGCTCACGGGGCTGGGGGGCGCACTGGACGAAACGCGGCCCGACCGCGTGATCGTGCAGGGTGACACCGCCACCGCCATGGTGGGGGCGCTCGCCGCCTATTATCGCAAGGTGCCGGTCAGCCATGTCGAGGCAGGGCTGCGATCGGGCGACATCTATCAGCCCTGGCCCGAGGAAGTGAATCGCCGCATCGTCGCACCGATCGCCGACCAGCATTTCGCCCCCACGGAAACCGCAGCGGCTGCGCTCAAGGCCGAGAACATCGCGGCGGACACCATCCACGTCACCGGCAATACGGTGATCGACGCGCTGCTGGCCACGCGCGCGCGAATCGATGCGGAGCCGGCGCTTGCCGCCGGGCTGGACCCGATCGCAGCGCGCTTTGCCGGCAAGCGGATCGTGCTCGTCACCACCCACCGCCGCGAGAATTTCGGTGGCGGCATGGAGGCCATCGCCCACGCCATCCGGCAGATCGCCGCGCGGCCCGATGTTGCGGTGCTCTTCCCGGTCCATCCCAATCCGAACGTCGTGACGGTGATGGACCGGGTGCTCGGTGATGCCGACAACGTCGCTCGCATCGAACCGCTCGATTACCCGCATTTCATCCGCGCGCTCGGCATGGCGGACATCGTGCTCAGCGATTCGGGCGGCGTGCAGGAAGAAGCACCTGCGCTCGGCAAGCCGGTGCTGGTGATGCGCGAGACGACCGAGCGGCCCGAAGGCGTCGCAGCCGGCACCGCGCGGCTGGTTGGCACCGACACCAGCCGCATCGTCGCAGGCGTAACCGGTCTGCTCGACGACGCCCAGGCATATGGCGCGATGGCGCGCGCCCATAACCCCTTTGGCGACGGCCACGCCGCCGCTCGCATCGTCAACATCATCGCTCGAGACTTTGGCCTCGCACAGGGCTGATTTCGGCCTTCTACCGATATCTTAACCCTTGCCGGGCAAGGTTGCCGCCGGATTGGCAAGGCGGGGAACCCATGGTGACTGTAACGGCGGAACCGAAGATCGCAGTATTGGGGCTGGGCTATATCGGGCTGCCCACCGCCGCGGTCATCGCCCGCACCGGCGCGCAGGTGCTCGGCATCGATGTCGATCCGCAGGTTGTGGAAACCGTCAATTCGGGCCGCGTGCATATCGAGGAGATCGATCTCGACGGCCTCGTCTCCGGCGTGGTGGCCCGCGGCAATCTGCGCGCCGCGCTGCAGATCGAGCCGGCTGATGTGTTCGTCATCGCCGTGCCAACCCCCTTCGGCGCCAACCATGCCCCTGACATCGGTTATGTGCTGAAGGCCGCGACGACGATCGCGGCCGTGCTCAAGGCGGGCGATGTCGTCATCCTCGAATCGACCTCGCCGGTCGGGACCACCGAAGAGGTGGCAGCTTTGCTCGCGCAATTGCGCCCCGATCTGAAGGTGCCGGGGCACTGCACCGGAAGCGCCGACGTCGCGATTGCCTATTGCCCCGAGCGCGTGCTGCCTGGCCGCATTCTGGTCGAGCTGATCGAGAATGACCGGGTCATCGGCGGCATCACGCCGCGCTGCGCCCGCAAGGCGCTGCATTTCTATCGCCGCTTCGTGCGCGGTGCCTGCGTCACCACCTCGGCCCGCGCTGCGGAAATGACCAAGCTCACCGAAAACGCCTTTCGCGACGTCAACATCGCCTTTGCCAACGAACTCTCGATCGTGGCCGAGGGCATGGGCGTCGATGTGTGGGAAGTGATCCGCCTCGCGAACCGCCATCCGCGCGTCAACATTCTGTCGCCGGGCCCCGGTGTCGGCGGCCATTGCATCGCGGTAGACCCCTGGTTCCTCGTCCATTCGGACCCGGCCAACACGCCGCTGATCCGCACCGCCCGCGAAGTCAATGACGGCAAGATCGCTTATAGCGTTGCCCGCGCCGAAGCGCTGATTGACCGCCTGCCGCATGCGCCGATCGCTTGCCTGGGACTGGCGTTCAAGGCGAATATCGATGACTTCCGCGAAAGCCCCGCCCTCAAGGTGGCGGAGGCTATCGCCCGGCGGCACGGCGAGCGCGTCCGCATCGTCGAACCCTACGCCCAGACGCTGCCCGCCGCGCTCGCCGCCACTGGGGCGCGGCTGGTCGACATCGATACCGCCATCGAAACCTGCCCGATCTTCATCGTGCTGGTCGACCACGATATTTTCAAATCCGTGCCGCTCGACGAACGCACCGGCAAGCTGGTCTATGATACGCGGGGCATCTGGCCGGACCAGCCGCCAGTGCCAGCGCGCAGCGAGCCGGTCCGGCTGGCGGGTTGAGCCGCCGAGCCCTTTGCGGCGGCCCGGGGCAGGAGTAACGGGGACGGCCATGGGCCTGGTTCGATCGATCTTGCAGCGCTTCGCCGGCGCACCTCCCCGGACGTTCCGCGTAGCCGAAGGCACCCGAGTCTTCGCCATCGGCGACGTGCATGGCCGGCTGGACCTGCTCGACCATCTGCTGGCGCTGATTGCCGCCGAACGCAGCGACCTGCCCCGCCAGCACGACCATATCATCTTCCTCGGCGACCTGATCGACCGCGGCCCTGATTCGCGTGGTGTCATCGACCGGCTGCTGGCGATCCGCGACACGCTCCCCAACCCCGTGTTCCTGGCAGGCAACCACGAAGAAATGCTGCTGCGCATCCTCGACGGCGAGGGGGAGGAAATTCCGAACTGGATGCGGTTTGGCGGGCAGGAAATGGCGGAAAGCTACGGAATCGACCCGTTCGCGCTGATCGAGGCTGGCCCAGAGGGCGGCATCGCGATGCTGGCAGCGGCCATCCCGGCCGAGCACCAGCAGTTTCTGCGCGACATGGCCGACAGCTTCGCGATCGGCGATTACTGGTTCGTCCATGCCGGTGTGCGGCCCGGCGTGGCGCTGGCGGAACAGGCGCCTTCGGACATGCGCTGGATCCGGCAGGAGTTCCTGTCGAGCAATGCCGATTTCGGGGCGCTGGTGGTGCACGGCCACACCGTCGTCATCGAACCCGATGTGCGGCCGAATCGCATCGGCATCGATACCGGCGCCTATGCCAGCGGCGTGCTCACCGCGCTGTGCATCGACGGTGCGGAGCGGCGCTTTCTTTCCACGCCCGCAGAATAGCCCCGGACTGCAAAAAGCCCGCACCAGACGGCGCGGGCTTTTTCGATTCGCGATCAAGCGCGGGATTACTGGACCGGCTGTCCTTCCGGCGCACCGCCCTGCGGCATTCCACCACCACGCTGCATCATCATCTGGCGCAGCACCGCACTGGGGATCAGTTCCTGCATCTTCACGTCGAAAACAAGAACCTTGCCCGCCAGCTCATTGTCGGCGCTCGGCGCGGCGCCATAGCCCAGCGCAGGCGGCAGCCAGAAGCGGTAATGGCTGCCCTTCTTCATCAGCTTCACGCCTTCGGTGAAGCCGGGGATCATCGGCTGCCCGACCTGCATCGGCATCGATGCATGCGGCTGGAATTCCTTGCCGTCGCGCAGCACGCCGCGAATTTCGAGCTTGGCACCATCGCCATCCGAAGCGGCGGGGCCTTCGCCGGCTTCGATCACCTTGTACTGAAGACCCGAGGCAGTCGTCTGCACGCCCGCCTGATTCTTGTTCCAGGCAAGGAACTGGTCGTCCGAATAATGCGCCACCGCCGGCGCGCGCGTGCCGGTCCAGGCCAGCGCGACGGCGACAGCCACGGCGAACAGAACGCCCAGCCAGATCCAGACCTTGTAGCTACCCTTGACGGGCTGGAGCGGAACGGCGGTCACGGACATGGCAGGGCTCCCTGGCGGGCATCATGCTGCCCGGTCACGACGAAAGATGGTGCAACGCCGGGCCGAATCGGCCCGGTGGCCGGTATTACCGGGCGCTGTCGCGCTCCATGCGCTTGCGCTCCAGCTTGCGGGCGCGACGCACGGCAGCGGCACGCTCACGCGCGCGCTTTTCGCTGGGCTTTTCGTAATGACGGCGCAGCTTCATCTCGCGATAGACGCCCTCACGCTGCAGCTTCTTCTTGAGCGCGCGCAGCGCCTGGTCGACATTGTTGTCGCGAACGATGATTTGCATAAGGCCGTACAGCTCCGATCGATCTGAATAGAAAGGGGTTCGCCGGAACCAAGGTTGCGGCGTCGTTCGGGCCACCTATCAGCGGCAATGGCAAAATTCAAGGAAAAGCTTGGTCCCGGTACCAGCATAGTGTGACACCACAGCCACACCGGGCCAGATTGCACCGGATTGCAGCGGCGACATGCTGGCGATAGATTCGTCGGGCAATTTTGCGAAGATGAATCAGCTAGCCTACGCTTTGGACCTCGAAACCCGCCTCCTGATCGTCGATGACGATGCCGGTATCCGCGAGCTGACTGCGGCATTCCTGTCCCAGCACGGCTATGTCGTCGACACGGCCGAAGATGCCACAACAATGCGCGCGGCGCTCGATTCGCAAAGCTATGCGCTGGTCGTGCTCGACGTGATGATGCCCGGCGAGGACGGTCTTTCGATCCTGCGCACCATGGACCGCAATGACGGGCCGGCGGTGATTCTCCATTCGGTAATCAGCGAGGATGTCGACCGGATCGTCGGGCTGGAGCTGGGCGCCGACGATTATATCGCGAAGCCGGCAAATCCGCGTGAGCTGCTCGCGCGCGTTCGCTCGGTCCTGCGCCGCGTCAGCGGCAGCACCGCCATGCCCCGCGAGCCCGAACGGGGCTTTCTGCGTTTCGCCCGCTGGCGGCTCGACCCGATCGGGCGCCAGCTGTTTGATCCCGAAGGCGTTCTGATCAACCTTTCCGACGGCGAATTTCGGCTGCTGCTGGCATTGGTGGAGCGGCCCCGTCGGGTGCTGACCCGCGACGCGCTGCTCGATTATTCGCGAGGCAGCAATGCCGAACATTTCGACCGCGCGATCGACGTGCAGATGAGCCGGCTGCGCAAGAAGCTGGCGCGCCCCGGCAGCGACGAACTCATCCGGACGATTCGCAACGAAGGCTATATGTTCATCGCCGAAGTGACCCGGTAACGCCGTTAGATGACTCGCCCCCGCTCGATCGTCGTGCCCATGGTGGTATTGGTGATCGCAACGGCGCTGATCGTCACGCTGGTCCAATTCGTCGTCACCTTCCGCGGACCGCCCCCCGGATCTGCCCAGGTCGCCATCGAACGAATCGCCGAGGCTTTGCGTACGGGCCGCGAACCGGCTTTGGCGCACGGCCATGTCGTCGTCAGCCATCGTGACCTGAACGCGCGGATCGGCCGCAGCGGCGAACGTCCCGCCCCCGAGCGCGATGCAGCCATCGCCGCAATGGTGCCGGTACCCGCCAACCAGTTGCGCGGCTATTACCAGTGGCCGGTCGATGATCCCGAACAGGACATATTGGGCGGCTTCACCATCGCGATGCGCTCAGGCAACGGCTGGACGGTGGTTTCCAGCCCACCGCCGCCTTCGCTTTCGCGCTGGCACATGGCGACGCTGAGCGCGATGCTCGCGACGCTCTGCATTCTGTCTTTGGGCGCCTGGGCCTTCGCGAGACGCATTTCGCGCCCGATGCGGCGATTGGCCGAAGCCGCCAAGCGCGCGCGGCTGGGCGCGCCCGTGGCCATTGCCATCGAAGGTCCGCGTGAAGTACGCGAACTGGCCGGCGCGATGGCGGCGATGCAGACCCGCATCCTCCAACAGGCGGAAAACCGCACCGCCATGCTGGCAGCCATGGCGCACGATATCGGTACGCCGCTTTCCCGCCTCGCCTTCTGGATCGAGCAATTGCCCGATGCGGCACGCGATCGCGCAGGGGCAGACATTGACGAGATGCGGGCAATGCTCAGCGCCACGCTGCGCTTTACCCGCGACGACCGCACCCCGATGAATCCGGTGATGCTCGATCTGGGCAGCGCCATCGAGAGTCTGGCCGACGATATGGCAACCACCGGCACCCCCGTGTCGGTAGTAGCCGGCCCGCGCGTAGTACTGCGCGCGGACTCGGCCGCGATCCGCGCGCTGTTCTCCAACCTGATCGGCAATGCGGTGCGCTATGGCGAGCGCGCCAGGATAAGCTGGGACGTCAAATGGCCCTTCGTCGTGATCGATGTCGATGATGACGGCCCCGGCTTCGACCCATCGACCAGCGAGCGCCTGTTCGCGCCCTTTGTACGCGGCGAAACATCGCGCAACCGGGCGACGGGCGGCATGGGCCTGGGCCTCGCAATCGTGCGCGGCATCGTCGATTTCCACGAAGGTGAAATTGCCCTGATGCGCCGCAGCGGCGGCGGCGGCAGGGTGCGCGTGCGGTTACCGATTGCGAGCTGACGCAACATATCGAAATCCCGCTGCATCGCGGACATTCCAGACAAGGCGCCACAACGCAGGAGGCCTGATGCAACGCCGCGACGATCCATATCCGCGCTGCCCGAAACATGCCCTCAATGCCTTTTACGATATCGCTCGGTAGGTCTCCGGCGCGATCGGCTCCGCTCGCCGAGGTGGCGGTCATCCCCCTGCACGTCACTTCCCGGCGGGCGGAGCTCTGCATATAGAAAGCGGATGGATCAGCCCGTCCCCCAAACCCGGCTGCGCTCGATTATCGGCGGATCGGCCGGCAATCTGGTCGAATGGTACGACTGGTACGCCTATTCGGCCTTCACCCTTTATTTCGCGCCGCACTTCTTCCCCGCCGGTGACCGCACGACGCAGTTGCTGAACAGCGCCGCCGTCTTCGCCGTCGGTTTCCTGATGCGCCCGATCGGCGGATGGCTGATGGGCGTCTATGGGGATCGCCACGGCCGCAAGGCGGGGCTGACGCTGTCGGTGACGCTGATGTGCGCAGGCTCGCTGCTGATCGCCCTCACACCCGGCTATGGGACAATCGGGGTGGCGGCACCGATACTGCTCGTCCTCGCGCGGCTGATGCAGGGCCTGTCGGTCGGCGGCGAATATGGCGCCAGCGCGACGTACCTCTCCGAAATGGCAGGGCGGCGGCATCGCGGCTTCTATTCCAGCTTCCAATATGTGACGCTGATCGCCGGCCAGCTCGTCGCGCTGCTGGTGCTGCTGGTGCTTCAGGCACGCTTGAGCGAGGCTGCGCTCGACCAATGGGGATGGCGCATTCCGTTCGCGATCGGCGGCGGTCTGGCCGTGCTGCTGTTCTGGCTGCGCCGGGGGCTGGCAGAGACCGACAGCTTCGCCGCCGCCCGGGCCAGCGGCCGCAAAAGCAGCTTCCGCGCGCTGCTGCTCGACCATCCGCGCGAGGCCGCCGTGGTGATGCTGCTCACGGCGGGCGGCACGCTCGCTTTCTACGCCTACTCGATCTACCTGCAGAAATTCCTGGTCAACACCGCCGGTTTCAGCCGCCCCGTGGCTTCCGAAATCAATGCCGCCGCGTTGCTTGGCTTCATGTTGCTGCAGCCGCTGGCCGGCGCGCTTTCCGACCGCATCGGCCGCAAACCGCTGATGGTCGCATTCGGCATTGCCGGCGTTACGCTCACCTATCCGATCTTCCGCACGCTGGAGACGGTACGCGATCCGTTGCTCGCCTTCTGGATGATGTTCGGCGCGCTCGCGATCGTCACCGGCTACACCGCCATCAACGCGGTGGTGAAGGCAGAGCTGTTCCCCGCGCATATCCGGACGCTGGGCGTGGCCCTCCCCTATGCCGTCGCCAACGCACTGTTCGGCGGCACGGCCGAATATGTCGCGCTTTGGTTCAAGGATTCTGGCTGGGAACGCGGCTTCTACTGGTATGTCACGGCCATGATCGGCCTGTCCCTCGTCACCTATCTGGCGATGCGCGATACGGCCCGCAACAGCCGCATCGTCGAGGACTGACCCTGGGCTAGACTAGACGATCATCCCGCCGCCCCGAATGGCAAGCACGCGACCGATAGAATCGAACAGCGCGTCCATCGCCACCGGCTTGAACAGGACATCGTCCGCGCCGACTTCCAGGCAACGCTCACGCAGATCAACGGCAGTATCGGCGGTGACGACGATGACCGGCAACTGGGCCTTGTCGTCCTCCCGTGCCCGAATGCGGCGGATCGTCTCAAACCCGTCGGTGCCTGGCATCCGCAGGTCGACCAGCACGACATCGAATGTCTCGGCGTCCAGCCGTGCCAGCCCCTCCTCCGCCCAGCTTGCCTCCGCCATGGTTGCGCCGGCAACGTCCAGCATGTCTTTCACGACGCGCCGGTTCATGGGATCATCCTCGATGAAGAGAACATTCATCGAATGCCGCCTTTACAGCGGGCTGGTGAAAGGGGTGCGACCTTTTTCATCGGGGTGTGCTATCGCCCTAGGCCGCTCGCGAGACAAGCGAATCCGCCGGGGGTGCCCCCGATTTTTCTGAACTTCGTGGCAATATCGCCTCCACCAGCGCCGCGCCTGACACGGGCTTGTGTATCACTTGCCCGATCCCTGCGTCCAGAAGTCGAGACTGCGTCTCAACATCTGGTGACTGCCACAGCACAGCGCTCACCATGCGCGGGTCGACAGCGCATAGTTTCCGCAACTTTTCCAAAGGGTCACCGCCACCCGCCTTCAACGCGGCCTCATCGATCAAAAGGCGGTCTACACCCCCCGTTTCGAGTATCTTCACAGCCGCATCAATATCGGCGGCAAACTGCAGCCCGTTGACATGCGATTCGAATAGCGTGCGCATCATGCTGCGCGTTATCGGATTGCGATCCAGCACCAGCATGCCGCCGCTGCCAACCGGGCTTACCGCCGCGTTAACCACCGGTTCGGCGGCGACCAACGGCAGATCGACGGTGAAGGCAGAACCCTTGCCGGGCGTGCTGCTGACGCGAATATCGCCCCCCAGCGCACGGGCGAGGTTGCGGCAAATCGTCAGGCCCAACCCCGTGCCGCCAAACTGACGGGTCGTGCTGGAATCGGCCTGACGGAAGGATTCGAAAATTTCCTCGAACTTTTCCGGCGATATGCCGATGCCGCTGTCGTGGACGACCAGTTCCAGCCGCGGCGCCTCCGCAGTGCCGGCGCGGCGCGCGGCGAGCCCCACGCTACCCTCCGAGGTGAATTTGATGGCGTTCGAAAGCAGATTGAACACCACCTGCCGCAATCGGCCGGCATCGCTGACGATCCAGCCCGGCGCGTCGGCGATATCGAGCTGGAAGTCGAGCCCCTTGCCCTGCGCCTGCTCCTGCCAGATGCGCGTTACCTGTGTCAGCGTGGCGGGCAGATCCATCGGCGCCAGCTCGACCGTCATATTGCCGGTCTCCATCTTGGCGACATCGAGAATATCGTCGACCAGCGCGCGCATGGTCACGCCCGCGCCATGGACGACACCAATGCGGTCGCGCAAATCGGCATCCAGCTGCGGATCGGCGAGCATCACCTGCGTCATGCCCAATATGCCGTTCAGCGGCGTGCGGATCTCGTGGCTGGTTGTCGCCAGAAACTCGGTCTTGGCCTGCAATGCCTTTTCGAGCGCGGCATTGGTCTGGTTGAGCACCACGTTCGCGTCGCGCACCTGATTGCGGCTGCGCCGGATGGTGACGAGGCCAAAGCTGAGCACCGCGATCAGCACCAGCGTTGCGCCGCCGATCGCCAGGAACAGCGTGCGCTGGAACTCGGCCGCCTTGCGCAACTGCTCGGTGGTGAGCTTCTGGATCGTCAGTTCCTGATTGGCATAGTCGAACCGCGCCGCCATCAGCGCTGCGCTGTTGGTGGTGGCAACCTTGGCGCTCTCGTCGCTGAGGCGCTTCAGCGCCTCCAGATGCGCAAGCGCGCGGCGGTAATCGCCCAGGGCGCGGTAGATTTGGTAGGCGTAGAGGTGTGAAGTTCGGAAGTCGTCAGGAGTGTTGCGAATATCGACCCCTTGAAAAGCCTTATCGATGAATTCGCGAGCCTGATCCAGCAGCCCCTGGTCCATTGCCAGACGAGCAGACGTCGCATAAAAAATTTTTCGAAGTTCCAAAGAATCTCTAGATGAGGTGAGATCTAACCCCCTCTTGAGCGTCTGAGCCGCACGCGCAAACCAGCGAGCCTCAACTTGATTTCTCGCCATATTGCTCAATACTAGAGCGGTCAATACTTTCCTATTGAAATTATCTGCGATCAACAACGCAGAATTATACTCTCTATCCGCTTGAGCATATTTTTCCATACCCATCAATACATTACCCCGGCTATTATGCAGAGATAATGTTAACATCTTGTCATCAGAGTATGCACTTGCTGCTTGCGCATAATATCTCTGGGCGCGGTCATTGTCACTAGCAGAAGAATATAGATCGGCTATATTCTTTAGAGACAAAGCCTCCCCCCTACCATCCCCTGTTGCACGAAAAACGTTGTACGCCTCCTGAAAACTAGCCAGCGCGTCAGCTGCCTTATTATCACTAAAATACAAGCTTCCTAGTGATAAATATATATAACCTTTAACGCCCGAGTCGCCGCCTATATATTTTAGATCATCAAGGGCAGATGATAGTAATTTTTTTGCGGATTTTGAATCACCGTTTCTGAGATTTATTTCCGCCAGAAGCCAATTTGAGGCCCCTAAAGCAATCGCCCTCTGCTTAATGTCATTGGAATTATTCGCGAATTCACGAATTTTGGCGACATATGGGAGCGCTTTGCTAGGCTCATCTACTAGAAGAGACTTTCCGTCAGCAAACAATGATGCCAGTTGCCCAGCCATTTTTTGCGCCGTGGCAACGTTCGGCATCATGAATAGCGCCGCCATCAAGAGCCAGGCCGGCCATTGCCTGATGCGCCGCATCACGCGCGCTTCCAAAAGCTCTCGGGCCTTACAAAAGAAGAACGGCCTGCGCCGGTAGCGGTCAGATGCGCCTGTTGGTCAAGATAGGCGATGAAAGCATCCAGCGCGATCGGGCGCGAGATCAGATAGCCCTGCACCATGTCGCAACCCATTACGGTGAGCAGCGCAAGCGCCGATGGCGTCTCGACGCCCTCGGCAGTCACTTCCATCTCCAATGCGTGCGCCAGATCGATCGTCGAGCGCACGATCAGGGGATCGCGATTGCTGGACGTAAGCTGCGTCACGAACATCTTGTCGATCTTGAGCTCCTTGGCGGGGAGCTGCTTGAGATAGGCGAGTGAGGATAGCCCGGCGCCATAATCGTCGATCGCCAGGGCCACGCCGTTATCGGCGAAGCGCTGCAAATGGCGAATCGCACTTTCGGGATCGCGGATCACCGCGGTTTCGGTGATTTCAAACCCGAGCCTGGCTTCCGGATGGGCAGCGAGGATCGCGCAGGCAGCGGTGATAAAATCCTTGTCCGCAAGCAACTGGCCAGAGATATTGACGAAGATCAGCAGATCATAGCCGGCATCTGCCAGGCGGCGCTGATCGGCAATCACCTGCCGCAGCGTCCAGAGCGTAAGCGCCGCTATCTCGCCCGCCTGTTCGGCGATCGAGATGAAGTCTCCGGGCAGGATCAGCCCCCGCTCCGGATGGCGCCAACGGACCAGCGCCTCGGCGCTCGCAACCTGTTGCCGCCGGACATGCACCTTGGGCTGATATTGCAGGAACATCTCACCATTGGCGATGGCGCCGGGCAGTTCCCGCATCAGCGACAGGCGGTCGAATGCCAGATCCTCACGCGAAAGATCGAGCAGGACGATGTGATGATCGACTCGCGCCAGGTCGAGCGCCGACTCGGCCGACTCAGTGAGGCGCACATCCTCGCAAGCACCCGCCGGAACCACCGCCCCTCCGATTCGGAGCAGAATGCGGTGCGGTTCACCGTCCAGGTCGATCGGCTCGGCAAATAGCGATTCGATCCGTTCCGCGTCCGCCGCAATCGCTTCTGCGGTCGGCCGCTCGAACGCGATTTCGATAAGATTTCGCCCGGCGAAAACGATGCGGGCATCGGGACAGCAAGCAAGGATTGTGCGGCCGACATCACCCCCCAGCGCATCGGCGCGCGGGCGCCCCAGATAGCGCCGAAGAAGCACGAAATTGGCGATTTCGCAGTGGAACAGCGCCTGCCACGAAGCCGGCTTTTCCGCATTCTTTTCAGAATCTTGGGGCAGAACCGCGGATTGGTTCGGGAAATGCGCCGACAGGTTCCCCCCGCGCGCCTGCGACGTACCTTCCCCAGGCACCCCCCGGTGCGCGACAGGGCCATGCGCAGCGCTCCGCGAGCGCGCCGAGGGCGAGGTCCGTGCCGACATTGCTCCGTCGATAGCCCCCGACCTTGAATAAATGGTAAACGAATCTTCGCCGTCTCTCGCAACCCATGGCCATTGCGCAGGAATCCGGATTGCCCGATGGTTAAATTTACATTAACGAAACGATCGCGCAGCAATGCGCACGATGGGAGACCAACAATGTTCGCGTTCAACCTTTTCTTCCGCGACGGCGCGACGGGCATCCAAATCCGCCCGATGTAATCCGATCGCTTCAATCCGGGCCGGCGGTGAAATGCCGCCGAAATGGCGGCATGCTGACCGGCCCGGATGACCTTCTTCCATCGGCACGCCAGCCCCTTTCGCGCTTTGCCGTTGCCCAAACGCGCCAGGCGATCTGCCGCAATGGCTTGCCGTCCAGCCAAGTTGCGTTAAGAGCGCGATTTCCTAACCATCCGCATTCCTGAGCGAGAGGGGAAAATCGTGCGTATTGCGATGATTGGCACGGGCTATGTCGGCCTGGTTTCGGGCGCTTGCTTCTCCGACTTCGGCCATGAAGTCGTCTGCGTCGACAAGGACGCACGCAAGATCGAGCTCCTCCACCAGAATGTGATGCCCATCTACGAGCCAGGCCTTGCCGATCTCGTCGCCAGCAACGTTAAGGCAGGTCGCCTCTCCTTCACCACCAACCTGCCCGAAGGCGTGAAGGATGCCGATGCAGTGTTCATTGCAGTCGGCACCCCCAGCCGGCGCGGCGACGGTCATGCCGACCTCTCCTATGTCTTCGCTGCTGCGCGCGAAATTGCCGAAAACCTGACCAAGCCGAGCGTGATCGTTACCAAGTCGACCGTGCCGGTCGGCACCGGCGACGAAGTCGAGCGGATCATCGCCGAAGTCGCACCCGACAGCGGCGCCAAGGTCGTCTCCAACCCCGAATTTCTGCGCGAGGGTGCGGCGATCGAGGACTTCAAGCGCCCCGACCGCGTCGTCGTCGGCACCGAGGACGAGTTCGCGCGCCAGGTGATGCGTGAAATCTATCGCCCGCTGTCGCTCAATCAGTCGGCGCCTATCCTGTTTACCGGTCGCCGCACGTCCGAGCTGATCAAATATGCCGCCAATGCCTTCCTCGCGGTGAAGATAACCTTCATCAACGAAATTGCCGACCTGTGCGAACAGGTGGGCGCGGACGTGCAGGAAGTGTCGCGCGGCATCGGGCTCGATAATCGCATCGGCTCGAAGTTCCTGCATGCCGGCCCCGGCTATGGCGGCTCGTGCTTCCCCAAGGACACGCTGGCGCTGCTCAAGACCGCAGCCGATAACGAAACGCCGCTGCGCATCGTCGAGGCGACGGTGCAGGTCAACGACGCCCGCAAGCGCGCGATGGGGCGCAAGGTCATAAAGGCGATGGGCGGCGACGTGCGCGGCAAGACCGTCGGCATCCTCGGCCTGACCTTCAAGCCGAATACCGACGACATGCGCGATGCGCCCAGCCTGTCGATCATCGCCGCGCTGCAGGACGCAGGCGCGACGGTGAAGGCCTATGATCCCGAAGGCGTCGAACAGGCGAGCAGGCTGCTTACCGACGTCGAATTCGTCGCCAATCCCTATGCCGCAGCCGACGGTGCCGATGCGCTGGTAATCGTGACGGAATGGGATGCCTTCCGCGCGCTCGATCTGAACCGGATCAAAGCCAGCCTGAAGGCGCCGGTGCTGGTCGACCTGCGCAACATCTATCCCCCTGCCGAAGTCGAACGCGCCGGTCTGCAGGGCACGGGTGTCGGCAAGCCAAACCGCGCCTGATCGCACGCTCCTGCCCCGGTAAATCAATCGCCGGGGCAGGTATTCGGCCCTAAACAATAACTAGATCGCGCAAGCGGGTTGCGCTTTTTAGAGGCAGCTTCATGCTGCACACGAGCACCATGGAACCCGCAACGCACCTTTCTCCGCTGACGCATCTGCAGCGTCTCGAGGCCGAAAGCATCCACATCCTGCGCGAAGTCGTCGCCGAGGCCGAACGTCCGGTGATGCTCTATTCCGTCGGCAAGGATTCGGCGGTGATGCTCCATCTGGCGCGCAAGGCCTTCTACCCGGCGCCCCCGCCCTTCCCGCTGCTCCATGTCGATACGACGTGGAAGTTCCAGGCAATGTACGAACTCCGCGACCGCGCCGCGCAGGCCGCGGGCATGGAGTTGCTTGTCCACCAGAATCCGGAAGCCAAAGCGCGCGGCATCAATCCGTTCGACCATGGCGGGCTCCACACTGATCTTTGGAAGACCGAAGGGCTTAAACAGGCGCTCGACGCCCATGGCTTCGACGCGGCGTTCGGTGGCGCCCGGCGTGACGAAGAGAAGAGCCGCGCCAAGGAACGCATTTTCAGCTTCCGCACGGCCTCGCATCGGTGGGATCCGAAGAACCAGCGGCCCGAGCTGTGGCGGCTTTACAATGCCCGCAAGGCCAAGGGGGAGAGCATCCGCGTCTTCCCGCTCTCCAACTGGACCGAGCTCGATATCTGGCAATATATCCGCGCCGAGGCGATTGAGATCGTCCCGCTCTACTTCGCCGCGCCCCGCCCGACAGTGCAGCGCGACGGCATGCTGCTGATGGTCGACGACGATCGCTTCCGCTTGCACCCAGGCGAAGTGCCGGAAATGCGCTCGATCCGCTTCCGCACACTCGGCTGTTACCCGCTCACCGGCGCGGTCGAGAGCCGTGCCGATACGCTCGATGCAGTGATCCAGGAAATGCTGCTGACCACCACCAGCGAACGCCAGGGCCGTGCGATCGACCATGACCAGGCCGCGAGCATGGAGAAGAAGAAGCAAGAGGGGTATTTCTGATGACCGCCTATCGCCCCGATGCGCTTATCGCCTCCAACATTTCCGCCTATCTCGCCCAGCACGAGCACAAGTCGCTGCTGCGTTTTCTGACCTGCGGATCGGTCGATGACGGCAAGTCCACGCTGATCGGCCGGCTGCTCTATGATTCGAAGCAGATTTTCGAGGACCAGCTCTCGGCACTCGAATCCGATTCGAAGCGCGTCGGCACCCAGGGCGAGGCGATCGACTTCGCGCTGCTGGTCGACGGCCTTGCCGCGGAGCGCGAACAGGGCATCACCATCGACGTCGCCTACCGCTTCTTCGCGACCGAGAAGCGCAAGTTCATTGTCGCGGACACGCCCGGCCACGAACAATATACCCGCAACATGGTCACTGGCGCCTCGACCGCCGATCTGGCCGTAATCCTCATCGATGCGCGCAAAGGCGTGCTCACCCAGACCAGGCGGCACAGCTATCTCGCGCATCTGCTCGGCATCCGGCATCTGGTGCTCGCAGTGAACAAGATGGACCTGGTCGGCTATGACCAGGCGGTGTTCGACACCATCGTCGCCGACTATGGCGAATTCGCCCGCTCGATCGGCATCGCGGCATTCACCCCGATCCCTATGTCGGGCTTCAAGGGCGACAATGTCACCACCCGCAGCGGAGCCATGCCGTGGTTCTCCGGGCCGGTGCTGCTCGACCATCTCGAAACCGTCGTGGTCGATGCAGAGGCAAACCGCGCCAAGCCGTTCCGTATGCCGGTGCAATGGGTCAACCGGCCGAACCTCGATTTCCGCGGCTTTGCGGGGCTGATCGCCAACGGCACCGTGCGCCCCGGCGATGCGGTGCGTATCCTCCCATCGGGTCGCACTACCCAGATCGCCCGCATTGTCGCGATGGGCGGCGACCGCACGGCGGCGAGCGCTGGGGAATCAATCACGCTCACGCTCACCGACGAAGTGGATTGCTCGCGCGGCGACATTATCGCCGCAGCCGACGCCCCGCCCCAGGTCGCCGACCAGTTCAAGGCGACGCTCGTCTGGATGGACCAGACCGAGTTGCTGCCCGGCCGCGCCTATTGGATGAAGCTGGGCACCCAGACGGTCAGCGCAGTCGTGCGTGCGCCAGAATGCGCGATCGACGTGAACACGCTGGCACGCACCTCTGCAAAGACCCTTACGCTCAACGATATCGGCATATCAGAAGTCGCAACCGACAGGCCGATCGTGTTCGAGCCCTATGCCGACAGCCAGGATCTCGGCGGCTTTATCCTGATCGACAAGCTGACCAACGCCACGGTCGGTGCCGGAATGCTGCAGTTCGCACTGCGCCGAGCGCAAAATGTCCACTGGCAGGCGATCGAGATCACGCGCGAGGCACATGCCCAGCAAAAGGGCCAGCAGCCGCGCCTGCTCTGGTTCACCGGTCTGTCCGGATCGGGCAAATCGACCATCGCCAATCTCGTCGAGAAGCGGCTGTACGCGCTGGGCAAGCACAGCTTCCTGCTCGACGGCGACAATGTCCGCCACGGGCTCAACCGCGATCTGGGCTTTACCGACCAGGACCGGGTGGAGAATATCCGCCGCATCGGCGAGGTCGCGAAGCTGATGACCGATGCCGGACTGATCGTGCTCACCGCCTTCATTTCCCCCTTCCGGGCGGAGCGGGCGATGGTACGATCGCTGATGGCCGAAGGCGAATTCTTCGAAATCTTCATCGACACGCCGCTGGAAATGGCCGAGGCGCGGGATGTGAAGGGGCTCTACAAAAAGGCACGCAGCGGGCAGATCGCCAACTTCACCGGCATTTCCAGCCCCTATGAACCGCCCGTGAATCCCGAAATCCATATCGACACCACCCGCACCACGCCCGAGCAAGCCGCCGAGCAGATCGTCGAGGCGATCATGGGCGTGTGGAGCCCGGTTCTGTGAACGACGCCGAGCTCGCCCATGCCATTGCCGACGAAGCCGGCGCGCTGCTGCTGGCGATCCAGGCAGATTGCGCCGGCGGCGCGCGCGGCGACCGCGAGGCGAATGCGCTGATCCTCGATCGACTGCGCGCCGCGCGACCGGAGGACGCAATCCTTTCGGAAGAATCGGCCGATGATCTCGCACGGCTCCACCGGCGCCGCGTCTGGATCGTCGATCCGCTGGACGGCACGCGCGAATTTGCCGAGCGCCGGGAGGACTGGGCCGTACATGTCGCTCTCGCCATCAACGGCGCCCCTGCCGTGGGCGCGGTCGCCCTGCCTCGGCTGGGCGTGACGCTCAGCAGTGATGCGCCGCCGCCGCTATCGCCCGCACAGCAACCGCCGCGGATGCTGGTCAGCCGGACGCGCGCCAGCCGGTTGTGCGCCGATGTCGGTGCGCGGCTGGGCGCGGTCCATCTTGGCATGGGCTCCGCGGGCGCGAAGGCGATGGCGGTGGTGCGCGGCGAGGCGGAAATCTATCTCCACTCGGGTGGCCAGCACCAATGGGACAATTGCGCTCCGGCGGCGGTTGCGCTCGCCGCCGGGCTCCATGTGTCGCGCATCGACGGCACCCCCATCGTCTACAACCAGGCCGAAACCAGCATCCCCGATCTGTTGATCTGCCGCCGCGAATG
Source organism: Sphingomonas sp. DMC8 (assembly GCF_056314185.1). Taxonomy (NCBI): domain Bacteria; kingdom Pseudomonadati; phylum Pseudomonadota; class Alphaproteobacteria; order Sphingomonadales; family Sphingomonadaceae; genus Sphingomonas; species Sphingomonas sp. DMC8. The sequence goes on along the minus strand of NZ_JBQUYV010000009.1, from coordinate 50,594 downwards.
GGCGGTACCGGTGCTGTCCGCCGTCGCGGCCTGCGCACCCTAGGATCAATGCGTATCGGGCATGCCCGGAATAAACAGCGCGCCCGGAATCGCTTAGCAACAGTGATGTCGGCGCAATCGCCCCCCGAAACGCGCCGGCGAGTATATGCGTTAGCATGCACCTTCCTTGTCAGGCGGTGCATGCGACCCTCCCGGGGAGCAGGTCGGCGCTGTTGCCAGATCCCCAGACGGCTTCCGCCTGCATCCCCGGGAATGCATTGCCAGATGACGGCCCAGTTCCTCATTTCGGCGGGTTTTCGGTTGCGTCTCCGAACGTTACATTTAGACCAGCGGCCATGACGGCCTGCCCCCGCCCGTTGCAATGATCATGCAGCCCCCCGCGACCGAGCCGCCCCCGGCGCATACGGACGAGTTCCGCCTGATTGCCGACAGCGCGCCGGTTGCCGTGTGGGTCACGCGGCTGGACCGGCAGCGTAGCTTCGTGAACCGCGCCTATTGTGCGTTTTTGGGTCTGCCCTATGCCGAAGCACTGGCCTTCGACTGGCGCACCATCATCCACCCCGCTGACGCTCCGCGCGTGCTGACGCAATCCGTAGCGGGCGAAGCCAGCCTGCAACCTTTCCAGCTCGAAGGACGCTATCGCAATGCTGCAGGCGAGTGGCGCTGGCTGCATTCCACTTCCGCACCCCGTTGGGATGCCGAGGGGCGCCATATCGGCTTTATCGGTGTCGCCCATGATGTGACCGTCGCCAAGCGCTCGGAAGAAGCACTGCGCCGGAGCGAGGAAACGCTGCGCCTCGCCACCGAAACTGCGGGTATGGCGACCTGGGAACTCAACCTGCAAACGATGCGGGGCGCGTGGTCTCCCAATCGCTTCGATCTGCTCGGCATGGCCCGCACTGCCGACGGCACCGGCAGTTTCGACGACTGGCTGGCGCGCATCCACCCGCAAGACCGCGCCATGGCCGAGGCGCATGCGCGCCGCTGCTTCCGCGACGGCACCCATTACACAATCGAATATCGCATCGTCCGCCAGAGCGACGGCCGGGAACGCTGGCTCCAGAGCCATGGCAGCCGGATCGATTATGCCGATGAGCGGCCCAGCCGGTTCGTCGGCGTGTCCTTCGACATTACCGATCGCAAGAACGCCGAAGCGGAACTTCGCGCGAGCGAAGCGCGTTTCCGGACGATATTCGAAGAGGCGAATGATTTTCTTGTGACCACCACGCTCGATCAGGTGATCACCGCCGTCAATCCCGCGGTGCTTGCCGCCCTCGGATATCACGAGGACGAAGTGGTGGGGCGCGCGGTCGGCAATTTTCTGGACGATCAGGATATTGCCCTCAGCCGATCGGCGCTGGCGCAGAAGTTGATCGGCGGTGGTACGACGCGGCTGACGCTCAACGTCCGCGCGCGCAGCGGCGGCCGCCAGATCTGGGAAATCAACGCGCGCCTGGCCACCGATGCGGCCGGCATTCCGGTGGGTTTGCACGCGATCGGCCGCGACGTGACCGAGGCGAAGCGCCATGAAGCGCATCTGCGGCTGCTGATCGACGAGCTCAATCACCGCGTAAAGAACACGCTGGCGATCGTTCAGGGCATCGCGCAACAAAGCTTCAAGGGCGACTCCGACCCTGCGCGTGCCCGCGAAGCGTTTGAAGGGCGGCTGGCCGCCCTGTCAGAGGCGCATAATCTGCTCACCCGCCAGCATTGGGGTGCAGTGTCGATGCGGCAGATCCTAGCCGATGCAGTGGCGCCGCACGGTGGTGACGCGGGGCGGTTCGTGCTCGAGGGCCCGGACCTGACACTGGAGCCGAAGACAGCGATCTCGCTGGCGCTGGCCGTGCACGAACTCGCCACCAACGCCGTAAAACATGGCAGCCTTTCGACTCCGCAAGGGCATGTCACCATCCGCTGGAATACCGAGGAACAACAGGGCCGGCGGCGGTTCCGGATGGTGTGGACCGAACAGGGTGGTCCGGGGGTGGCGCCGCCCAGCCGGCGCGGTTTCGGCACACGCATGATCGAGCGCGGGCTGGCCGCGGAACTGGCCGGTACCGTGTCGATCGATTTCCGGTCGGAGGGCATTGTCTGCACCATCGACGCGCCACTGCCCGAGACGGCAGAATGAGCGACAGCACCGCCATGCGGGTGCTGATCGTCGAGGACGAACCAGTCGTGGCGATGTGCCTCGAAGACATTCTGGATATGCTCGGCTTCTGCCCGGTCGGGCCCGCCGCGCGGCTGGCGGAGGGGCTGGCGCTGGCCGACGAAGCGGCTCTGGACGCGGCGATCCTGGATATAAACCTGTCCGGCGAACGAAGCACGCCGATTGCCGAGGCGCTACGCCGGCGTGGCGTACCCTTCGCCTTTGCCAGCGGCTATAGTTCGCCGCCCGAAGGGTTTTCCGACGACGATATACCGCTGCTGCGGAAACCCTATCGCCCGGATGATGTAGCGGGCGTGCTCAACCGGCTGCTGGGATAGAAAGAAGCCCCGGCGGACGGGCGAACCCGCCGCGCCGGGGAGCTTCAATCAGAAGCTGTAAGAAAGATTGAGCATGTAGGTGCGGCCCACTTCGATATAGCCGCCCGAACGGTCGACCGAGAGCAGGCCCTTGCCCGAGCCATAAGTCGCCCAATAGGCGTGGCTGTTCAGCACATTCTGCACCGACACGCCGGCTGTGAGGCCGTTGTGGAAGGTGTAGTTGACCGATGCATTCATGTTCGACGAGGGCTGGAGATAGGTATCCGGCTGCGGATCGCGCACGTCGATCAGCCGCTTACCGGTGTACGAATAATCCAGTGCCCCGGCGATGCCGCCATGATTGTAGAAAAGGCCGGCGTTGAACATCAGTTCCGGCGCGTTCGGCATCCGGCGGGTGGCGCGCTGCGTGCTGGTGACCTTGATGGTCGCCTCGGCATGCTGCACCGTCACGCTGCCCTGGACGCCCAGACCGTCGAGCATGCCCGGCAGCCCCTTCGGGCTATAGCGGGCAAAGGCTTCGGCACCATAGACCTCACCCTTGCCGCTGGTGTCGAGCATGTTGATCGTCACGCCGTCAGGCCCGACCAGGCCCTGATCGGCCGGGAGGATGGTCGTGTCGGTCGACGTCGAGAACATCACATTGGTCAGGCGCTTGTAGTAGAGCGCCACCGAGAACAGGTCGCTGCCGGCACCCTTCTTTTCGAATGAGGTGTCGACGTTCCACGCCTGCGTTGCCTGCAGGTTGGGATTGGCAACCGTGATCGACGTAAGCTTACGGACCGGCACGCCGTTGACCGTCTGGGTGTCATACGTCTTTTGCGTCGGCCCGAGCAGCAGGCCGAAGGGCGGCCGGGTGTAGCTCTTGCGCACCGAGAAGCGGTAGACGGTCAGCTCGTCCGGACGATAGGACGCGATCAGGCTGGGCAGCCATTCGTCATAGGATTTGCTGCTGGTCGCGAAACCGCCGGTGCTGCCGTCCTGCGCCCAATAGGTTGCGCGGAAGCGGTTATGCTCAAAACGCACGCCCGGGATGACCGTCAGCTTGCCGAAGTCCAGATTGGCGAGCAGATAGCCGCTCGCACGCTGCTCAGTACCCTGGAGCAGGTTACGCTGCTGCACGGTGGGATCGGCAGTAGCGAGCTGGCTGAGCGACAATTGCCGCGCCTGGCTTTCGATGAAGTTGTGATCGGGGATCACGATCGGCACCTGCACCCCATTGCGCATGAAGCCGTTGATGCGCGTGGTCGGCGCCTGTGCCAGCGTCGGGATCGCGTTGCCCGAGAAGTCATATTCGAGCGATTCGTCGATGCTGTTCGAATCGCGGTCCGACGATTCATACTTCGCCCCGGCCCGGATCGAGGTCAGGCCGCGATCGGCGAGCTTGTAGGTAGCATCGAAGCCGCCTTCACCCTTGGATTCGGTGGCGTGCTGGAACTGCACGATCGAATACACTTCGCTGTAGTTCGCCAGGTTGTTGAACGCCGCCGCGGCACCGCTGTCGAGCACGACCTGCGGATTGATGGGGTTCGGTGCCTGGGTGACGAGGCGGAAGGTGGCGACGCCGGTGCTGTTCGGGCCGATATAGGCCGGGGTCTGATACTTGGCCTGCAGGCGGAACGGATAGGTCGTCTTGCCGCGCGAATAGGCGCCGTAGAAGTCGAGCGTCATGCGGTCACCCAGCCGAGCCTCGCCGCCCAGCTTCGATACGATCATCTGCTGGTTGCTGTGCTCGGTACGGAAATAGTTGCTGGCGCCGATGCCGTAGATCGCGACATAACCGTTGGCGTCATAATTGCCGTTCCCCGGGTTCGGATTGACCTGACCCGACGACAGGCTGACCTGACGAATCGCAACCTGATCCATCCAGCTCTTCAGGCGATATTCGCCGTAAGTGGTGTGCGAGTAGAGATCGAGATTGTCGCTCTTCCAGTCGAGGTTCAGCGTGCCGCCGAACCGCTCGATATTATTCTGGAACACGTTCCATTCGACGCCGCGCGGCATCAGGTTGTTCAGATTGTCGCGCAGCTTGCCGCCGACATTGTTGTTGTAGAGCAGATAGTCCTTATGCAGCGCGACGGACTCGCTGTAGACGCTCTTCTTGCCGTAATAGGCCGAGGCATAGACGCCCAGATTGCCGAAGCGCTGCGCGGTTTCGATCTGCGCGGCACCGCCCCAGGGATCCTGATCGCGCGCGACAGCGCGGCCGGCGACCTGGCCCTGCAGGCGGATCTGAACATGATGTTCGGGCAGATCGAACGCCGTCGCAGGGCGGAAATCGATCACACCAGCCAGCGCGTCGCCGTCCTGCGAAGCGGTCGGCGCCTTATCGACGCGCACCTGCGCCAGCGAGAAGGGCGACAGGACATTCATCGAAATCGCGCGCGTATTCTGATCGGTCTGGGCCAGACGGACGCCATCGAACTGATAGGCGTTGTAGGTGGTGTCGAGACCGCGGATCGTCACATATTGCGATTCACCGGTCGCGGCAGCGTTAAAGGTCTGGTCGACCGAAGCGCTAAGACCCGGCAGACGCGTGAGCAGATCGGCCAGATTCTGCTGCGGCTGGGCGCGCAGTTCCTCACCCGAAACGATCGTGACCAGCGACTTGTTCTGCACCTGGTCGGTCTGCGCCTTGGTGATCGCTACGCGGCGACCCTGGATAACGACCTCCGACTGCGAATCCTGGTCCGCTTCCGGTACCGTTGCCGGCGACGCCGCCGTCGCGCCGTCGCGCGTGTTTGGGCCTTCAGCCGCCCATGCATTTCCTACTACCAGCGCAGCCGTACCACAGCCGAGCAACAGGCGCGCGACGCGCCCGATCATATTGTTCTGCATGATGCCCCCTCTTGGAATCGCTTGCCTTTGCAAGGTTAGCCGGAGCCGTTAGTCGCAAGATGCTGCGCCGCGACGACTAGCCAGTGACAATTCCGTAACATCGTTGCGGCAACTTTGCTGCATTGCAACAATTTCTGATATAATTCAATGGTATAGACCAGAAATTGGGAATTGGCATTTTTTTGGTATCCTCCGTCACGACACCGTCACGGCTCGAGACTACCCATTTGCCATGCCGAAACGCACGCTTCCCGCCCGTTCGATCCTGCTCTTCGCGCCCCTCCTTGCCATGCTAGGCGCCACTGCACCGGCGAAGGCCACTCGCCCCGCCGCCCCGCGCATTGAGCGCATGGTCCTCCTGATGCGCCATGGTGTGCGGGCGCCGCTCGACAGCGAAGTGCCAGCGGGCACGCGGGCCGCGCAGCCCTGGCCGCGCTGGAGTGCTCCCGCCGAGCAAGTGACGCCGCACGGCGCGACGGCAGTGGTTGCGTTGGGTCGCTCCGACCGACGCTGGCTCGCGAACATGGGCGTCCTGCCCGCGCAGGGATGCCGCGGCATCGAGGCGGTGCGGATCTGGACGAACACCGCAGGGCGGACGATCGCGACCGGCCAGGCCTATGCCGAAGGGCTCGCCCCGCGCTGCAAGCTTACCATCGGTCACCGCCCCACCATCGAGACCGATCCGCTGTTCGAGCCGCTGAACGCCGGACCCAAGGGTTTCGAGGCCCCGCGCGCGGTGGAGTCGATCAACCACTACCTTGGCAGCGCCACTGCGCAGGTGGCACGTCATCGCGCCGCACTCGACCTGTTGGAGCGCGTCCTCGCCTGCCCTACAGGGCCGTGTAGCCCGGAGCGCCCCGCCTTTGTGCAGGTCAGCCGCGATGGGCGCGGCATCGATGTCAGCGGCCCGATCCGCGATGCATCGGGCACCGCGCAGGTATTGATGCTGCAATATCTGGAAGGCATGCCGGCCGCGCAGGTGGGCTGGGGCCGCGCCGATCCCGCCACACTCGTCCGGCTGGGCGCCGTCCATGCCGCGCTGTTCGATATCTACAGCCGGCCGCCCTATATGGCCGCATTCCAGACCGCGCCGACGGTCGACCGCATCCTTGCCGATTTCACGGCCTCGTCCGCCCCGGCGCTGGACGTGCTGGTTGGGCACGACACCAATGTCGCCGCGCTGGCCGCCGTTCTCGGCGTGACCGTACATGCGCCGGGCTTTGCCGCAGGTGATCCTTCGCCGGGCGGCGGGCTGGCATTGGCGCTGGTGCGGCAGGCAGGTGGCGGCAAGGCCGTGCGGCTCTGGTATCGTAGCCAGAGCGCAGCCGGCATTCGTGCGGGCAATGGCGCGGCGGTGTGGATGCCGCTGGCGATTCCGGGGTGCAGCGAGGGACGGATGCACCTGTGCCCGCTGCCGCGCTTTATCGCCCGACTGGAAAGCGCAACCGCGCCGGCGCGTCAGCCCGGCTAAGCCGGCTCAGGCTGCGTAGGCGAGCTGCGTGCTGCGATAGGCCGCGAACAGCTCTTCGAAATGCGTGTCCATCGTGCGGGTGCCCTCCGCATCCGCCGTCGCGCGCAGGCGATGAAACACCGGCGTCGTCTCGACGAAGCGTACCAGCGCATCGCGCAGATCAACGGCATCGGCAGCACGATAGAGCGCGCCCTGACCCGACACGAACTGGTCGGCCGCCCCACCGCGATCCGGGACGATCAGCGGCAGACCGCTGGCGCGCGCCTCGGCCGCAACCATGCAGAAGGTCTCCGCCTCGCAGCCATGGACCAGCGCGTCGGCGCTGGCGAGCACGCGCGCGAGTTGCTGCCGGTCACTGGTCGGCGCGAAGAGCTGGGCATGCGGGTTGCGCCCCATTGCCGAGAGCACGCGCGACTTGGCGGTGCCGGCCCCGATCAGGATCAGCCCGACCGGATGCTGGACACCGGCTGCCTCGGCCGCCTCGATTACCATTGGCCAGCGCTTCTCCGCAGCCAGCCGGCCGACGCCGATCAGCAGTGTCGCTTCCGGCCCCAGGCCGCAGCTTGCCAGCAATTCGGCGCGCAAGGTCTCGTCGCGCAGCGAAGGCGAGAAATAGCCAGGCTCGACACCCATCGGGATCGTCACGGCCTTTTGCAGCCCACCCTCGGCCAGCCGATCGGCTAGGTCGCGGCCCGCCGTAACTACCAGATCGAAGCCCTCGTCGAGCCGCCGCAAATGCTGCCAGAAGGACGAAAAGCCCTTGTCGATCGTCTCGCGGTTGGCGATCGTGCCGAACCAGCGATAGGCATAGGCCGCCAGCGGATCAGCATGCATCACGAGCGAGCGGGGTGCAGCTCCCTGCCAGCGCGCCACCATCGAGGCGCTGCGCCAGGGCGAGGATGCTTCGACAAAATCCGGTTTCCACTTGTCGAGCGCGGCGTGGAGCAGCGGTTCGTCGTCGAAATAGCGATAGCGCCGGTCGAGCGGGAGCAGCGGCGCCGGAATCGTCGCCAGAATGGCACCATCGCGCTCTTCGATGATTTCCTCGCGCTCGCCCGGCGCAAGGATGATGATCTCGTGGCCCATGGCCGGCCCGGTTTCCATCTTGCGCCGGACATAGGTTTTCACGCCGCCGCCATAGGGGCTGTAGAAAGCGCAGACGTCGAGGATGCGCATCAATGCGTCTCCAGCAGCTCGCGATATTGCCCGAACCGACCGCCACGGGACAGCGAAGCAAGCGTCTTGTCAATACTGGTGATCAGTGCCGGCACCGTCACGTCACCCGGATGCACCCCCAAACGCATGGCAGGACGGCGCGGCAGCAGCGCCCGCGCCAGCGCAGCCACCGCGAGCGACGAAGCGATCCGGCCCCTGCTACGACTGGCCCAGGTAATCACCGGCCCCTTGGCCAGAATGGCGTCGTCACGCTGCGGCGACCAGACGCGGAAATGGTCCTCCGCGAGCGCAAAGCCGCAATCGCGCGCCGCCGCGCGCGCGCCTTCGCCATAGAGCCAGGCCGGCGCGATGAAGCCCGTCACCGGGCGCCCGATAATGTCCTCGACCAGCGCCTTGCCGCGCTCCATCCGGTCGCGGGCAGTGGCGTAATCGAGACCGAGAAACTCGCCCTCGCCCGCCGTCATATGCTTCGCCTTGAAGCGTGCGGCGGCAGAGGCATGGTCGGCCACGTCGCGGTGGAACCAGCCGTGCAGGAACATCTCAATGCCCGAATCCGCCCAGGCGCGCAGCCGGGTGGCAAAGGGGGTGCCGGGCACCAGCGGCGCCTCGCCCCAGTGGTCGGGCACGACCAGCATCGCATAGCGCGGGGTGCCGATATGCTTCAGGAACAGGTCGGCAAGACGATCGACCGCAGCCTCCGAACGCGGCCCGACATCGTGGATCGATGCGAGCAGGCTGGGGCCTTGGGGGCCGTGGAGGCGATCAGGTGCGGACATGGGTGGTTCTTTGCTGCAGGTGCGAGCGATATAGACCGCCGGAACGGGGCGGCAAGCAGGCCGAATTTCGGCTTTTTCTAACGCGTTGTTTTACAACAATTAAACGCCGCAAAAAACAGGCGCCCGAAGTGGAGAAGGCCATATTTCTTCAGCGCGGGCCAGTTGGACGTACCTTCCCGTCCGTCCACTCCCCTCCCGCAAGCGGGAGGGGAACACATGCGACAAGCGCCGCGCTTACGTCACTCCACGGTAACCGACTTGGCCAGATTGCGCGGCTGGTCGACGTCCGTCCCCTTGGCGACGGCGACGTGATAGGCCAGCAACTGCACCGGCACCGCATAGACGAGCGGCGCGATCAGCGGGTGGACCTTGGGCATGGTGATGGTGGCCATGCATCCCTCGCCGGCCGCCTGGATGCCGTCATAGTCGGAAATCAGCACCACCTTGCCGCCGCGCGCCTGCACTTCCTGCATGTTGCTGACGGTCTTGTCGAACAGCGGGCCGGACGGCGCGATCACGATCACCGGCACGGCATCGTCGATCAGCGCGATCGGCCCATGCTTCATCTCGCCGGCGGCATAACCTTCGGCATGAATGTAGCTGATTTCCTTCAGCTTCAGCGCACCTTCCAGTGCCAGCGGATAATCGGTGCCGCGCCCCAGATAGAGCACGTCACGCGCGCTGGCGATGACGCCAGCCATCGCCTGGATCGATTCGTCATAGGCCAGCGCGGCGTTGAGCGAGGCGGGAGCTTCGGCCAGATGGCGGACGATGCGGCGCTCCTCCTGCTCGTCGAGCTTGCCCTTGGCCCGCGCCAGATTAGCCGCCAGCGCCGCGAGCACGGCGAGCTGGCAGGTGAACGCCTTGGTCGAGGCAACGCCGATTTCCGGGCCGGCATGGGTGGGCAGCAGCAGGTCCGCCTCGCGCGCCATCGAGCTGGTCGGCACATTGACGACGGCAGCGATCTTCTGCCCCTCGCTGCGGGCGTGGCGGAGCGCGGCGAGCGTGTCGGCGGTCTCGCCCGACTGGCTGATGACGATCATCAGCCCGCCTTCTTCCATCACCGGCGCGCGGTAGCGGAACTCGGAGGCGACATCGAGGTCGACCGGCACGCGCGCGAACTGCTCGAACCAGTATTTGGCGACCATGCCGGCATAGAAGCTGGTGCCACAGGCGACGATGGTGACGCGCTTGATAGTGGACAGGTCGAAGTCCGGAATCGGCAGCGTGACCTTTTCCTCCATGCGCTGGAGGTAGGAACGCAGTGTCTGGGCGACCACGATCGGCTGCTCGTAAATCTCCTTCAGCATGTAATGCCGATGGTTGCCCTTGGAGATCAGTTCGCCGGTGACGCCTGAAATTGTGACCGGCCGCTCGACCGGATTATTGTCCCGGTCAAAGATCTGTGCGCCGTCCTTCGTGATGACGACCCAGTCGCCTTCCTCCAGATAGGCGATGCGCTGGGTGAGCGGTGCCAGCGCCAGCGCGTCGGAGCCCAGATAAGTCTCGCCGTCGCCATAGCCGACCACCAGCGGCGAGCCGAGCCGCGCGCCGACCAGCAGGTCCGGATGCTGGCGAAACAGGATGGCGAGCGCGAAGGCGCCGTGCAACCGGGGCAGGACCTCGCGCACCGCATCAGCCGGCGCCATGCCGGCCTCGACCTTCTCGCTGACGAGATGGGCGACGACTTCGGTATCGGTCTCGCTCTCGAACTTGCGACCACGCGCGGTCAGTTCCTCGCGCAGCGCCTTGAAGTTCTCGATAATGCCGTTGTGGACCAGGGCCACTTCCCCGGTGGCGTGCGGGTGCGCATTGTTGGTGGTGGGGCCGCCATGCGTCGCCCAGCGGGTATGGGCGATGCCGGTGGTGCCGGGCAGCGGGTTGGCGGCAAGCTCCTTGCCGAGGTTTACCAGCTTGCCCGAAGCGCGGCGACGCTCGATGCGGCCGTCAACATCAGTGGCGATGCCTGCGGAGTCATAGCCGCGATATTCCAGTCGCTTGAGCCCCTCGAACAGGCGTTCCGCGACGTCTTCCTTACCGACGATTCCAACGATTCCGCACATGGCATCAGCCCTCCTGCACGCGCCCTAGCTCAGGCAAGCGGCCGCCGCTAGGGCGCCGCCGCTGTCGCCAGGCTGAACGATCGGCACTGGCGAAGCGCATTCATTGTCATGAACAGTTAGCCCCGACCGCACCACAACGGACCGGCGCCGAAAAGCACACCAGGCATTTCTGCCCATGTGCGCGCCACCGAAGTTTATGAAGTTTAGGGTGTGGCGCGAAAAAACTGCTCGCAGCACAACAATCGCGCATCAATGCGGAAAGTTGGTGTCGACGAATACGCGCGTGAATTCGCCGGGATCGGGTTCGTGCCCCTGCGCCTCGCGAAAGCGGACCGCGCCCTTTTCCCAGACCTCGCGGATGGCGCCGGCAACGCCCTCCGGAAACTGCATCTTTTCGGCGACGATCGCGCGCCAGGGCGCAGAGACGCCGAACGTTACCGCAAGCTGCGGCTCGATCGCGGTCAGCGCCGCATCGCTGGCGGCGTCGAGATGGCCGATCGAATCGAGCACATAGCAATCGAGCAGCTTGAGGAACGGCTTGTCGGTGTAGCGATCGGTCATTTGGCGGCCTTTCGTGCCTTCATCTTGGCACGAAAGGTCGTGGCCCAGCCCGGTTTCGTCAATGTCTCGGGGCGCGTGACAGCCAGGGCATCGCCCTCGACATCATGCGTGATGACCGATCCGGCACCGATAATCGCGCCATCGCCGATCTTGACCGGCGCCACCAGCGCGCTGTTCGATCCGATGAAGGCGCCTGCCCCGATCTCGGTCTTCTGCTTCAGGAAGCCATTGTAATTGCAAGTAATAGTACCCGCGCCGATGTTGGCGCCGGCGCCCACGCTGGCATCACCCAGATAGGTCAGGTGGTTGGCCTTGGCGCCTTCGCCCAGCACCGCATTCTTCAGCTCGACGAAATTGCCGACATGCGATCCCGCGCCCAGCACCGCGCCGGGCCGCAGCCGTGCGAACGGGCCGACGCTGGCGCCCGCCTCGATCCGGGCACCCTCAATATGGCTGAACGCGCGGATCACCACGCCGTCGCCCACCGTCACGCCGGGGCCGAACACGACGTTCGGCTCGATCGTGACGTCGCGGCCAATCTGCGTGTCATGTGCGAACCACACCGTTTCCGGCGCGATCAGCGTGGCGCCATCCGCCATCGCCCGGGTCCGCCGCGCCTGTTGCCACTCCGCCTCCAGCGCAGCCAGCTCGCCACGGCTGTTGACGCCGGTAACTTCGGTAGCGTCGGTTTCGATCACGGCCGAGGGCCGGCCGTCGCGCGCCGCCAGCATCACGATGTCCGGCAGATAATATTCGCCCGCCGCATTGTCGTTGGTGACGCGGCCGAGCAAAGCGAACAGGTCGCGCGAGCGCACTGCCATCAGCCCGGAATTGCACAGCGTCTCCGCGCGTTCTTCGGCGGTCGCGTCCTTGAACTCGACCATCTTGACGATCCGCCCGCTGGGATCAGCGATCACGCGGCCATAGGCGCCGGGGTCAGCCGGGCGGAAGCCGAGCACCACCACGGCGGGATCGTCGGTGCCATGCAGCCGCTCGAGCATCCGCTGCATTGTCGCTGCAGTCACCAGCGGCACATCGCCATAGAGGATGACGACATCGCCGTCGAAGCCGGCCAGCGCATCCTGCGCCTGCAGCACCGCATGGCCGGTGCCGAGCTGTTCGGCCTGATGCGCGGTCTGCGCGCCATGCGGGGCGACTGCCGCCTCGACCTGCTCGCGGCCGGCGCCCACCACCACCACTTCGCGGGCGGCACCCAGCGCCTTCACGCTGTCGATCAGGTGGAGCAGCATCGGCCGCCAGGCGATGGGGTGCAGAACCTTGTGGGTATCGGATTTCATCCGCGTGCCCTTGCCGGCAGCAAGAATGATCGCGGCAATCGGTGCAGTCACAAGGCGCCTCCCTTAATCCGCCCGGCCCCCTGCCACGGGACGATTGCCATTTCCAGACCGATGCTGTCTGGCGAGCGACATGCAGGATTTTCCGTTCGCCATCGTCGGCTTCGATCTGGATGGCACGCTGGTCGATTCGCTGGGCGACATCGCCCGGGCGCTCAACCATGTGCTGGCGTCGATCGGCCGCGCACCCCTGCCGCTAGAGGCGGTGAAGCCGCTTACCGGGCTGGGCACGCGGCATCTGCTCGCGCAGGGACTGGCGGTGACAGGCGTCGGTACCGAAGCAGAGGTCGAGCGGCTCTATCCGATGCTGATCGCCTGGTATGACGATCATGTCGCCGAAGACAGCCGGGTCTATCCGGGGGTGATGGCGGCGCTGGACGCGCTTGCGGCGCTTGGCGTGCGGTGTGCCGTGGTCACCAACAAGAACGAGTCGCTTGCGGTGAAGCTGCTCGCCGAACTTGGGCTGACGGATCGATTCTCGCTGGTGATCGGCGGCGATACGCTGGGGCCGGGCAAGGCCAAGCCGTCACCGGTGCCGCTGCAGGCGATGGTGGAGCGGCTGGGCGGCGGCCCGGCGGCCTTTGTCGGTGACACGCGGTTTGACGTCGCGGCCGCGCGGGCGGCAGGGCTGCCCTGCGTTGCCGTGGACTTCGGCTTTGCCAGCGAACCGGCGACGGCGCTGGGAGCCGACGCCGTGATCGGAGACTATTCGGCGCTGGTGCCAGCGCTTCGGAAGCTGGGTTCCTAACCCGGCCGGTGGCCCTTGCGCCATTTGGTCCACAGATGCGACGCCAGCATCGCGGGCGGCATGCGCAGCCAGTGCGAGCGGATGTAGAAGCCCAGCCGCGTCAGCCGCCGCGTCGGCCGTCCCCACGCATCACGCGCCGTGAAGCAGCGCAGAAACAAGGGATCTGCGCTGTCCCAAACCCGCCAGCTTTCCGGAATGGCGGTACCATAGAGCCTAGCCGCCTGCCGCGCCGCCCGTGCGACGGCCGGGCCCAGGCCATGCCGTGCCGCCCGCGCCGCCAGCCCTTCGGTGCCGAATTCGGTCAGCAGGCAGTGGATGTCCCACAGGTTCCGCATGCCCCCTGCCAGATCGCCATCGGCAAACAGGTGCGCGGCGGCGTGGCACAGCATGTCCTGCGGCGAGAGGATCGCCAGCCCGTTCCCCAGCGGCACCGCATCGTCCAGCAGCGCCTTGGCATCGGGCCGGACCCGGGCGGTCAGCGGCAGGATGGTGTGGTGCACGTCGATCATCCGGTCGCGCTCGCGGTGGATCAGCGGCGGCAGTTCGTGCATCCAGCGCCGATAATAGGCATCGTCATAGGGATCGGGCTTCACCCATTCCCAGCCAGCGGCCAGCAGCGCGGCCTCAGCCTCTTCGATCCGGTCGCGCGGCACCAATATGTCGAGATCGCCGATCGCCCTGCCGACGCTAGGCGAAAGTCCGGCTGCGGCATAGGCCGTGCCTTTCAGCAGCACGACGGGCATCCCCGTAGCCGCAAGCGCGCGGCGTGCCATTTCCGCTTCCCACAATGCCGCCGTCCGCCCCTGCTCCGCCGAGGCGATGGCATCGGCCACCAGCCGCGCAGCGGGCGCCGGCATGGGGAGGCCCGACAGACGGTGCGCCAGCGTGCCCATAAGCTGCTCGGCGCGCGCCACGGCGAACAGGGCATTCCACTGCGCCGCCGCCAGCCCCTCGACCCGGCCGGGATCGCGCAGCACCGCAGCGAGCAGCAGCGCGGGGTTCATGCCAGCGCCTCGACCATTGCGATCGCGCTTTCCGCGTCGGGATAATCGATCGCGCGGGCGGGAACCGTCTGCACCAGCCGCGCCAGCGCGTCGAAGCCGCGTTCACCCAGCGCGACATAGTTGGTCGAGGCCTGGGTCAGCCGCACGAACGCTTCGCTGGGCAGCACCGGCCGCTCGGCAGTCTCGAATCCGAAGCGCGGGAACAGGATCAGCGCCGGCGCGGCGGGCTCGGCCATAGCGGCGATGGCGCGCGCGTCGGGGACGAGATGGCGGATCGTGCCCTTGGGCGTCCCCGCGAGCACCGGTCCGAACCGCGCGTGCGGCAGCGCCGCTTCCACCACACCGATAGCCTCGTTCTTCAGGCTGACGAGCCGCGGGAAGCCCAGCAAGGCGCCGCTGTCCAGATCAACCATCGCGAATTCGTCGCCCATCAGCCGCCAGCCGCGCGCCATCAGCAGCGCCGCCAGCGTCGATTTGCCCGCGCCCGAAATGCCGGTCATCAGCACCGCCCGCCCGTTCCGCTCCACCGCGGAGGCATGGAGCAGCAAATAGCGCCGTAGCCCCAGCGCGACCTGCAGGTTCATCCCCATTTCCGCCGCGAGCAGCCCCTGTGCGAGCGGCAGCGGTGCCGCATCGGGAATCACGAAATCACCGCCGATATGCACCGAAGGACGCAGCACCCGCCGCCAGGGGCGCGCCGCAAACAAATGCACATTGAAATCGACAATGCCCGCATCCGGGCGCGGATAGTCGCGATAGAGCGACTCCAGCGCCACGACCGGCGCGCGCCAGTCGCTGCCGATGCGAAAGCCGAGCGTCCCGATGCGGAGCGTGGTCACATGGCGCATAGCCGCTCCACCAATCCCGCCTGCACCAGTTCGTCCAGCCGCACCGCGAGTGCCGCAGGATCGGCATCGGCGAGGTCATAGTCCGCCGAAAGCCGCGCAAGCAGCGTCGGCAGGTCGAGCGGAGTCTCCCCCAGCGCGCGCAATATTTCCGGCACCGGCGCGTCGACGATATGGGTGATGCCCGAGGCGCGGTGGTACAGCAGCGTCAGCGCGTCGAGCGGCACGACCCGCAGAGTCGCCGGATCGGCGGCGCGATAGCGGATCATGGCCGGAGCGCGGCCCGCCTCAGCCGCGCGGCATCTGCAGCGAGGCGAAGCAGGTAAAGCCGCTGGTCCCGGCCTGCAGGCGGCGGATATAGTTGGTATAGGCGCGGCTCGCCTCGGGCGAGGTGCCTGGAAGTATGCCGCCGGCCAGCGCCGTCTTCACATCCTGCGCCTTGAACGAAACGCCCGGCGGAGCATAGGCCCCCTTGGTGCCGGCCGGCACCAGCCTGCCGTCATCGGCGATATAGCTGCCGGCACGGCCGGGATCGGGCACCGGTATTTCGCAATGCATCACCGACGCGCTGGTCTGCGCCAGCGCCGGGCGGATCGAAACGATCGCCGTCGCGCCGGCTGCACCCAGCATCAGGGCGCGGCGCGTAGGGTTCGATCCGGACGGTTCTTCGGCCATGCCCGCTTTTCCTGCGCCAGACCTCGTTTCGCAATCGTAAATCTGGGCTCGTATTGGGACGCCCCCGTCCCTATTAGGGCCGCATGTTGTCGGCGTTCAGCTTCCGAACCCTGATTGCCATGGCCGTGGTGGCACTCGCCGCGCTGGCGGGGCTGTTGCTGAATGGCGATGCGCAGAGTGCGCTGGTGGTAGTGGTAGGCGGTATCGCTGCCGTTCTGATCGCGACAATGGGCGACAGCCCCGCCCCGCCCCCGCCCCCGCCCGATCCCACGCCCGATGCGCGCCAGCCGGCGATCGGCGAAGTGATCGAAGCGATTGCCGAGCCGGTGTTGGTGACGGCGTCCAATCGCGTGATCGCCGCCAATGCCGCGTCACGTACGCTGCTGGGCCAGCACATATTGGGCGAGGATGTGCGGCTGGCGATTCGCCACCCCGCCGCCGCGGAACGGCTGCTGGAACCCGGCGACCAGTTGCCGACCGCGCCAATTCACCTGGTCGGCCTGGGCACGCGCGAGCAGCGGTGGGAAATGCGCGTGCGCACGCTGGGTACCGGTGAGCGCGTCGTCCATCTGGTCGATCGCACCGGCAGCTATGCTGCGGACCGGATGCGCGTCGATTTCGTCGCCAATGCCAGCCACGAACTGCGCACGCCGCTCGCGTCGCTACTCGGCTATGTCGAAACGCTCGCCGACGAGGCCGGCGACGATCCCGGCATTCGCCAGCGCTTCTTGAAGATCATGCACGATGAGGCGCGCCGGATGGAGCGACTGATCAACGACCTTATCTCGCTGAGCCGGATCGAAGCCGAGAAATATCGTGCACCGGCCGAATCGGTCGCGCTAGCCGATCTGATTCAACAGGTGTGCGAGGAATTGTCCGGCAGTCCGCGCGCCGCCGATCTGGTGACCGAGATAGAAGTCGTGGAACCGGTGCGCGGTGACCGTACCCAGCTGAGCCAGCTGCTCCACAATGTGATCGGCAACGCCATGAAATATGGCCGCCACGGAACACCCGTCACGGTTTCGCTGCGCAGCGACAGCGATACGATGGTATTGCTGAGCGTTTCCGACGAAGGCGAAGGCATTCCCCCCGAACATATCCCGCGACTGACCGAACGCTTCTATCGAGTCGATTCCGGGCGCAGCCGTTCGCTGGGGGGCACCGGCCTGGGGCTTGCGATCGTAAAGCATGTCGTCGAACGCCACCGCGGCCGCCTCGACATTCGCAGCGCCCTGGGCAAGGGCACCACCGTCACCGTGAGGCTGCCAATTCAGCGCGTGTCATAATGGCGTAACGCGATTGCCGGATGGGCGATGCTGCCGGCAATGGGGCACGCCGGTTTCTTTGCGGATTTTCCCGGGACCACAGGAGGTGACGATGCTGGGTCGTCTTGCTCTCATCGCGTTCAGTGCGCTTGCGCTTTCGTCGTGCGACGGCAGTTCGACGCGGGAAATCCGCATCGTCGGTTCGTCGACCGTCTATCCCTTTTCCACGGCCGTTGCGGAAGCGTTCGTCAACGCCAAGAGCGGGCGCAAGGCCCCGGTCGTCGAGTCGATCGGCAGCGGCCCGGGCATCCGCCAGTTCTGCGAAGGCGTCGGCGTGCAGTTTCCCGACATTGCCGATGCCTCGCGCCGCATGACTCGCAACGAATATGACCGGTGCGAGAAGAACCAGGTCGGCGAGATCCTCGAGATCATCATCGGTCTGGACGGCGTGGCGCTGGCCGAATCGAACAGCGGGCCGAAGCTGAAGCTGAGCAAGAAGGACATCTACCTCGCGCTCGCCGCGAACCCGATGGGCAAGAAGAACACGGCAAAGACCTGGAAGGACGTGAACCCCGACCTGCCGGCGATTCCGATCCTGGTGATGGGCCCGCCCTCTACCAGCGGCACCCGCGATGCATTTGTCGAACTGATGCTGCAGCCCGGCTGCATGGAGGCCTTCCCCGATGCTGCGAAGCTGAAGGCATCGGCCGATCCCGCCCAGTTCGAAAATGCATGCCGCCGCATCCGCGACGACGGGCCCTATGTCGACAAGGGTGAAAACGACAATCTGATCGTACAGGGGCTGGCCCAGAACCCCAATGCGCTCGGCATTTTCGGCTATTCCTATCTGCAGGAAAACGAAAACCGGCTGCACGGCGTGCCAGTCGAAGGGGTGGCCCCGACCTATGAGACGATCGCCAACGGCCATTATCCGGGCGCGCGTCCGCTGTATCTGTACGTCAAGAAGCGCCACATGAAGGCTGTGCCGGGAATGAAGGACTTCCTGCAGCTCTACACGACAATGTGGGGGCCGGATGGTCCGCTGGTGAAGCGCGGCCTGATCGCTGCGCCGGAAAAGCTGCGCACCCGCATGGCGGAGGCGATCGAACTGGAGCTTGCGCTTGACCCGACCGAGTTGCACTGATCTGCCTGCCGCGCCGGTGTTGACCGGGCACTATCTCGAAGTGGTTTCCTGGTGAACGTCTACGCGCTTTTATTTCTCGTCGCCGGCCTGGGACTGATCGGCTGGCTGACTGCGCGGGCGCGGGCGGTGCGGTTCGAACGCGGCGGACGCAAGCGGCTGCATTCACTGCCGGGCCA
This sequence comes from Sphingomonas sp. DMC8, assembly GCF_056314185.1. Lineage (NCBI taxonomy): Bacteria > Pseudomonadati > Pseudomonadota > Alphaproteobacteria > Sphingomonadales > Sphingomonadaceae > Sphingomonas > Sphingomonas sp. DMC8. The sequence goes on along the minus strand of NZ_JBQUYV010000009.1, from coordinate 32,013 downwards.
GCACGGCTGGTACGTGATGATGTGGACACTGGTGCCGCCGCTGGTCTTCCTGGCGGTCTGGGCAGCGCTCAGCCCCAGCCTGGTCCGCCAGTCGGTATTAAGCGACCCCGCCGCCGCCCAGCTTTCCAGCTTCGCCTTCGAGCGCGACGCCGTGATCGCACAGGCGCGGCAGGTGGCGGACGATCCATTCGCCGGCGATGTCGATCCACTGGCACAGCGGCTGGCACCGGTCGTCCGTGCCGAGCGCGCCCGCTATGGCTGGATCGGCACCGCGGCCGCTATCCTGCTGTCGCTGGCCGGCGGCGCCTTTGCGATGTCGCGAATCGGCGCCGAGTTCCGCGCCCGCTCCAAGGTAGAGCGGACGCTGATGCTCGGCCTGCTGGTCGCCTCGCTGATCGCGATCCTGACGACCATCGGCATTTTCCTGTCGCTGATGTGGGAATCGGTGCGTTTCTTCTCGGTCGTACCCCCGTTGGACTTCCTGTTCGGCACGCACTGGAGCCCCCAGGTCATCGACCCCAAGGATCCCGGCGCCTCGCTGGGCGCGGTGCCGCTTTTCTGGGGCACCTTCTTCATCGGCGCCGTGATCGCGATGCTGGTAGCAATTCCGTTCGGGCTGATGAGCGCGGTCTATTTGACGCAATATGCCGCGCCGAACACCCGCCGCTGGATGAAGCCGATCCTCGAAATCCTCGCCGGCGTGCCAACCGTGGTCTATGGCTATTTCGCCGCGCTTACCGTGGCACCGGCGGTGCGCGAGCTCGCGGTGATGCTCGGCAATCCCTTTGCATCGTCGGAAAGCGCGCTGGCGGCCGGGCTCGTCATGGGCGTGATGATCATTCCGTTCGTCTCTTCGATGGCCGACGATTCGATCGCTGCCGTTCCCACCGCAATGCGCGACGGTAGCCTGGCGATGGGCGCCACGACCAGCGAGACCATCTCGCGCGTGCTCATTCCCGCGGCGCTTCCCGGCGTCGTGGCAGGGGTGCTGCTCGCCGTCAGCCGCGCGATCGGCGAGACGATGATCGTGGTGATGGCCGCCTCCGGCGCCGCGACGATCACGCTCAATCCCTTTCAGAGCGCGACGACGGTTACCAAGCAGATCGTCGATCTGCTGACCGGCGAAGCCGAATTCGACAGCCCGAAGACGCTGGCCGCCTTCGCGCTGGGCCTCACGCTGTTCGTCATCACGCTGCTTCTCAACATCGTCGCGCTGCGCGTCGTGAAACGATATCGCGAGGCCTATGAATAAGCCCGCCGCACTGGCCAAACGCCAGCCGACCGACTGGAAATCGCCGGCGATGCAGAAGCGCATCCGCCGCCGCTATGCCGCCGAACGCCGGTTCCGCATGCTGGGGGCAGGTGCGGTGCTGCTGTCGGCGGCGTTTCTGGGCTTCCTGTTGCTGACCATGGTGGGTGGCGGCTGGCGCGGCTTCACCCGCACGGAACTGACGCTGCCGATCGATCTGCATGCGGCCGGCGTGAAGGTGGAGCGCAGCCGGCTCAACTCACCCGCCGCAGATCTGGCTTTGGCCGGTGCCGGGCTGGAGGATGCCGTAGGCAATGCCGCCACCGCCGCTTTCGGCCCCGGCGGCGAGAACTTTCTCGCCGACAGCGCCTGGGTGGTGGTGCGCGACGCAGTGAAGCGCGATCCGTCGCTGCTCGAGCACCGCGCCGTGTTCCACCTTCCCGCCTCGACCGGTTTCGATCAGGCGCTGGAGCGTGACGGCACGCCCGAAATGGAAGCGGGCGTCGCGCGGCTGCAAAAGGCGGGCGCGATCGGGCGCGGCTTCAACTGGGGCTTCCTCACCGAATCGGATTCGACCGATCCGGCCGCTGTCGGCATCTGGGGCGCGCTGAAAGGATCGCTGATGACGATGGCGATCACCTTCCTGATCGCGTTTCCGGTGGGCGTGCTGTCGGCAATCTATCTGGAAGAATATGCGCCGAAGAACCGCTGGACCGACCTGATCGAAGTGTCGATCAACAATCTGGCGGCGGTGCCTTCGATCATCTTCGGCCTGCTGGGCCTCGCCGTATTCCTCGGCACCTGGGAAATCGGCGGCCGCGTGTTCGGGCCGATGCTGCCGCGTTCGGCGCCGGTGGTCGGCGGCCTAACGCTGGCGCTGATGATCATGCCGGTGATCGTGATTGCCAGCCGCAACGCGATCAAGGCCGTGCCGCCGTCGATCCGCGATGCTGCACTGGGCATCGGCGCGAGCCCGATCCAGGTGGTGTTCCACCATGTGCTGCCGCTGGCGCTGCCCGGCATCCTGACCGGCACCATCATCGGCATGGCCCGCGCGCTGGGCGAAACCGCGCCGCTGCTGCTGATTGGCATGCGCGCCTTCATCGTCACGCCACCGGGCAGCTTCACCGATCCGGCCACGGTGCTGCCGGTGCAGATCTTCCTGTGGTCGGACGAAGTGAGCCGCGGCTTTGTCGAAAAGACCAGCGCCGCCATTTTGGTGCTGCTCGTCGTCCTGCTCGCCATGAACGGGCTGGCCATCTATCTTCGCAACAAGTTCGAGACACGCTGGTAATGACCGTCGCCTCCCCTTCCGCTACCCACAAGATGTCGGCACGCGGCGTCAGCGTCTTCTATGGCGACAATCAGGCCGTGCGCGACGTGTCGATCGATATCGACATGGACAAGGTCACAGCCTTCATCGGCCCTTCAGGCTGCGGCAAGTCGACCTTCCTGCGCACGCTCAACCGCATGAACGACACCATTCCCAGCGCGCGGGTGACGGGCGAGATCACGCTGGACGGCGAGGATATCTATTCCGCCGACATGGACGTGGTACAGTTGCGCGCCCGCGTCGGCATGGTGTTCCAGAAGCCCAACCCCTTCCCCAAGTCGATCTTCGAGAATGTCGCCTATGGCCCGCGTATTCACGGGCTTGCCAGCTCCAAGGCCGATCTGGCGGCGATCGTCGAGCGTTCGCTGAAGCGCGCTGGGTTGTGGGAGGAAGTGAAGGATCGCCTTTCCGACAGTGGCACGGCGCTGTCCGGTGGCCAGCAGCAGCGGCTGTGCATTGCCCGCGCAATCGCCGTCGACCCGGAAGTGATCCTGATGGACGAGCCCGCCAGCGCGCTCGACCCGATCGCCACCGCCAAGATCGAGGAACTGATCCACGAATTGCGCGGCCGATATGCAATCGTGATCGTTACCCATAACATGCAGCAGGCGGCGCGCGTGTCGCAGCGCACTGCCTTCTTCCATCTCGGCCAGCTGGTCGAATATGGCGAAACCGACAATATCTTTACGGCACCCCGCGAGGAGCGCACGAAGGACTATATCACCGGAAGGTACGGCTGATGGCCACGGGCCACGAACATACGGTCAAGGCGTTCGATCAGGACATCGGCCAGCTGCGGGCGCTCATCTCGCAGATGGGCGGACTGGCCGAGCAGGCGATCTACGACGCGATGAAGGCGCTGTCGCGCGGCGACACGGCGCTCGCCCGCACCGTCCGCCAGAAGGACAAGCAGATCGACGCGATCGAGGCCGAGCTGGAAAAGCTGGTCGTCCGCGTGATCGCGCTGCGTGCGCCGATGGCGGACGATCTGCGCGAAGTGATCGCCGCACTGAAGATCGCCGCCGTCATCGAGCGGATCGGCGACTATGCCAAGAACATCGCCAAGCGCGTGCCGATGATCCACGCCGAGGGCGAAGAGCGGATCGAGGCGATTTCCATCCTGCCCGCCATGGGCCAGGTGGCCGCCGACATGGTGCATGATGCGCTGGATGCTTTCTCTGCGCGTGACGCCCAGGCTGCCGCTGCAGTCCATGCAAGCGACAATGCGCTCGACGATTTCTACGATTCGATTTTCCGTACGCTGGTGACCTTCATGGTCGAAAACCCGCGCACGATCAGCCAGGTGGCACATCTGCTGTTCGTGGCCAAAAACCTGGAGAGGATCGGCGACCACGCCACCAATGTCGCCGAGATGGTCTATTTTGCTGCGACCGGGCACTATATCGCCGACGTAGAAAGCGGCGAGGGCAGCGGGAGCTAGGGGGAACATATGGCACGGGTCAAAATGCTGCTGGTGGAAGACGATGCCGCGATCGCAGAGCTCGTCACCTGGCACTTCAAGCGTGAAGATTATGAAGTGAAGCACACCCCCGACGGTGAGGAAGCGCTGCTGCTCGCCAAGGAAGCGACGCCGGATATCGTCCTGCTCGACTGGATGGTCGAGGGGCTGTCGGGCATCGAGGTTTGCCGCCGCCTGCGCCGCATGCCGGAAACGGCGAATGTGCCGATCATCATGCTGACGGCGCGCGGCGAAGAGGAAGATCGCGTGCGCGGGCTGGAAACCGGCGCCGACGATTATGTGACCAAGCCCTTCTCCCCGCGCGAGCTGGTCGCCCGCGTCGGCGCGGTGCTGCGCCGCGTGCGTCCGGCGCTGGCGGGCGAGGCGCTGACCTATGCCGACATCGAAATGGATACGGTGGGCCACAAGGTGCGCCGTGGCGGCGAAGTGATCGCGCTGGGGCCGACCGAGTTCCGCCTGCTCAAGCACTTCCTTGAGCATCCCGGCTGGGTGTTCTCGCGCGAGCGGCTGCTCGATGCCGTCTGGGGACATGACAGCGACATCGAATCGCGCACCGTCGACGTCCACATCCGCCGGCTGCGCAAGGCGATCAACAAGGGCAACCGCCCGGACATCATTCGCACCGTTCGCTCGGCAGGCTACGCGCTCGACGCGGGCAACTGAGGCCTTTTCGCGCCCGCACGCGGAACCTGCTTGCGGGCGCAACTTTTTGGGGATCGAAATCGAAGTCGATGCGTTAGCGAAACGGGTGCCCTGTTCACGCACCCGCGTACCAATGCAGGAGACGGCTGATGAAGCTGACGATACTTGCTGCCGCGTTGACCCTGGCCAGCCCGGCATTTGCCCAGGCCCAATCGACCCAGAATACCACCCCCGCCCCGGCCCCGCAGGGCGGCTATGCCCCCGCCACCATGTGGCCCGACGGGCCGCCGCAGCCGGGCCAGAAGGTGGTATTCGTGCCGAGCCGGTTGACGCCGAGCGAAGCCTTCCCGCCCCCGCCCGCGCGCGACCATTACCCCGTCTGCAAGCGCGGCCAGACCGATGGCTGTCTGCAGCGCGGCGGACGCTAAGCTGCGCGGCTGACTGAGACGCGGCAGAAGGGCGCAGCGGGTTCCCGGCCCCAGCTCCCTGTCGGTGCGATCCACGCCCCTTTTGCCCGTCCGCCCCCGCGAATCTGCGTTTTCGCGCAAATGCAACATTCCGCGCAACGGCGCGTTCGGAGCGAGGCAATCACCAAGGAGAGCCTCGCATGAAATGGATGCTTTTCGCCTCGGCGCTGGCGCTGGGCGGCACCGCCGTTGCGCAGGATATGCCGGCCCCACAAACGCCCCCGGCCCAGACGGCGCCGGGCCAGACCACACCACAGGCCAGCCCCGAGACGCCGCCCGCCCCGCCGGCGCCAGCAGCGATGGCGCCGGGCGCACCGCCGCCGCCGCCGGAAGCGACGCCGCCCGCTCCCCCTTCCCCTCCTCCTCCGCCGCCGCCTGCAGCAGCGCCTGCAGCGCCGATGGCGAACACGGCACCGCCGCCGCCGGCCGATCCGGGCAGCTACCCGCCCTGCTCGCGCAAGGTCACCGATCACTGCCGCCAGCGCGGCGGTCGCTGAACCAACGCGCCCCTCGCCGCACGCGCGGGGAGGGGCGTTTTTGTTGGCACCGGCCGAGGCTGGCCATAAACAGGCTCAAAATCACGGGAGAGCCTGAATCATGACCATTCGCTTCGACGACCGCGTCGCCATCGTTACCGGCGCCGGTGGCGGCATCGGCCGCTGCTATGCGATCGAACTGGCGCGGCGCGGCGCCAAAGTGGTTGTGAACGATCTCGGCGGTTCGCGCGACGGCACCGGCCATTCGGATGCCGCGCGCGCCGTGGTTGCCGAAATCGAGGCGCTGGGCGGCGAGGCATTCGCGGACTCGGGCAGTGTGACCGACTATGACGCGATGGTCGCGATGGTCGAAGCGGCCAAGGCACGCTGGGGCCGGGTCGACATTCTCATCAACAACGCCGGCGTGCTGCGCGACAAGAGCTTCGCGAAAATGGAGCCGGCGGATTTCCGCTTCGTCGTCGACGTGCACCTGATCGGATCGGCCAACGCCACCAAGGCGGTGTGGGAAACGATGCGTGAACAGGGCTATGGCCGCATCCTGATGACCGCGTCTTCGACCGGCCTATACGGCAATTTCGGCCAGGCGAATTATGGTGCGGCCAAGCTCGGGCTGGCCGGGCTTACCAAGACGCTGCACCTCGAAGGCGCGAAATATGGCATCCGCGTCAATACCATCGCGCCGGTGGCCGGCACCCGAATGACCGAGGATATTTTCCCTGAAGCCGCATTCGCCGCGTTCGCGCCGGAGAATATTGCCCCCGCCGCGCTGTTCCTCGTCTCCGAAGACGCGCCAAGCAACATGATCGTCGGCGCGGGCGGCGGCGTGGTGCAGGCGGCCTATGTTACCCTCACCCAAGGCGCGAAGCTGGACGAACTGCCCCCCGAGGCAGTGGCGGCGCAATGGACCCAGATTACCGATCGCACCGGCGAGATCGTGCCCGGCTCGGGGGCCGAACAGACGATGCTGATCCTTAGCAAGCTGCAGGGCTGAGCGACCACCGCAATAGCGTATTGCATCAGCAATACACCTGTGACATCCTCCGCGCCTGGAAGGAGGATGGCCGATGTACAGCGAAAGCGAACTGGCAGGCGCCGTTGAGGCGGGGGCTCTTACCCCGGAAGCAGCGACGGCGTTCCGCAATTATGTAGCCGCCAGCCGGGCAACGCCGGCGGTGGACGAAGAGCATTTTCGGCTTCTGAGCGGCTTCAACGACATCTTCGTGGCGATCGCCGCGGCGCTGATTCTGGTGGCGGTGGCCAAGCTGGGCGGCAGCCTGGCCGAATGGCTGATCGGCGGTGGCAATGACGCCCGCGTTGCCGGGGCCAACATGATCGGCGGCGGCGCGCTTGCGGCGGCGACCAGCTGGATGCTGGCGGAATATTTCACCGCGCGGCGCCGGCTCGCCCTTCCCTCCATCCTCCTGCTGCTTGGCTTCGTGGCCGGCGCGGGGGCGACGATCGCCGGGCTTTTCGTCGTCAATATCCCGTGGCTGAGCGAAGTGCTTCACATCACCACCGAGGCGCAGCAGCAACGGCTGGCCGGCGCAGTGGCGGCGGTGGCCGGCAGCCTGACCGCAGTTGCGGCATGGGTGCACTGGCGCCGCTTCATGGTGCCGATCACCGTCGCCGCCGGCGCACTGGCGGTGGTGGGCGTCGTGGTGGGGTTGATGTCGTCGCTGATCCCGAGCGCGAAGGACTGGATCAACCCCGTCCTGCTGCTCGGCGGGATTGGCATCTTCATCGCCGCAATGCGCTGGGACATGAGCGATCTGGAACGCCGCACCCGCCGTTCGGACGTCGCCTTCTGGCTCCACCTCGCCGCCGCGCCGCTGATCGCGCACCCGGTATTCCATATGCTGGGCGTGTTCGACGGCGAGATTGGCGCGCCGATGGCGACGGTGGTGTTCGCGCTCTACCTGTTCTTCGCCTTTGTCGCGCTGGCAGTCGACCGGCGGGCGCTGCTGGTATCCAGCCTCGCCTATGTGCTGTGGGCGATGTACTCGCTGTTCCACCAGAGCGGTGCGGTCGAACTGAGCGCGGCGCTGACCGGGCTCGTGATCGGATCGGCGCTGCTGACGCTCTCCGCCTTCTGGCACGCGATGCGGCGGGCGGTCGTCGCGCGGCTCGGCGACCTTAGCCGCCGGCTCCCGCCGACGCAGCAGGGCGCACTGGCGTAACCTCCCTCCTGATCCTCCCCCGCAAGGGGGAGGTGGGCCGCGTAGCGGGTCGGAGGGGGAGGATTCCAGAAGGGCCGCAATGATTCCGCCCCCTCCGTCACCTTCGGTGCCACCTCCCCCTTGCGGGGGAGGATTTCAGGGGGTCACTCCTCCACCAGCTTCATCAACCGGCGTTCGACCGGCGCCAATACCGGGCCAAGCTCATGCCCGCGCTTCAGCACTGCGCCGCTTTCGTTGACCAGCGCCCACATGCCCTGCCGGTTGCGCAGGCTCGGGCGCTTTTCGATGCGATATTCGGGCCGCTCCGCAGCGCGGCGAAAGGCGGCGAACACCGCGAAATCCTTGTCGAACTGGATCGCATAATCGCGCCAATGCCCCGCCGCGACCATCCTGCCATAGAGATCCAGGATCCGCGTGAGTTCGGGGCGTTCGAAACCGACCTGTCCGGGTTGCTGCAGGGGGAGCGGGGTTACGGTTCCCATCAGGCCCGGTCGCGCTGCTCCGCCCCGCCCTCACGCTCGGCGATCATCGCGTCGAGCCGCTTGCGCAGGGTCTCCAGTTCGCAACGCATGAGTTCCAGCTTCTGGCTTGCCGGATCGAACAGGTCGCTGCACGGCGTGCCATAAGGCACGAAATCCTTCTGCCAGGCGCCGGCTTCGACCAAAGTCGGCTTGGCGGGAATGCCGACCATCACCGCGCCGGGCGCAACATCCTTGGTAACCACCGCATTGGCGCCGATCCGGGCGCGTTCGCCCACCGTGATCGGCCCCAGCACCTGCGCGCCGGAGCCGATGATAACGCCGTCGAGCAACGTCGGATGCCGCTTGCCACCCACGCCATTGTCCGGGCTGGTGCCGCCCAGCGTCACGCACTGGTAAATGGTGACATTGTCGCCGATCAGCGCCGTCTCGCCGATCACGACAAAGCCGTGGTCGATGAAGAAATTGCGGCCGATCGTGGCGCCGGGGTGAATGTCGATCGCCGTCATCCAGCGCGACCAGTGATTGACGAAACGCGCGAGGAAGAACAGCCGCCGCCGGAACAGCCAGTGCGCGACGCGGTGATAGCCGAGTGCCCAGACGCCCGGATAGAGCAGAATCTCCATGCGACTCCGCGGCGCAGGATCGCGCGCACGGATCGAATCGAGATAGTCCGTCAGACGTCGGAACATGGCCGGGCCCCTTATATTTGGCATCATGTAGGCACATGCCGCTGCGATTTCCAGCGTGTGCGCCCTCGAGCATGCCGACGGGGCAACACTATGTGACTTGTCGGCGTTGTGCTCCCTCTTCATGGATAGGGTCGATCAACGGCATAAGGGCACCGGATGTTCGAAGGTTTGAGCTTCACCGAACTGTTGCCATACATCGCGGTGGGCTTTGCCGCACAACTGGTCGACGGCGCGCTGGGCATGGCGTTCGGGGTGATTTCGAGCACGCTGCTGGTGAGCGTGCTGGGCATTGCCCCCGCCACCGCCTCGGCAGGCGTACATCTGGTCGAGACGATGACGACCGGGGTTTCGGGCCTCAGCCACGCCCTGCATCGCAACGTAAACTGGCGGCTGTTCGCCCGGTTGCTGGTGCCGGGAATGATCGGCGGCGTACTCGGCGCCTATGTGCTGACCTCGCTCGACGCATCGGTGACGCGACCGTTCGTGATGGCGTATCTGGCGGCGATCGGCCTTTACCTATTGTTCCGCGCGATCCGCTTTGCCCCCCACCACCGCGAACCGAAGATCGTCGAGCCGCTGGGGCTGGCGGGGGGCTTTCTCGACGCGGCGGGCGGCGGCGGCTGGGGGCCGGTGGTGACAAGCAACCTGCTGGTGCAGGGCGCCCAGCCGCGCACCACGATCGGCACCGTCAACACCGTCGAGTTCTTCCTGACGCTCACCATTTCGGCGACCTTCCTCTTTCACATCGGCACCCAGGGTTTCTCCCCCGCCTTCTGGCATCCGGTGCTGGGTTTGCTGATCGGCGGCATTGTCGCGGCGCCATGCGGGGCAATCTTCGCCAAGCGGGTGCCGACCCGCACGTTGCTCAGCCTGGTCGGCATCGTCCTCACCGCCACCAGCGCCTTCAGTCTCTACCGCGCGCTTTCACAAATGTGACCGATTAAAGTCACCCTATTGAGTGAGGCAATCGATCAACCCAAGCGGGTCTTCCAATTTCTCTTCCGGGGCGGGGCCGCCTATATCCGGCTTCGCAACAGCAACCCCGTTCTGGAGGATATAACCGCATGGCTCTCATCGGCAGCACCATCAAGCCGTTCACCGCGCAGGCCTATAAGGAAGGCAAGTTCGTCACCGTCACCGACGGCGACGTGAAGGGCAAGTGGGCGGTCTTCTTCTTCTACCCGGCGGACTTCACCTTCGTGTGCCCGACCGAGCTGGAAGACCTGGCCGACATCTATCCGACCCTGCAGGGCATGGGCGTTGAAGTGTATTCGGTTTCGACCGACACGCACTTCAGCCACAAGGCATGGCACGACACGTCGCCCGCGATCGGCAAGATCAACTATTACATGCTGGGCGACCAGAACCACGTGCTGTCGACCAACTTCGACGTGCTGCGTGAGGGTCAGGGCCTCGCCGACCGCGGCACCTTCGTGGTCGATCCGGAAGGCGTGATCCAGCTGGTCGAGATCACTTCGGAAGGCGTGGGCCGCAACGCCCAGGAACTGCTCCGCAAGATCAAGGCCGCGCAGTATGTCGCCGCGCACCCGGGCGAAGTGTGCCCGGCCAAGTGGGAAGAGGGTGAGAAGACCCTGGCCCCGTCGCTCGACCTCGTCGGCAAGATCTAAGGCGCCCCCCTGCCCCCCAACGGGCGCCTGATGCGGCCCGGGGCGGATCCCTACCGCCCCGGGCCGTTTTAGTAGAAGTTACAGGAGTTTTCCCATGCTCGACGCCAATCTGACGCAACAGCTCAAGACCTATCTCGTGAACATCCGCGAGCCGATCGAGCTCGTCGCCAGCCTGGGCGAGGACGCCAAATCGCGCGAGCTGGGCGAGTTGCTGGCCGAAATCGCGGCGCTGTCCGACAAGATCGACCTCGTCCACGCCGACGATGCGCGCAAGCCCAGCTTCATGATCCGCCGCAAGGGCACCGACATCGGCGTCCGCTTCGCCGGCATCCCGATGGGGCATGAGTTCACTTCGCTGGTGCTCGCGCTGCTCCAAGTCGGCGGCCATCCGAGCAAGGCGGCGCAGGAGCTTATCGAGCAGGTCCGCAATATCGAAGGCGATTTCAGCTTCGAGACCTATTTCTCGCTGTCGTGCCAGAACTGCCCCGACGTGGTGCAGGCGCTGAACCTGATGGCGGTGCTCAACCCCAAGATCCGCCACACCGCGATCGACGGCGCCCTGTTCAAGGACGAAGTCGAGGCGCGCAAGGTGATGGCGGTGCCGACTGTGTACCTGAACGGCGAACCCTTTGCCTCGGGCCGGATGGAGCTGGAGCAGATCGTCGCGAAAATCGACAGCGGCGCGGAAAAGCGCGCGGCCGAACGGATCGGCAAGAAGGATCCGTTCGACGTGCTGATCGTCGGTGGCGGCCCCGCCGGTGCGGCGGCGGCGATCTACACCGCGCGCAAGGGCATCCGGGTGGGTGTCGCGGCCGAACGCTTTGGCGGCCAGGTGCTCGACACCATGGGGATCGAGAATTTCATTTCGGTGCCGCACACCGAAGGCCCGAAGCTGGCCGCGCATCTGGAGCAGCACGTCAAGGACTATGACGTCGACGTGATGAACCTCCAGCGCGCCGAAAAGCTGATCCCGGCGACCCGCGCAGGCGGGCTGCACGAAGTGGTGCTGGCCAATGGCGCGAGCCTGAAGGCCAAGGCGATCATCCTTTCCACCGGCGCGCGCTGGCGGCAGATGAACGTGCCGGGTGAGGACGAATATCGCAACAAGGGCGTGGCCTATTGCCCGCACTGCGACGGCCCGCTCTTCAAGGGCAAGCGCGTGGCGGTGATCGGCGGCGGCAATTCGGGTGTCGAGGCGGCGATCGACCTGGCGGGCATCGTCGCGCATGTCACGCTGATCGAATTCGACAGCCAGCTTCGCGCCGACGCGGTGTTGCAGCGCAAGCTCGCCAGCCTGCCGAATGTGAAGATCCTGACCTCGGCGATGACCACCAAGGTCAATGGCGACGGCGAGAAGGTGTCGGGCCTCAGCTACAAGGACCGCAACACCGGGGCCGAGCACGACATCGCGCTGGAAGGCATCTTCGTCCAGATCGGGCTGGTGCCGAACACCGAGTGGCTGAAGGACACGATCGCGCTCACCAATCGCGGCGAGATCGAAATCGACGCGCGCGGCGAGACCAGCCGCCCGGGCATCTTCGCGGCGGGCGACTGCACCACCGTGCCCTACAAGCAGATCGTGATCGCGATGGGCGCGGGTTCGACGGCGGCGCTGTCAGCCTTCGACTATATGATCCGCCTGCCTGCCGAGGAGTTCCAGGCGGCCGCAGCCTGACCACAAATCCCCCTCCCGCTTGCGGGAGGGCCAGGGGAGGGACTGACGTGGAGGCTCTATCTGACACGTCGCCCCAATCCACACTGCCATCCCCTCCCCCAACCCCTCCCGCAAGCGGGAGGGGAGCGTATTGGCCTTTGCTTTAATCGCCCCTGTCACTATATCCCTCTCAAGCAATCGAACGAGGCGATTAGTGGCGCAGACCTATCTCCCCACCCTCAAGCAGCTCCAGTATCTGGTGGCGCTGCACGATGCCGGCCATTTCGGCCGCGCGGCGGAGGCGTGTTTCGTCACCCAGTCGACCCTTTCGGCGGGCATTCGCGAGCTGGAAACGCTGATCGGCGTGGTACTGGTCGAACGCACCCGCCGCGTCGTCCGCTTCACGCCCTTGGGTGAACGCATCGTCGATAAGGCGCGCCGCGTGCTGCGCGAAGCCGATGAGCTGGGCGACCTCGCCCGCGCTGCCGGCCGGCCGCTCTCGGGCGAGATGCGGATGAGCGTCATCCCCACCATCGCGCCCTTCCTGCTGCCGCGTATCCTGCCGCGTCTGCGCCAGCAATATCCGGACCTGAAACTCTATCTGCGCGAGGAAACCAGCGGCCAGGCGTGCGAGGCGCTCAGCCATGGCCGCACCGATTGCGTGCTGCTCGCGTTGCCCTTCGCCTGCGGCGATGTCGAAAGCGCGCGACTGTTCGACGACCGCCTGTTCGTGGCATTCCGCGAGGGCGAAATGGCGCCGAACGCCGCGATTCATCCCGACGAGATCGACGAAGGCCGGCTGTTGATGCTCGAGGACGGGCATTGTCTGAAGGACCATGCCCTCGCCGCCTGCAACCGACCCGAACTGCGCGCCGAGGCGGCGATGCTCGGCACATCGCTCCACACCATGGTGCAGATGGTTGATAATGGGCTGGGGGTGACGATGCTGCCGGAAATGGCGGTGGATGCCGGCATTCTGGAACATACCTCGGTCACCGCCCGCCCGCTCGACGCCGCCAACGCCTCGCGCCACATCGCGCTGGTTTGGCGCAAGGCGAGCCCCCGCGAACGCGACTTCCGGTTGCTGGCGGACGTACTCGCGGCGGCGCGGGGCTGATCAGGGTTCCCAGACGGCGCGGAGCTGTTCCATCTGATTCATCCGCTCATGAAGCAGCGTAACGATTCCAATCGCGCCATCGGCCCGTTCGCGCCAATACACGACATGATGTCCCGCGCGCGCAAAATATCCCCTGACGCCAAATTCGGCTGGCAAAGCACGCCACGGCACCCGCCGCGCCGCAATTTCGGCGAAGCGCTCGAATAGTTGAAGCACGTACCGATCGGCCTGCGCCTCACCCCATTGGTCGGCAGTATAGTCGTAAATTTCATCCAGCCGCTGGTCCGCCATCGGCTCAATGAAGAACGCGCTCACCGCTGCGCGCGCCGCATACGGTTGCGCTGGATCACCTCTTCGGCAGTGACCTCGACATAATCCTCATCCGGCGTCGCGAATGCCCGCTGCAGCTCTGCCTTCAGCGTCTCGAACATCTCGCGTTCGACCCGTTCCTTGTCGCGGCGGATCAGGTCGCGGACATATTCGCTGACATTCTCGTACAGCCCGTCCTCACCAACGTTGCGCGACACAAACGCGCTCAGGGGACCGGAGACTCGGACGTTGAGGTTCATCGGCTTGGACATGCCCGCACAGATACCCTGTAACAAGCTGTACGCCTAGCCCCATTCCGCCGCACGCGCATCGTCGCTCGCGCGCGCTTCCACCCAGCGCGCACCGTCGGCCAGCACTTCGCGCTTCCAGAAGGGCGCATCGGTCTTCAGTCGGTCGATCAGGAAGGCACAGGCTTCCAGCGCCTCGGCGCGGTGCGCGGCGGCGGTGCCCACGAACACGATCCGCTCGCCCGCCACCATCCGCCCCACCCGGTGCACGATGGTGACGCCCAGCAGGTTCCAGCGATCCACCGCCCCTTCGGCCAGCGCACATAATGCCGCCTCGGTCATGCCGGGATAATGTTCCAGCTCCAGCGCCTGCACGCCGTCGTCGGTGCGCACCACCCCGGTGAATGTCGCTACCCCGCCGGCCCCGCGCTCTTCCAGCGCGGCGACTTCCATCACCAGCTCGATCGGTGCCGGATCGACCGAGACGCGGATCATCCGCCCGTCACCGGCGGGAAGAGCGCCACCTCGCGCGCACCGTCCAGCGGGGTGTCGAGCGGCACGAACGCCTGGTCGATCGCCGCGCGCAGCTTCGCGGGCTCGGCAAAGGCGGCGGCATGCCCCTCGCTTCGCCCCGACAGCCAACCGATCAGATCGGCAATCGTCCGCACCGACTCCGGTGGCGACACCCGCTCCTCGCCGGTCCCCACCGCCTCGCGCACCCAGGCGAAGTAGAGCAGCGACAGCGCCATCAGCTGTCCATATGGCTCAGGCCCACACGCAGATAGTCCCAGCCGGTGATCGCGGTCAGCACCGCCGCGCCCCAGAGCGCCGCCAGCCCGACCATCAGCACCCAGGGCCATTGCGGCAACGCGCCAGACAGGATCAACGCCCCCAACGACCCCAGTTGCAGCGCCGTCTTCCACTTGGCGAGCCGCGACACCGGCACCGACACCTGCAGCCCGCCCAGAAACTCGCGCAGCCCCGATACCGCAATTTCACGCAACAGGATCACCAGTGCAGCGATCACATGCCAGTCGGCGATCACGCCCTTGCCCACCAGGATCAGGATCACCGCCGCGACCATGATCTTGTCGGCGATTGGATCGAGGAAGATGCCGAGCTTGGAGACAGTCCCCTGCGCCCGCGCCAGATAGCCGTCGAAATAATCGGTGATGCCCATCAGGCAATAAAGCGCAAAAGCGATGGCGAATCCCGCCTGCCAGTCCCTCCACCAGAGGAACCCCACCAGCAGCGGCACGGCAAGGATGCGCGAGAGCGTAAGCACGTTGGGCAGCGTGAGCATCGCCGGTTCCTAGCACCGCCTTCGGCGCAGCGGGAGGGGGGCGGCGCGACTTTACCGCGGCGGGACATCCACATGCTACCGATACCCCATTGATGCCGATGCAGCCCCTCGGCTATGCCCGGCACCCACTGGGCGAACAATCGCCACTTGGGGAGCTTATATCGAATGATCGGAGCGCTCGGGCTCATGAAGGAGCGCCGGTTCCTGCCCCTTTTCATCACGCAGTTCCTGGGAGCGTTCAACGACAACCTCTTCAAGAACGCGATGATCTTTTTCGCGACCTACCAGATCTTCAATTCGGTCGAGGAAGAAACGCGGTTCAGTGCCATCGCGACCGGCATCTTCATCCTGCCCTTCTTCCTGTTTTCCGCGCTCGCCGGCCAGCTGGCCGACACCTATGACAAGGCGCGGATCATGCGGATCATCAAGGCCGCCGAAATCGGCATCATGCTGGTGGGCGCATCCGGCATCTTCCTGAAAAGCCTGCCGATGATGCTGGCCGCGCTGCTCGGCATGGGCATCCATTCGACCTTTTTCGGGCCGATCAAATACGCGATCCTGCCGCAGCATCTGCGCGAGGACGACGTGCTGGGCGGCACCGGCATGATCGAAGCCGGCACCTATATAGCCATTCTGGGCGGTACCATCGCCGGCGGCGTGATCAGCGCTTATGGCGCCGCCTTCGCCGTGCTGGGCGTCGCCTGCGCGGGCTGGCTCGCCTCGCTCAAAATTCCGCCCGCGCCGCCGCTTACCAAGCTGAAGGTCGACTTCAACGTCTTCCGCGCCTCGGTGCGGTTGATCCGCGGCACGATGCACATCCGTCGCCTCTATCTGGCGATCATCTCCATCAGCGTGTTCTGGACGATCGCGGCAGTGCTGGGCGTGCTGTTCCCGCCGCTGGTCAAAAACGTGTTCCACGCCCAGAAGGACGTGGCCAGCGTGTTCCTGGGCATTTTTTCGGTCGGCATCGCGATCGGCTCGGTCATCATCAACCGGATGCTCAAGGGCAATATCTCGGCGCGCTATGCGGTGCCGTCGGTGCTCGCCATGTCGGTGTTCGTGGTCGATTTCCACTTCGCCGCACGCTTCTGGCCGATCCATGACGGCCCGCTGCTGAAGACCGCGGCCTTCATCGCCCTCCCCGCCGCCTGGCACATTCTGGCAGATCTGGCGCTGATTGCCATTACCGGCGGCATGTTCGTGGTGCCGCTCTACGCCTTCCTCACCACCACCGTGGAAAAGTCGCAGACCGCACGCACCGTCGCGGCGAACAACATCGTCAATGCCGGCTTCATGGTGGTCGGCTCGGTGGGGATCTTCGGCTTCAGCCGAATCCCCGGCATTCTTGTTGAGGATTCGCTGTGGATCGTGGTGTTGCTTTGCTTCGCCTCGGCCTGGTGCGCGCGGCGGCTGCACAAGGCTGGCGACGTACCGCGTACGGGCGAGGAATTTCCGGACTGATCTGCCCGGCGCGCTTCGTCAGAAAATGAAGGTGTAGAAGCAGACGAAGAAGGCGGTGAAGCTCAGCGCGAACAGGCGCAGATCCTTGTCGTCGCTTGCCTTGCGCTGCGCCACGATCGCGCGGCGCATATGCTGGCGGAACGGGTGGCGGCGGGCGATGCCCGGACAGGCGATCTGGCGTTGCATGCGCAGACCTTAACGATTTGTTTACCAACCGGGCCAGCGACAAAATGGGTTAACGACCGTCCATCAACGGGACGGTCCGCCATCGCCCCAATCCTGGCAATCAGCCTTTCGGCGCCGGCCCCGTGGTGGAACGCACCATCAGCTGGTGGCCCAGCGTCACCTGTTCCTGCACCGCATTGCCGGACAGCATCAGGTCGGCCGCAGCATAGGCAAGCTCGCGCACCGGCTGGCGGATGGTGGTGAGCGGCGGCCAGACTGCACGGGCAAGATCCGAATCGTCGAACCCGACAATCGAAAGCTGATCAGGCACGGCCACATCTGCCTCATGCGCCGCCGCCAGGACGCCCGCCGCCATATCGTCATTGCCAGCGAAAATGGCGGTCGGCCGGGGATTGCGCGCCAGCATCGCCTGCGCTGCCGCCATGCCCGAGGCGAAGCTGTAATCGCCGGAAACCACCAATTCCGGGTCAAACGCGATGCCGTGGGCCGCCAGTTCCGCCTGGTATCCTGCCAGACGATCGGCAGATGACACATGGCTCTCCGGCCCGCGGATCAGCGCGATGGCGCGGTGGCCCAGGCCGATCAGGTGGCGCGTGATCTCGCGCGCTGCGGCAACATCGTCCATCGTCGTCGCCATCCCGCTATGCTTGCGCACGCCGGGCGCGATTCGAACATAGGGCAGCCGCCGGCTGTCTAGCGCATCGAGCAGCGCCGTCGCTTCGGTAAGCGGCGGCGACAGGATCACGCCGTCGAGATGCGCCTCGTCCACCAGCGCCATCACTGCGCCTACCAGGTCCGCGGACTGGCTATCAACCGGCTGCATCAGCAGGCGATACCCCAGCTCCGAACAACGCTCGAGCGCGCCGGACTGGATGTGATAGACATAATAGGGGCTGGGGTTGTCATAGAACAGGGCGACCTGAAACGACTTGCGCCCTGCCAGCGTGCGCGCCGCATGGCTGGGGCGGAAGTTGAGCCGGGCGACCACTTCCTCGACGCGGCGGCGCGTCTCCTCGCTGACATGCTTCTCGTTGTTGAGCACGCGCGACACGGTCTTGAACGACACGCCTGCGATCTTCGACACTTCCTTGATCGTCGGACGCCCGGCCATGTTCTTCCTCTCGCAACACCGCTGTAAATCGCTTGTAGCGCGACTGTTACGTCAATGCACTGGACTTGACAGCGCTGTCCCGTCAAGGACCGCGCCGCGAACGGCAGCTCAGCGCTTCCGCCCCTGATGGCGGATATTGCCCGGCCGTCCGCGGCGGTGGATCACGCGCTTCGGCGCACCCTTGCCCGGCCGACCGGTGCGCGGCGGACCGCCCGCCGAGCCTTTGCCGTCGGGTAGTTCGAAGCGCAGCGCGCCCGATACCGGGTTCGCCTCCACCAGCCGCAGCGCGATCCGCTGGCCGAGGGTGAACGCCTCGCCGCTATGTTCGCCGACCAGCCTTTTGCCGGCCTCGTCGAAGTGGAAATACTCGCTGCCCAAATCGCGCGCCGCGACCAGCCCGTCGCCGCCCACGCCCTCCACCGTCGCAAAGAAGCCGAAATTCTGCACGCCGGTGATCCGCGCCTCCATCACTTCGCCGACATGCGCGGCGAGATAGGCAGCGACATAGCGGTCGATCGTCTCGCGCTCGGCCTCCATCGCGCGGCGTTCGAGCTGGCTGATAGATTCGCCGATGCGGTCCATGCTGCCGGCCTCCTCGGGCGTCAGCCCGCCCGGCCCCAGCCGGTACGCCTCCACCAGTGCGCGGTGGACCACCAGGTCGGCATAGCGGCGGATCGGCGAGGTGAAATGCGCATAGGAACCCAGCGCCAGCCCGAAATGGCCGACATTTTCCGGCCCGTAATAGGCCTGGGTCTGGGTGCGCAGCACCTGCTCCATCACCTGCGGGCGGAACTCCGCCTCGCCCACCCGGTCGAGGATGCGGTTGAACGTCGCCGGGCGGATCACCTGCCCCAGCGCGAACTCGATGTCGAAGGTCTTCAGATATTCCTTCAGCGCAGTGAGCTTCTCGCGCGCCGGCGGCTCGTGGATGCGGTACATCACCGGCGTCTTCTTCGCCTCCAGCGCCTTGGCGGCGGCGACATTGGCGGCGATCATGTAATCTTCGATCAGCTTGTGCGCATCGAGCCGCTCGCGCGGCGCGACCGAAAGGATGCGCCCCTTCTCGTCGAGCATGATGCGCCGCTCGGGCAGGTCGAGATCCAGCGGCTCGCGCTTGTCGCGCGCGGCGTTGAGCGCATGCCAGCACTCCCAGAGCGGGCGGAGCGCGGTTTCGGTGAGGTCAGCCAGAGCCACCCCGCCAGCCGCCTGCGCTCCCCTCCCGCTTGCGGGAGGGGTCGGGGGAGGGGAGACCAACATCTCGTCGGACGGCGCGGAGTCATCCCCTCCCCCAGCCCCTCCCGCAAGCGGGAGGGGAGCATCAGCGGAGAGCACTTCGCCATCAATCGCCGCCTGCGCATCCTCATAGGCAATGTTCGCCGCCAGCCGCACCACCGCGCGCGTAAACCGCCAGCTCTTGAGCGCCCCGCCCTTCGTCACCTGCAGATGGCAGGCGAGCGCCGCGCGATCGACGCCTTGCTTCAGCGAGCACACGTCTGCGGAGAGGATTTCGGGCAGCATCGGCACCACCCGGTCGGGGAAATAGACCGAGTTTCCCCGCTTGCGCGCCTCGCGGTCGAGTTCGGAGCCCGGCCGGACATAGAAGGACACGTCGGCGATCGCGACAATCGCCTTCCACCCGCCTTCGTTCGCGGGATCGTCGTCGGGCGCGGCCCAGACCGCGTCGTCATGGTCGCGCGCATCGGCGGGGTCGATCGCGACGATCGGCAAATGGCGCAGATCCTCGCGGCCATCGCCCAGCTTCTGCTTCGCCACCCGCTCGGCCTCTTCCAGCAACTCCTCCGAAAAGACGTTGGGAATGCCGTGGCGGTGGATCGCAATCATCGAGAAGCTGCGCGGCGCAAACGGATCACCCAGCCGCTCGACCACCTTGGCAGTGATCCGCGGCGGCCGGCCTGTCTTTTCCGCCAGCACCAGGTCGCCCGGCTCTGCCCCGCCGGCATCGGATACCGGCCAGTCGCGCCGGTCCTTCTTCTCGACGCCCTGCAACCAGAGCCTGCCGCCCTCTTCGTGCAGCACGCCCAGCATCAGTTCCTCGCCGCGCGCCAGCTTCTTCATCGGGTGCGCGATCCAGCCATTGCCGGCCTCTTCGGTCCGCGCGAGGATGCGGTCGCCCACCCCCAGCGCCGATCGTTTGCCGCGCCCCTCGCGCACGCGCAGCCGGGGCGCGGGCACATGCTCGGCCTCCCAGCGTTCGGGTACCGCCCAGACGGTGTCACCATCAGCATCGGTGACGCGCAGCACCGTCACCTTGGGCAGGCCGCCCATCTTGTGAAAGGCGCGGCCGGGGGCGACGTCGATCAGCCCCTCGTCGGTCATGTCCTTCAACAGCGCCTTGAGCAGGATCTTGTCCTGCGCGCTCAGCCCGAACGCCCGCGCGATCTCGCGCTTGCCTGCAGGCGTGTCGGAGGATGCGATGAAATCGAGAATCTGCTGCCGCGTCGGCAGCCCTGCTTTTGTTCTGTTCTTTGCCATTGGCCGCCAACATAGGGGCAAGCGGGCCAGCCGTCACCTGCGGCGATGCCGCCGCCCCCCGTAAAGTTGCGGGGCAGACAAAATGAACGCCGCGTTGACTATAATGGAACAGGGATCCTGTTCGGTTGAAGGAATCCACCCATGGCCATCGCCCGTTCCCTGTTCATCGGTTCCGCGCTCGGCACCTGTGCAGCGTTCGTATCACATGCGGGCGCGCAGCACCCGACGCGCGTCGCGAAGCCGGTGCCGAGCGTGCAGCATGCCGAAATGGTCGCCGCGCGCGACACCGCGCTGCGCGCTTACCAGCGATAGTTGAAGCTGACGCTGATCCGCTTTTCCTTGCCCGCCCCCGGCGGCACTTCGTGGCGCAGCCAGCTTTCCCAGAGCAGTACGGTGCCGACCTCGGGCACCACTTCGATAAAGGGCTGAAGCGATTCCGGCGCGTCCGGCCGCCGTGTCGGCGCGGCCATCATCATCGCCAGCCGGGGGTCTTCCAGCTTCAGTCCGCGTGAACCCGGCGGCAGCGCGACATAGACGGTGCCCGAGACGACGCTGTGCGGGTGGATATGGGCACCATGCCCGCCCTTGCCGTCGAGGACATTGACCCACAGGCTGTCCAACTTGAGCTTGCGCCCCGCCAGGTCGAACGCGCACGCCTCCGCAAACCGGGCGACATGCTTGTCGAGCAGCCGCTTGAGATCGGCGAATGCAGGGTCGCGGATCGGCAGATCGTCGAGCGAGGCATAGCTGGTATAGCCACGATAATGGTTCTCGCGGCACCAGCGCCGGCCGGCGCCATCGTCTTCCGCCAGTTGCAGGCAGGACGCCTCCAGATCGGCGATCAGGGCTTCGTCGCCCAGCGGCTGCTGATAGAGCAGAGTGGAAAATAGCGTGCGCACGCCTGCGCTATCGCGGCATTTGCCCGGCGCGGCAAGCGCCAGCCCCGCCGCACGATGCTAGGCAAAAAATTCCCACCCGGCAGAAACTGCCCGCCGCCCCCCGCCTATAAAGAGAGAAACGGGGCATCCGCCCCCGGTTGCACGGTACGGGGCAGCATTGGAAGCGATCAAGAATCTCGTGGCCCAGCTGGGGCCGAAGCGGCTGATGCTGATGGGCGGCGTGGCGGTCGCGCTGCTTGCCGTGCTGGCCTTTGTCGCCACGCGCAACGGCACGAGCGAGATGGGGTATCTCTATACCGATCTCGATCCCGCGGCCGCTGCCACCATCACCGAAAAGCTCAAGACGCAGAACGTCCCCTATACGCTGTCGGCCGACGGCACCTCGATCATGGCGCCGCGCGACAAGCTGGCCGAACTGCGCATGAGCATGGCCGGCGAGAAGCTGGGCGGCAAGATCGGCTATGACGTGCTCGATCAGGAGCAGCCGTTCGGCGTTTCCGCCAGCCGTGCCAAGCTGAACGAGACGCGCGCGATCGAAGGCGAACTGGCCAAATCGATCCAGACGATCCAGTCGGTCAGCGCCGCCCGCGTCCATATCGTGATGCCCGAACGCGCGATGTTCGCCAATGAAAGCCGCAAGGCGACCGCCGCCGTGACGGTGAAGACCAAGGGCCATCTGGGCGGCGAGACGATTGCCGCGATCCGCTATCTCGTTTCCTCCTCGGTGCCCGAGCTTTCCCCGGATTCGGTGTCGGTCGTGGACCAGACCGGGGCGCTGCTCGCACGGGCAGGCGATCCCGATACCGCCAGCGCTGCCGATGCCGACGACCGGCAAAAGGCAGTCGAAGCCCGGCTGCGCGACCAGATCGAATCGCTGCTTGAGCCGATCGTCGGCCAGGGCAAGGTCCGCGCCGAAGTGTCGGCCCAGATCGACCGTGATCAGACGCGCGAGGAATCGAACGTCTACGACCCCGACAAGCAGGTCGTTGCGCGTCAGGTGAGCGTAGAGACCGGCGACCAGAACCGCGAGAACGATGCCGGCCCGCAGACCGCCTCGGTCGCCAACCAGCTGCCCGATGCCAAGGCCAATAGCGGCGCGCCGGGGACCTCGCGCCAGTCGGCGAGCAACCAGACGTCCGAAGACACGACCTACGCCAACAGCTCGACCAAGACCGTGACGCTGCGTTCGCCCGGCAAGGTGACGCGCCTCACCGTTGCAGTGATGGTCGATGGTGGCGCCAAGGGCCTGCCCGCGCCGCAAATCCAGCGCCTGCAGCGGCTGGTGGAAAACACCGTCGGTGCCGACAGCCAGCGCGGCGACAGCGTGGTGGTCGAAAGCATGGCCTTTACTGCCGGCGACGCCGTGGAGAACAAGGGCGGCGGCATCCTTTCCTATCTGCCGCTCGACCACCTCTGGACACTGCTCCAGCTCGCACTGATCGGCGGCATCGGCCTGCTCGCCCTGCGCATGCTGAAGCCCAAGCCCGAGCCCGCCGAAATCCCCGTGGCCGAGCCGCAGCTCGACGCCCATTCGCCCGAGATGCGCCTGCTCGCCGAGCGCGCCGCCGATGGCGACCCCGAGGCACTCGAACAGATCGAGGCACTGGGCGGCAGCGAACAGGCACTGCTCGAACAGGAAATCGCCCTCGCCCAGGTCGATGGCCGCATCAAACTCTCTGCACTGAAGCGCATCGGCGAAGTCATCTCCGCCAGCCCGCCCGAGGCCGCTTCCGTGATCCGCCAATGGATGAACGCATAGGACTGCCCGCATGACGATCGATCCGCACGACATCATCCCATCCGACAACGAACCCCAGCCCAGCCCGGTGTTCGAGGATTTCGAACTGCCCGGCGCGACCGAGGCCCCTGCGGGCTCCGCCGGCCTGGAGGCCGTGCACGACGTGCCGGTGAAGGTGCAGGCCATTCTCGGCCGCGCCCGCATGCCGGTGGGGCAGCTGCTCAACCTCGCTTCCGGCACGGTGGTCGAACTCGACCGCCGGGTGGGCGAGCCGGTCGACATTTTCGTCAATGACCGGCTGATCGCGCGCGGCGAAGTCGTGCTGATCGACAATGCGCTGGGTGTGACGCTCACCGAAATCGTGCGGCCCGATCGCTGATGCCCGCGACCATCCGCATGTTGCTGATCGGCGCGCCAGGCACCGAGTTCCGCCGCGCTGCCGAGCTGGCGCAGAGCGCCGGCGCAGAAGTCGCCATGGCGGACACACCCGCCGATGGCATGAAAGAGCTGCGCGAGGGGGGCGGCGACCTGGTGATGATCGATGTCGAGGCCGATGTGGCTGGCTTTATGGCCAGCATCCGCGCCGAACGTTTTACCGTGCCCGTGCTGGCCTGCGGAATCGATGCCCCGGCCGAACGCGCCGTCGCGGCGATCCGCGCTGGCGCCCGTGACTATGTACCCCTGCCCCCGCAGCGCGACCTGATCGCCGCCGCTATCGCCTCGGTCATGGAGCGCAAGGCGCCGGCCTGGATCGGTGGCCATCCGGCACTGGCGCGCGCCCTGTCGCTCGCCGCCGCCGTCGCGCCCAGCGGGGCGCCGGTGCTGGTCTATGGCGAAAAGGGCAGCGGCAAGGAAATGATGGCCCGCGCGGTGCACGACGCCTCCGGACGTCCGCGCCCGATGGTGGTCGCCGAATGCGCCGGCGTCGCCCCGGACGTGCTCGAATCCGAACTGTTCGGGCATGAGGCCGGCGCCTTTCCGGGCGCGGTCGCGCGCCGGCTGGGTCGTCTGGAAAAAGCCGGGCACGGCACCATCCTGCTGCGCGAAGTGGGTGCACTGTCACAGTCGCTGCAGGCAAGACTGCTCGACGTGCTCCAGACACAGCGCTTCCGCCGCGTCGGCGGTACCGAACTGATCCCCTTTCACGCCCGGCTGATCGCCTCGACCAGCCTTGACCTGCAAAGCTGTGTCGAGGGGGGCACTTTCCGCTCGGACCTGCTGATCCGGCTCGGTCTGGTGCGGATCGACGTGCCGCCGCTGCGCGAACGCGACGACGACGTTGCCGAACTGGCGCTCTATTTCGCACAACGCTTCGCCGAAACCGATGGCGTACCGCCGCGTCCCTTTTCCGACGAGGCACTGGCACTGGTCCGCCGCTATCCCTGGCCCGGCAATATCCGCGAGCTGGAAGAGACCGTCCATCGCGCGGTGCTGCTGGGGCGCAACCCCACGATCCAGCCCGGCGATCTGGTGCATGCCGATGGCGTACCGCTCGCCGATGTCCAGACGGAGGCGGCAGCCCCGCTCCGCATCGACGGGCTGGTCGGCCGCACGGTCGAAGAAGTCGAGCGCGAGCTGATCCTGCAGACGCTGGAACGCTGCCACGGCAACCGCACCTCGGCGTCGCACATCCTCGGTATTTCGGTGCGGACGATGCGCAACAAGCTGCGCACCTTCATCGAAGCCGGCATCCCCGTCTCGCCTGCCCTGTAACGTCTGTCCGGTAGTCGCCCATGCCCCCTATCGTGCTGAAATTCCTCGACCGGATCGGCGCCAATCGCGACATGGCGCTGGCCGGTGGCGTGATCGCGATCATCGCGATGCTGATCCTGCCGATGCCGGGCTGGATGCTCGACATGGGGCTGGCGCTGTCCATCACCCTGTCGGTGATGATCCTGATGACCGCGCTGTTCATCGAAAAGCCGCTGGAACTCAGTGCCTTTCCGACGATCCTGCTGATCGCGACGATGCTGCGGCTGGGCCTGAACCTTGCCTCCACACGCCTGATCCTGGGCCATGGTCATGAAGGGCCGGATGCCGCCGGCGGCGTGATCGGCGCCTTCGGCGAATTCCTGATGGGCGGCGAGACGATCATCGGCCTGACGATCTTCATGATCCTGGTCGTCATCAACTTCGTCGTCATCACCAAGGGCGCCGGCCGTATCGCCGAAGTCGCCGCGCGCTTCAGCCTCGATTCGATGCCCGGCAAGCAGATGGCGATCGACGCCGACCTGTCCGCCGGCATGATCAACGAGGAACAGGCCAAGGCCCGCCGTGCCGAAGTGGAAGCCGAAAGCGGCTTTTACGGCGCGATGGACGGTGCCTCGAAGTTCGTGAAGGGCGACGCCGTTGCCGGCCTGCTGATCACCGCGATCAACATCGTCGTCGGGCTGGGCATCGGCGTGATCGAACATGGCGTGCCGGTTTCGGAGGCGTTCCGCACCTATACCGTGCTGACCGCCGGCGACGGCCTGGTCAGCCAGATCCCGGCGCTGATCGTCTCCACCGCCGCTGGCCTGCTGGTGTCAAAGGGCGGCGTGAAGGGGAAGACGGGCTCGGCGCTGGGCGACCAGCTCGGCCGCTATCCCAAGGCGTTCGGCATGGTCGCGTTCCTGATGGGCGTACTGGCGCTGATGCCGGGCCTGCCCTTCATTCCCTTCGCCGCCTTCTCCGCGCTGTCGGGGGTGGCTGCCTGGCAGATGGGCAAGCGCGCCACTGCCAAGGCCGCTGCCGAACGGCTCGCCGCCGCCCAGGCCGAAGCCCAGTCGCAAGTGGTGGAACAGCCGATAGCGCAGACGCTGGCCATCGACGCGGTGCGGATCGAGATCGGCTATGCGCTGCTGCCGATGATCAACGACGACACGCGCGAACCGCGGCTCGACGATCAGGTGCGCGCACTGCGCCGCCAGATGGCAACCGATTATGGCTTCGTGCTGCCGTCGGTCCGGATCATCGACAATATGAGCCTGAAGCCGAACGAATATGTCATCTCGATCAAGGAGACCGAGGCGGCCCGCGGCGAGATCAAGCTGGAAAAACTGCTGCTCATCAATCCGGGTGGCGGGCCGGTCGGCCTGCCCGGCGAGCAGACCAAGGAGCCGGTGTTCGGCCTTCCCGCGCTGTGGATCGATCGCGAACTACGCGAAGAAGCCGGGTTCCGCGGGCTGACCGTGGTGGATTGCGGCACGATCATCGCTACGCACCTGACCGAGCTGGTGAAGGACAATATCGCCGACCTGCTTTCCTACACCGAAACCCAGAAGCTGCTGACCGAAGTCCACAAGGATTCCGAAAAGCTGGTGGCGGATATCATCCCGTCGAAGGTATCGATCTCCAGCGTCCAGCGCATCCTGCAGAACCTGCTTTCCGAAGGCATTTCGATCCGCGACGTGCCGACGATCCTGGAAGGCATTGCCGAGGCGGCGCCGCTTACCAGCCATCTGACCCAGATGACCGAGCATGTCCGCGGCCGGCTGGCCCGCCAGATCAGCGCGCAGCAGACACGCGGCGACGCCATCCCCGTCGTCACCCTGTCGGCCGACTGGGACCAGGCCTTTGCCGATTCGATCCTGGGCCAGGGCGAGGACCGCCAGCTCGCAATGGCGCCGTCGATGCTCCAGCAGTTCATCGGCTCGGTGCGCGAAACCTATGACCGGCTGGCGACCGACGGGGAAATCCCCTGCCTGCTCACCAGCCCGTCGATCCGGCCGTTCGTCCGCTCGATCATCGAACGCATCCGTCCGGCCACGGTGGTATTGTCGCAGAACGAAATTCACGCGCGTGCCCGGGTGCGGGCGCTGGGCACGATCGGCGGAGAAACGCCGCTGCTGCGGTAATCCTTCTATAATAAAGGGAGCGGCCGAAACCGGCTGCCGGCAAGAGGCGACTGGATGAACGTCACGACGATCGGCTTTCCACTGGGGCAGGCGCCGGTGCCGGGTGCGGCAACCGATGCCGGCACCGGCTTTGCCGCGCTTCTCGGCGCGACGGGCACGCCCGCTATCGCGGGCATGGCGGGCAACGGGCTGGGCGCGACGCTGCCCGGCCTGGTGTCGAACGGCGCGCCGGCTGCTGCCGGTAGCGATGTGAAACAGCCGCTTACGCTACCGGGCGCGCCCCTTGCTACGCCTGAACCGCTCGCAGCCTCGACGAGCGACAAGCCGCAGATCGCGATGGCGCAGTTGCTTGCGACTGCGGCGCCAGCCGAGCCCGCTGCACCGGTCGTCGCAACCCTGACGCCCAACGCACCGACTGCGCCCGTCGCAGCCGACAAGCCCGTGGTCGAAAAGCCGGCCGCAATCCCCAACCCCGAGGCTCTGGCCAACACGCCGCCGCCGGCAACGCCCGCCGCGCCCGCCACCGCTGCGCAAAAGCCGGTCGCAACCGATCCGGCCTCGCAACCGCAACAGCCGGCAGCGACGGTCGAAGCCGCCAGCCAGCAGCAGGCCGAGCCCGCGGTGGCTCGCCGAGCACCGCGCGACGGCACAGCCAAGCCCGCACGGGCCGCACATGCCGTTATGCCTACGCAGGACGCGAGCGATCCGGACGCCGACGCCGAGGCGAATGCAGCCGCCCTCGCCACTGCCACGGCGACGGCCGCCGCGCCGCTGCCTGTCGCCGTACCGCAATCCGCCGCCCAGCCTGCCGCCGCGCCGGCAAGTCAGACGAGCGCCGCCGCTTCGGCCGCACCTGCGGCAAACGCGCACCCGCTCGCAGCCGCTGGCGCCGTAACCCAAGGGGCAGCAGGCGCGCAGTCCGGCGGCCAGGCGAAAACCGGCGACGGCGACGCGAAGGGTCATGGTGACAACCTTACGCCTTCGCTTGGCGACGCCCGCAGCACCGCGCCGATCGCACATGGCGGCACCAGCTTCCACGGCGCGCTTGCCGCTGCGGACGCCCCCGTTGCCGCCGGCACTGCGCAGGCCACCGCTGCAAGCCCCGCGGCCGAGCCCGTCATTGCCGCCCGTCCCGGCGAGCTTGGCCAGAAGCTGGGCCTCGAAATCGCCCGCAAGGTCGATGCGGGCGAAGAAACACTGCGCGTCCGCCTGAACCCGGCAGAACTCGGCCGGGTGGAAGTCACGCTGGCCTTTGACGACAAGGGCAGCCTGCAGGCGACGCTGCGCGCCGACAGCAACCATGCGTTGGCGCTGCTACGGCAGGATGCACCCGATCTCGGCCGCGCGCTGGATCAGGCGGGCATTCGCGCCGATGCGCAGAGCTTCCGCTTCGAAAGCCGCGATGGCGGTGCGAGCAACAGCGGCAACGGCCAGGGCCAATCGTCCGGCCAGCACTCGTCCGGCGGCAACCATCGCCAATTCAACGAAGAACCCGAAACGCCCGCCGCCGCCTATCGCGCCTTGCGCAGCGATGGTCAGGTGGATCTGATCGCCTGAGGAACCCACCATGTCCATCGTAACCAGCACGCCGAACACCAATCCGGTCGACACCAGCAAGACCAGCGCCGCGACCACCTCGCTCACCGGCGACTTCAACCTGTTCCTGAAGCTGCTCACCACGCAGATGCAGAATCAGGACCCGACGAACCCGATGGACACGTCGCAATACACGCAGCAGCTGGTGCAATATTCGCAGGTCGAACAGTCGATCCAGCAGAACAAGACGCTCAACTCGATCCTCTCGAACCTGACCGGGCAGAGCCTGACCCAGGGCTCGTCGATGATCGGCAAGCAGGTGGAGGTCACATCGGACACGGCAGGCCTTACCGCCGCCAGCCCGGCGCAGTGGAACTGGACCTCGCCGGTAAAGCTGACCGGGCTGACCGCGACGATGCTCGACGGCAAAAACGTGAAAATCGACACGCGCGACCTGACCGTCAACGGCGCCAGCGGTACGTTCAGTTGGGACGGCAAGACCGCCGCCGGCACCACCGCCCCGGACGGCGCGTACAAGCTGGTGCTGCAAGGTACTGATGCGAATGGCAAAACCGTCAAGCTGACTCCGACGGTGGTAGGCACGGTGGCCAATGTCCAGATGATCAACGGACAGGCGCTCGTGTCGATCAACGGCGCGCAGTACGACACTTCCGGCATCACCCGCGTCGGGCAATAAGCAGTCACCTGACGGTGATATTGCCGGCGCGCAGTCGGGAGGGGCAGGTAAAACCTGCCGGACCGCCACGATGCCGCGCCTGTATGCTGCAGTTGCTGCGTCGCCCGCGAATATTGCGGGGGCGTCGCAGCTCAGGATTTGCTGTACCAAAACAGGTATAGCCCCTTACGTACAAATCCTGTACTCAAATATCGCCGAAAATACTTCCCGGTTTTCTGCATTTCGTCTATAACAATACAAGAGACGAGCTGATCGTTCCGATCCCCTCGCGAGAGGCTCGCCTCTTACCAGTCTCCAGGCGCCCCCCGCCTGGTTTGCGCGGCAGGCCGGTTCCCCCCAACCGGCCTGCCGTATGCATTTGGGGCCCCGGAGCGGGCGTTCCTATTCCCACGCAGCGAGAACGACCGGCACGCGAACCGGATTGCGCATGATGCGGGTATCAGCCCTACATTGCGGCCTCCTGCCCGCATCAGCTCGCTTGCCGCGATCACTCCGGGCTGGAGTAGGCCAGGCCTTCACCCCCGATCAGGCAATAAAAAGGGGAGCGTACGCTTGCGCACGCTCCCCAAGTCTTCAGGACGAATTCGCTATCAGCCGTTCGCAGCGCTCAGGCGCGTGATGGTGCCATCGCGGGGGGCCATCGGCAGCAACTGGATCGGCGCGACCGCAGGCTGCGCAGCCTCGCGCACCGTCGCCTGATCCAGTTCACAACCCGCGAGCGCGGACGGGATTGCCAGCATGGCAATGCATTCGGCCACGGCAGGATCCTCGCGCGGACCAATCGTGTCGAGCACGTCCGCCAGGGTCATGCCCGGCGCCGCCAGAGCGCGTTCTGCCGCCGCATTCCACAAAGCGTTAACGTCTGCAACGCTAAGCGAAAGTGTAACCGTATAAGTCGCTGCCGAAAGGCCGATGCCAAACTCGCGAAAATCCATCACTGCACCCCTGCTACCCGGTGGTATCGCTCTTTGAATCTGCCCCACATCAGCCGCATCGCGTATTCAGTAGATGCACCTAATGGGGAATTTACGGTGTTTAATGCACGCGCGCCTCTGCCCGCCGCGCCAGTTCCCGCGAATGCGCAGTAACGATGCACAATTCTGCATATAATCTATCCCAGAATGGCGCAGGGATTTCCAAACCGACATCACCAGCTTGAGTAATTTCTAAAGTTGCTGCTGGATCAAGCGAAAGTCTAAATCGCGTTCCAAAAACGCCGTCTACGTGCTCATCTGGCAAAGAATTAGGCACCGCCAGTCTCGCAGACATGATATAGCCTGACAGTACATCGGCGCCATAACCGTCTAGCATTACCCGCGGGCGCCCTTTCAAGTCCGGCCGCTCGACTACGACCAGCGCGCCGGAGGGATGTTCCTCCACACTCACACGCAGACGGCCGCCAAAGGCATCGGTGATTTCACGAATACGCGGAAACAAGCGCAATTCTCCTGTCTTGTTTCATTATAGAAGGGTCAACCATTGGCGCCGGACGATGCGGCACAAAAAAAGGCCGGGATGGCGTACCATCCCGGCCTCCGTTCAAGCCTTTGGCCCCCAGGGTTGGGCCTAGGGCTCTTAACGGAACAGCGACGTGATCGTCTGCGGCGCCTGGTTGGCGATCGACAGAGCCTGAACACCAAGCTGCTGCTTGACCTGCAGAGCCTGCAGGTTCGCAGATTCCTTCGCCAGATCGGCGTCCACCAGGTTGCCGATGCCGGCCGAAATCGTGTCCGACAGCTTGCTGGTGAAGGTCGCCTGCGCGTCGATCTTGCGCGAGGCCGCGCCGAGCGTGCTCAGCGAGGTCTTGAGGTTGTTCTGCGTGGTCGTCAGCGTATCGATCATCGACTGGGCATTCGCCTGGGTCGAGATGTCGCCGCTGGCCGAAACGGTGACCACCGAACCACCCAGATCGAGGCCCTGGTTCGCCACGGTGAGCGAATCCGGATCCCAGGTCGTCGTGCCGGTGTTCGAATCCTGCAGCGACTGCAGCGCGGTAACGGTACCGCCCGAAGCCTTGAGCAGGTTCGTGCCGTTGAAGTTGGAAGCGTTGACGATCGTGGTGATCTGGTCGCGAAGCGCCGTGAAGTCGTTGTTCAGCGCGGTGCGGGTCGCGGAGTCGATACCAGCGTCGGCAGACTGATACGCTTTAGCCTTCATCTGGTTTACGACGTCCGAGATCTGCTCGGCGCCGGCAACGGCAACGTCGGTCACGCTCTTGGCGCGGCTCAGCGACGAAGAAACGGCCTTCAGGCCGCCAAGGTCGCCACGCAGGCCCTGAGCAATAGTGTACGAAGCAGAGTCATCCTTGGTCGACGAAACCGAGAGGCCGGTGTTGATGCGGCTCTGGGTGGTCGACAGATCCTTCTGGGTCTGGGTCAGATTCTGCAGCGCGGCCATCGCGCCGATGTTCGTGTTAACGGAGAACGCCATGGTGATTTCCTTCTTGGAATAGAGTCGCTTCTGCGACCCGGACCGGAAACGCCGACCCTCGACGCGGCACTGAACGTGCCATGCACCTCCATTGTGGGAAAAATTACAGGAGGACCAAAATAGTCCTTCAAATTTTGATGGTTACCGGCGCGTTAAGCACTTTTCATGCACCATTGCCCGACTCCTTGGGGGAGCTGGGTGAATTGAAGTCCACGCATGGATTCCCCTCCCTGCAAAGGGGGGGGGGGGGGGGGGGGGGGGGCGAAAAAAAAACAAAAAAAAAAAAAAAAAAAAAAAAAAAAAAAAAAAAAAAAAAAAAAAAAAAAAAAAAAAAAAAAAAAAAAAAAAAAA